>JAFAHS010000448.1 GCA_019237115.1 Deltaproteobacteria bacterium
ATCACGGATGCAGACGTCGATCAGATAGAAGTTGTCGGTGATCTAATCCGCCACATCGAAACCGTAGATGTCGAGAGGCGGCGACGAGGCGCCGCTCCAGTGGTGCGCAAGTTATTCGGGCCGCGGTTACCTCGCGCGGTGAAACCAACAAAGCCGCAAGAAGGCTACGAGCAAGTCGCTCTCTTTTTTTTTAGACTTGTGGGCGACGCGATGCGTAATCTGATTGGTTGGTGCCCTGAAACCCGAGAGCCTATTGATCTTCAACTTTACGTTGACGACGCGACCTTGGCCCGCATCTGGTCCAATGCGGTGCGGTTTCGATGTCCGCACTGCGGAGTTAAACATGAGACGAAGGTGGAGCGGCTTGCCTCAAGGCCGCTCTCGCTCGAACCTCCTCAAACGAAGTGTATGTCCTCACCGGCCTATGGGGGGCGGTGATGCGGTGTTTGGGCTGCGGGGTTGACAATAAGATGCTTTTGATGGACGTGCTCCGAGGGCCTGCGGTGCGAAGCCGACGCACAACCGGCGCATCGATTGAGGCGGGCGGCGCGTCAACGAGCACCTTAGACCCCGCCCGCGTCGGTTCACCCGCGAGCCGCATGAGAACATTCCCATACCCTCCCCGCGTCATGCGAACAGGAGGCGAGATGTCCGTAGAGGGACTCATTCTGCATCACGGTGAGGCCCACGGTATCACCCTGCACCAGACTCGGGTCGATTATCTGGTCACGGCCCAACACTCCAAGCAATGCTCGCTGTTCGAGTTTACGGTCGCCCCAGGGTTCAACACTGGGGCGTTTCCACACCAAAATCGAGGAGATCTTTACGTTCTCGAAGGAGAGCTCGATCTGCGCTGTGGCGAGCGTACCGTGCCCGGCGGACCGGGAACTTGCGTATTTGTCCCACCCGGCGCAGCGCACGCGTTCGGAAATTCCGGCTCGAAGTCCGGCCGTATGCTGCTGATCACTGCGCCGGCAGGTCATGAGAAGTACTTCGACGAGTTGCGCGACCTGATCGCCAAGGGCGGCAAACCGGATTCCGATGCGCTCGCTAAGCTGCGCGCAAAGTACGACACAGTCCAGCTCGCCACACTAACACCGCGCTGAACTTGATCCAGACGCGGCAATCGAGGAGTCGATCAACCCATCAAGGCGACTCGAGCTCGAAAGCACCTCTCAGCATGGGAGATCACCATGAGTAAACTGACAGCTCCCCGGCCACTACTCGTGGACTCACCCTCAGACTCCGGCTTCGCGACCACTTCCTGGGGCGAACAGGCCCGCCCGCGGCTTCACGCCGCTGAGACCGAGGGGCGGCTGGCGGTGCTGTTTTACGTGCCCCGGCAGGCTTCGGGCCGCCACGCCACCTGCATCGCCAGGATGATGAGATCTTCCTGATCGAGCAAGGCGCCATCGCCCTGTGGACACCGCACGAATGCCGCACGGCTGGGCCAGGCGATGTAGTGATGCTACCCGAAGGTTATGCCCCACACCTGGCGCGCCTATGGCGACGATCCAATTCGGTTCCAGGTGACTGTGACACCCGGAGAGTTCGAGACCTTCTTCGAGCGCATCGCTGAACGGAACCTGACCCTTGCGGACCAAGCTGAGCTCGCCGAGGTCGCATCTGCCGCCGGAATGGACATCGTCGGCCCGCCGTTGAGCGATGAGGAGGTTGCGGCGATCGTTAGCGGTGAGCGCGTCTGAAACCGCCGTCAGCACCACGAAACGCGGCTTGAAAGGCACCATATCCCGGCCCCGCGATGTGGGAGCGTTGGAACGAGGATCAAAGGATAAAAATTGCAGCCGGTTAATCGCCGGTTGAGGTCTGCGGTGCAGTCATGCTGCGGTAGAAGTGGTCGCGCGGGCACGTCTCGGTCACCGATTATGAGCCACCACCATTGTGAGTAAGTCCCCTAAAGTTGCGCCGAGGACGAGGGACGCGACACGATCGGAGTGATCGGCTGCGAGTACTTGCGCAATGGTACCTCCGGTCGAATGTCCGACCAGATGCACCCAATCGAGACCTAGGTGATCGATGAGCCGCAGCGTGTCCGCCGCCCATTGCTCTACTTTGTAGGGCGGCTGGCCCTCGCTCGCGCCCACCCCGCGATGATCGAAGGTCACGACTTGGAATGCAGAGGAAAAGGCAGCGACCTGTGCCATCCAGTAGGTGCCGCG
>JAFAHS010000240.1 GCA_019237115.1 Deltaproteobacteria bacterium
CCGCTCTGCACCTGCCGCCTTTAATCGCTTCGATAAGCCCGCGTTCATCATGTACCGGCGCGTCGAGCAGGGTACTTACGCAGCCGATGGAACCCGCGGAATGGGAGTCGGAGCCCGCAACCTCGGGCTTCTTGAGGTGACGCGCCACCCGCAGCGCGAACACATTCTCCTCCTCGGAGCAGGCCCCGTTCAGCACCTCGATCGCGTGCACGAACTCAAAGATTGCCAGACTGGCGGCGCGCTCGGGACGGTCGGGATCGATTGGCTCGCCGTCCGGATTGATGAAGGAAAAGCGCGGGTCGAGCTTGTAGCGAAACGGATGGTTTGCGACCAGGATTCCGCCGGCCGCATCAACCACCTTACGCAGCTCCGCGAGCTTGTAGATTCCACCCACGTAGCGATCCAGGCCGAAAACCCCGATGTGCCCCATGTCGGTGGTCACCTCCATGCCGTGCAGGAACACCACCCCCGACTCGTTGCCGAGCAGGTCCACTTCGCGCGCTTCCCACATATTGTCGTGCTCGGTGATGCAGACCGCGCCGATCCCGATCGCGCCGGCGCGCGCGACCAGATCAGCCGGCGCGAGGTTCGAATCCGAACTGCCGCGGTTGGTGTGAAGATGGAGGTCGACGCTGAAGTAGGGCCCCGACGGGTGCCCGCTTCCGGATGCCATCACTTGATTCTACTTGGGCGGTTCCGTGGCCAGCGTGATTTTCTTCATGTGATCGCCCTTCTGAATCTGGTCGACCACGTCCATGCCTTTAATCACGCCGCCAAAGACCGTGTAGTCGCCATCGAGGCCCGGCTGCTTCTCCAGACAGATATAGAACTGGCTGCCCGATGAGTCCCGCTTGGGATTCACGTCATCGCCGGTGCGCGCGGTCGCGACGCTCCCGCGCAGATGATGTTCGTTCTTGTCGATTTCGGCGGGAACCGTGTAACCGGGACCACCCATTCCGGTGCCGTCCGGGTCGCCGCCCTGCACCACGAAGTCGGGCACTACCCGATGGAAGGTGAGGCCGTTGTAGAAGCCTTTTTTGACCAGGGTTTCAAAGTTCTCGACGGTTTTGGGCGCGACTTTGGGATAGAGTTCAATCACAAAGCTGCCTCGGTCCGTCTCGACGATCGCGTAATGTCCGGTATTTCTCACGGGTAAACCATCCGAGCTTGAGCCATTGCAGGCGGAAGCGATCGCCAGAATCGCAAGGATCGTCACCACCCAGGAAGGTCTGGAAAGCTTCACCACTTCCTCTTGCGTCGTTACAGATAAGTCTAATGGAAGTATTCGACGCGATGCGAACGTGCAAGGGTTGAGCTCGACGGATCTTGAGGCACGGTCGGTGTATTTCCGTCCCGCCCAACCTGATTCAAGGTCCGCGCACTACGCTTTCGATGACCGGTCTTTTCGGGTGCTCGGCCTCGGGTCGTGTTTATTTGAGGAACGCAGTAACCGCCGCGGCGACCTTCGCCGGAGCCTCGAGCGGCATCATGTGCGCGCCGTCGATGATTTCCAGCTTCGCGTCGGGGATGCCCTTCTTGAATTCCTCCCCGTATGCGGGCGCGAGCAGCTTGTCATGCCTGCCCCACAGCAAAAGTGTGGGCGCCGTGATCCGATGCAGGCGTTTCTTGAGTCCCTTGTCGGGAATCGGCCAGTAAAATTTGCCGGTACAGCCGAGCGCCCAGGAGATGCGGATAAACCCTTCCTGATCTTCGGGGTTCAGGATGATTCGCTTCTGCGCGGGATGGTGGGGATCGTGGAACAGCAGCCCCGGCAGTTCGGTTTGTGCGGCAACGATATAATTCCGGATCGGCCGGTTATCGAGCCACAGTCCCAGTGAATTGATTAACACCAGCTTGCCGACCCGGGTCGGGTCGGTGGCGGCCACTTCGGCCGCGACCATTCCGCCGAACGAATGCCCGACCACCGCGGGCGACTTCAGTCCGAGCTGATCGAACAAATCGTAGTAGTACAGAACCAGGTCCCAGAAATCATCGAGCGCCTTGATCGCGTCCTCGTCGCCGGGGGTGAGACCGGGATGCGGCACCGCGTAAACGGTGAAATTCTTCGCCAGCTCGTCGACCAGTTCGGTCTCGATGAGGCCGTATCCGCCGTGCAGGTAGACCAGCGGCGCACCCGCGCCCGAAATCTTGACCGTGGGATGGACCTTGTCGCCCCACACGCTTACCGTTTGTTGCTTGCTCGCCGCCATCTTTTCGCAGAGCCTTTCCTGGATTCCGGACTTAGGGGATGCGCGCAGCCGGCCTGGTGCCGGCCGCGCAGGATTTGCCGGTCTTCGCTGCCGCAACCTACGCGTGGGCGGAGACGCCCTTGCCGTTTGGCCGGGCGCGCAGCTTCTCCGGCCACCACTTGTTCTCCCATTGGTCTTCCCAAACATCGCGGAAGTGCGGCATCACTTCCCGGCAGAACAGATCGATGTTCTTGATGGTAAGGTCGTGGGGCATCGAACCGATGTGCAGCAGCACCATCAGGTTGCCGACCCGAAGTTTTTTCACGGCCTCCATCAACTGTTGGCGCACGGTCGCCGGGCTGCCCGCGATGACGAACTGATTCTCGACGAAGTCCTTGTAGCCCCAGGTCGGGATCTTGTTCATCAGGTCGAACATCTGCGGGTTCAGCTTGGTGACACTGTTGACCAGGCTCTTGTAGTCCTGGTTGCCCGCGACCGGAAAATATTCGGGCTGAATGTGCAGGCACTTGTCGTAGAAGTAGCGGATGTGCGGGTAGTACTCCTTTTCTGCGCTGGCGTCGGTTTCGGAGACCGCGACCAGCTGCAGGAATCCGGCCCGGAAGGGATTCGGATCGTGATTACCCTTGGCGACGAAATCCCACCATCCGTCCATCACGCGCTTGCCAAAATTGTTCCCCCAGTAAGACAGGAAGCAGTAGCAGTGATCGTTACGGGCAGAAAAATCCCAGGTGCTGAGGCTCCCGCTGCCGGGAATCCACACCGGCGGAAACGGCTTCTGGATCGGGCGCGGCCAGATGTTGACCATCGGTAATTTGAAGTACTTGCCGTTCCACGCAAAAATTTCTCGGGCGGTCCACGCCTTCAGAATCAGGTCGTGAGCTTCATAGTACCGCTCGCGCTGTTCGATCGGCGAAATTCCATAGCAAAGATTCACGTCCTGTGAAGTGCCGAGCGGCATCCCCGCGACCAGGCGGCCGCCCGAGATGCAATCGATCATCGAATATTCTTCGGCGACCCGAATCGGAGGGTTCGAGGTCGGCAGCGTCGATCCCATCTGCACCACCGCGACGTCGGTGCCATTGGTGGCGCGCGCGAGGACCGAACCCATCAGGTCGGGATTCGGCATGAACCCGTAAGCGTTCTGGTGATGCTCGTTGACGCAGATGCCATCGATGCCGCGGTTGGCGGCGTGAATAAGTTCGTCGAGGGTCCAGTTGTAGTACTGGCCGATCCTGGTCGAATCGGCGAGCTCCCAATACGGAGGGTCGACCCACACCGAGTTGTAGCGCGTCTCGAAGTCCGCCGGCAGATCACGATACGGCATCAGGTGGAACATCGATATTTTCATCGCACAGCCTCCGCCGGCTCAGCACCGGACATCTTTTTCCAATACCATGAGCCGGCGCCAACTCCCAATGCCTTTCTGACCCGGGCAGCAGAGACTTCGGTTGGACAGGACAGGGGCTGCACGGCACAATTCGCGGTCATGCAGGAATGGTTCACCGCGGCGCGGTTCGGCATGTTCATTCACTGGGGCGCGAGCAGTCAGCGGGGATGGGAACTGTCGTGGCCGCTGGTGGGAGGGGTCGGCGTGCTGCCGCAGGCGCAAGCAGTTTCGGTCGATGAGTATCATTCGACCGCTGGCACCTTTAACCCGGTAAAATTCAATCCGCGTCAGTGGGCGCGCCTGGCCAAGCGCGCCGGCATGGAATACGCGGTGCTCACCAGCAAACATCACGACGGATTCGCGATGTTCCACTCGCGGCACACCGGCTACACGATCGAACATACCCCGTTCCGGCGCGACATCGTGGGGGAATATGTCGAGGCATTCCGCGCCGAGGGAATTCGTGTCGGACTGTATTTCTCGCTGATCGATTGGCACGACCCCGACTATCCCGCCTTCGCGGAAAGCGACAAGCCCTATCGATGGGGACAATGGCGCCGCGGGACGCCAGCGCAGTGGAATCGCTTTCGCAGCTCGATGTTCGCGCAGATTCGTGAACTTCTGACCAACTACGGGAGAATCGATCTGCTGTGGTTCGACGGGGGCTGGGAGCGGACGCCACAGGAATGGCAGGCGCGTGAGCTGGAAAAGATGATTCGCGAACTGCAGCCGGAAATCGTGATCAACGACCGCCTGCCCGGCTGCGGCGACTACGACACCCCCGAGCAGGGGGTCCCCGCCCGAGTACCGGCGCGCGCCTGGGAAACCTGCATGACGATGAACAACAGTTGGGGCTACAATCCGTCCGACCGCCATTACAAGTCGGTTCGCAGCCTGATCAACACGCTCTCGGAAGTTGCCGCCAAGGGCGGCCGGCTGCTGCTCAACGTCGGCCCCAGCGGAGACGGCTCGCTGGCAACCGAGCAGGCCGAGCGGCTCGAGGCGATCGCAGAGTGGATGGCAGGCAGCGGCGAGAGCATCCTTGAAACCCAGCCCGGACTTAAGCCCTGGCAGTTCTACGGTCCTTCCACCCGGCGCGCCAATCGCGTCTATCTGCACCTGCTCGCACGTCCCTATGACACGATTTCGGTCCGCGCAGTCCACCTGCGCAAGGTCAGAGCGGCGAGCGTGCTCGCATCGGGCGAGCAGCTCCGCATCCACAGACGCGGGGTCGTGAGTGAAATGATGTTCAATCAGGATCCGGTCGGCGAGCTGATAGTCGATGTTCCTGAAAATGCCATAGCTCCGCTGCAGACCGTCATCGCGCTGGATTTCGAGCCGTGAGGCACGGCGGCGGGGTCCCAGGGCCGGCCGAGCGCCGCTGCCGCGGCCGGATTGACTAAAAGATTACGTACGGCACGGGGCCTGGTTTCTTCTGCATCGAGGTCCAGGACGACCTGCGCGACCCAGCCGCTGCCAGCCGACTAATTGTTCACTTTGAAAGTCCAGTCGTACTCGTGGCCATTGACGGTCATCCGCACCGAGTAGGTCGCGCCGCGGGTCAGGGGGCGGCGCGGGATTACCACTACCGACCCGTTAGCCGCCAGCACTCCGCGCCCTGCCGATTGACCGTATGACTCCGGGTTGACATAGGTGGCGGCATCGAATCCACAAGCTTCTACTTTGCTCGTCGCGCCATCGGGGGAAACGCTTTCGACGCTGAACCGTCCAAGCTTTGCAGGGACGAAGCTTCCCAAGGTCAAGGTAATCGGCAACCCGGTCGGCGCCGCATACCCCGGACACGCGGTCAGTGGGTCCGGCCATTCGTTTTCGAAGGTTCGCAAGTCGATTCCGGCATTGGCGGGAGGAAATTTGAGGGGACGCGGAAATGATTGACGCAGACCGGCTCCATCCACCCCACCGATCGCATTCATCGCTGCAACACAGATGCCCCCTCCACAAAAGTCGTAGTAGCCAACCCGGCGCAGATTCGGATTCAGCAGCGGCAGGCGATGAAAGGCGCCGCTGATCCAGTCCAGGATCGCGAAATTCACCAGTCCTTCAGGTTGGTGCCCGTGCCAGTAGACGAAATCGACGTCACTCTGCTTGCCTGCCTTGGCGCCGTCGGGAGTATAGCCGGGGCTACCGTCTCGCTCCTCGTGCATCTCGCCCCCCGGCATCGCGCCGTTGCGCAGCGCTTCCGAGTAGTTGGCGAGAAGGTATCGCACGTGCGCCTGATCACCCGCGCTCAGTTTCGGATCTTCGGACACCGGTTCGAGCCCGCTCAGCCTGCGATACCAGTTAAGCAGCGCAAGCCATTCGGGCTCGGTCGCCGAAGGGGCACTCGGACCACCGGAAGGGCAGCCGGTCGCAGGTGAGGCGGCCGCCTGTGCCGCGACGGAATCGCTTGCGGCGGACCGGTGCGGCGCCGGTATGCCGTTCGTTACCCCCAGCCTTGCAGCCTTCCACACTCGATAGCGCACCACCCCGAAGCCCAGCGCGAAAAGCACCACCGTGATGAGCACAAGCGGGAAGGGGCGAATTGAGCGCAGCTCCTGAACCATGGACCGGCGGCGAGCCAGAAATGCGAAATGGGCGTCGCCGAAGCGCAGGTCATCACCGCGCTTGAGTCCGATAGGGTTTTGGATTCGAACGCCGTTGACGAAGGTTCCATTGGTCGACTCGAGATCGGTAAGTGTATAACCGCCAAGCCGGCGCCGGATCACCGCGTGGTAGCGCGAGACCGTCGAGGCCTCGAGCACGATGTCGTTGTCCTTGGCGTAACCAATGGAGGTTTGGCCGGCGCGCAGCCGATACTCGCGCGGCGCCGATCCCCCGACCGCAACCAGCCGTGCCGTGACCGTACCCTGCGCTGAATCGCCGGACCGAGGCTGCTGACCCATTCCTAGGCGAGGTTCCAGAAGCGGCCGACGTTCCGCGCTGCGCGCTCGATGATCGGTGTAACCGCGGCGCCGTTGAGCGCCGGGTGAACGGGTTCGTCGGCGTAACGGCCCAGCTCCTCGAGCACCGCTCGTCCGGAATTGACCAGGGCGTCCAGGTCATAGCCGCCTTCCAGCGCGGCCACCATCTTTCCCTGGCAACACTCCGCGGCCAGCTTCTTCACCCGCCGCGCCATCCCGACAAAGCCTTCTTCGGTCACGCGCATTTGCGCCAACGGGTCGCGCCAATGACAGTCGAATCCCGCCGAGACCAGGATGAACTCGGGGCGAAACTTGCGGCCGATTGGCAGGATGAAGTCGTCGAAGAAACGCAGGTATTCGTCATCGCCAAAATCGGCCGGCATGGGAGCGTTGATGGTATAGCCTTCCCCGCGGCCCGCTCCGATCTCTTGTAGCGAGCCGCTTCCCGGATAGTGCGGATACTGGTGGGTCGACGCGTAAAGAACCTCGGGCGATTCGTAAAACATCGCCTGCGTACCATTTCCGTGATGCACGTCCCAGTCCACGATCATTATGCGTTTGAGCCCACGATGTTTTAACAGCCACGCGGCCGCGATCGCCACATTATTGAAAAAACAGAATCCCATTGCCCTATCGGGCAGCGCGTGATGGCCGGGAGGCCGCACCAGCGCAAACGCGTTGTCCGTCTCTCCATCCATCACGGCCTCCACCGCGGTGAGCACGCCGCCGGCGGCAAGAAGCGCGGTCCGGTACGAGTCTCGCGAGGTATGGGTATCAGGGTCAAAATCGAACCGCTCGAGCGCCCCGGTCTCGCCCATGCGTTGCATGTATCGGGGCTGGTGACAGAGAGCGATCTCCTCAAGGGTTGCCTCGCGCGGCGCCCGACGCTGCAACCCGGAGCGATCGACCGACTCGGTCATGTCGATCAGGGCGCGGATTCGCTCCGGGCGTTCGGGGTGGGACCGACCGGCGAAATGCCTGGTATACGCGCGATCGGTCACCACGGCGGTCTTCAGCATCGTTGACTCCACGATCCGCTATAATGATGATCTGACCGGCACCGGCGCGTTTTTCCGCGGACCATTCGGGACAATATATCGCCAAACAACTCCGACGCCATCCTGCTTTGAACCCTTTGGAAATACTGCTGATTCTGGCCGTAGCCCTGGTAGTCCTCGGCCCCGAGCGGATGCCAGAAGTAATCCGCGCGGCCGCCCGGATAATGCGCGAGCTGCGCGCCGCAAGTAACAGCGTGATGCGCGAGCTGAGCGACGCCATGGAGGACGACCCTCCGCGCACCGCTCAGCCCCCTGCACCCGTGTCCGAGCCGCGTGACAAATCCCCGGGGCAATCGTGAGCGACGAGTCCCAGATGCCCGACCAACATCAAACTCCGCCGGCCGAGGGTGGCAACGGCGAGGCTCGCATGTCAATCGTCGAGCATCTGCAGGAACTGCGGGTGCGCCTGTTGCGCGCCGCGATCGCGCTTGCGGTCGGGTTCATACTCGCCTATGCAGTCGTCGACCAGATCTTCTCGGCGCTGACCTGGCCGATTCGCGAGGTCTCCCACGGCAAAGTCCTGCTGATCGGCACCGGGGTCGGCGAGGCGTTCTTCACCAAGATCAAGGTTGCCCTGATCGCGGGCTTGTTCATTGCCAGCCCCGCGGTGTTTTACGAAATCTGGAAATTCATCGCGCCGGGACTCTACACCACCGAACGCAAGCTGGCGCGCCCGTTTGTAATCTTTGCGACGCTGTTCTTTTGCGCCGGTGGTTACTTCTGCTGGGCGGTCGTGTTCCGGATTGGCTATGCGTTTTTTTTGAGCGAGTACGCCAGTATCGGCATAACCCCCACCATTCGCATCAGTGAATACCTGGCCTTCTCGACCAAGCTGCTGCTCGCGTTTGGCGTGACCTTCGAGATGCCGATTTTCGCGCTGTTCCTGACCCGCCTGGGCATCATCGATTACAAGATGATGATTCACCACCTGCGCTACGCGATCCTCGCCATCTTCATCGTGGCCGCGGCGCTCACCCCGCCCGATATGGTATCGCAGTTTCTCCTGGCCATTCCGCTGTTGCTTCTCTACGCGTTGAGCATCGGCGTTGCATACGTATTCCGTGCTCGCGAAAAGGTGGAGCCTGCGACCGCCGCCGTAGATGGCCCAAGCGCCACTTAAGGCAGTCGCGCTCCCTGACCTACAGGAAAGGAAAGCGCCACATGGCAACTCTGCACGATTCGCCCCGCGCTACGGGCGCTCCCGGCATCCAACCGCACTGGACCCGCAGCGCGAAAGATGTGGTGGGGACCGCATACTCGTCGACCAGCCGCGTGTGGTTCACCGGCTCGAAAGGGGTTCTCAACGAAATCTATTTTCCGACCGCCGATTCGCCGCAGGTCCGGGATCTGCAATTGCTGGTTAGCGACGGAACCAGCTTTTTCCACGAAGAGCGGCGCGACCTCGAGACCACCACCGAGTATCTCTTCGAGCACGGTCTCGCCGTCCGGATCATCAATCGCGATCCTGCCCTGCGCTATCAGATCGTCAAGGACATACTCTGCGACCCCCACCAGCCGACCGTCCTGATGCAGGTTCGGCTGGAAGGAGACCCCGCCTTTCTCGCACGCCTGCATCTGTACGTACTGCTGGCCCCCCACCTGGGGGTGGCAGGATGGGGCAACAACGGCAATGCCACTTCCATCGTGGGGCGCGAGTTTCTGACCGCCAATCGTGACGGTACCTGGCTGGCACTGGCCGCGACCGTGCCCTTCGTGCGGAAATCGTGCGGATATGTGGGACGCACCGACGGATGGCAGGACCTGTCAGAGAATTTTGAGCTCGACTATCAATTCGCGTCCGCTCCCAACGGCAACATCGCCCTCACCGGTGAAATCGATCTGAGCCGCGGGCACGAATTCACCATCGGTCTGGCCTTTGGTCGCACCTTGCATCGCGCGGTCACCACCCTGTTCCAGTCGCTGGCCATCGGTTTCGAGTCCCATCGCGACCGCTTCCTCGAACAGTGGGATCGCGCCTGCCGCCACCATCATCCGTTGGGCCAATGGCCGTGCGATAACGGACAACTTTATCGCCGCAGCCATGACTTGCTGATCGCGCATGAAGACAAAAATTACCCGGGTGCGATCATCGCCTCGATGAGTATTCCGTGGGGAGAAGCCAAGGGCGACGAAGACCTGGGTGGATATCACCTGGTGTGGACGCGCGACATGGTCAACAGCGCCACGGGAATGCTGGCCTCGGGGGACTTGTCGACCCCGGTGCGGGCGCTCATCTACCTGGCGTGTTCGCAGCACGACGATGGCGGCTTCTCGCAGAATTTCTGGATCAATGGCGATCCCTATTGGCAGGGGATCCAGCTCGATGAAGTCGCCTTTCCGATGATGCTGGCCTGGCGCCTCCACAAGACCGGTGCGCTGCTGGATTTCGATCCGTATCCGATGGTGCGGGCGGGCGCCAAGTTCCTCATCCACCAGGGACCCGCCACCCAACAGGAGCGCTGGGAGGAGAACAGCGGATTTTCTCCGTCGACACTGGCCAGCAATATCGCGGCGCTGGTGTGCGGCGCCTGCTACGCGCGGGAACGTCACGACGAGGTGACCGCGCGGTACCTGGAGGAGTATGCGGATTTCCTGGAGTCGCACGTTGAGCAATGGACGGTGACCAATCAGGGGTTCCTGGTTCCAGGAATCCGACGGCACTACATCCGCATCACGCCCGCGGATCCTAACGACGACCATCCAAACGAAGACCCGGATCGCTTTCCGGTCGAGATTCGCAACCGGCCGCCGGGTACCCCGACCCAGTTTCGAGCCGCGGAAATTGTCGACCATGGATTTCTCGAGCTCGTGCGCTACGGCGTGCGGCAGCCCGGCGACCCGTTGATGGAGAGTTCGCTGAATGTGATTGATTCGGTCCTGAAAGCCGACCTGCCCCAGGGTCCCTGCTGGCGGCGCTATACGCATGATGGTTACGGGCAGCACGACGACGGCGGCCCGTTCCTTGGGTGGGGTCGCGGGCGCCCGTGGCCGTTGCTGACCGGGGAACGGGGTCACTACGAGCTGGCGGCCGGACGCGATCCGCTCCCTTACATTCGCGCGATGGAATTGTTCGCCACGCCGACTCGCCTGCTCCCCGAGCAGGTGTGGGATCAACCGGACATCCCCGCCGCCCTGCTGTCCACCGGTGAGCAGACCGGAAGCGCAACTCCCCTGATGTGGGCGCATGCCGAGTACGTGAAATTGCTCCGCTCGGCGGCGGACGGGCAGGTCTTCGACCTCATCTCGGAAGTTGCGGACCGCTACCTCACCGGGCGCGCACGCCGCCCGATGGAGATCTGGAAATACCATCGTCGCAGGGTCCACGCGATAAAGCGGCCGACCACCCTGCGCATCCAGTCCGAGCGGCCGTTTCAGCTGCATTGGACGCGCGACGAATGGGCGCATCGACAGGACCTCCGCGCCACCTCGACGCCCATCGGTCTCAGTTACGCGGACATCGAAGTCGCGGAGTCGTGGCAAGCGCCGATTCGATTCACCTTTTTATGGACTGACCGCGGAACCTGGGAAGGCAAGGACTATTCGGTGCACCTGGAAGGCTAGAGCAGGCGGCGAATTTCGAAGCGTTCGCGAAGTGATTCGATTAGTTGATTGACGGTGTCCTTCTGATCGGACGCGAAGTAGAGCCGGAGGTGGTGGCGGCGGGGGTCTTCAGTCCTCAACGTCGCCAGGTTGTCGTACGATTCGATGATCGCCTTGAATTCGGCAATCCGCGCGGGAGGGATCGCGATGACGGAACTTTCGAAGGCGGTGCCCTTCTCGTGGCTGGGGCTCACAGCCTCAATCCTAGCGCACTTGCGCTGCATTTTCCGGGCGAGCTGGTGTAGTTGAGGTCCAGTGATGCGGCTGCCGCGCGTGGTATTCGTTACCGGCAAGGGCGGCACGGGCAAGAGCACCGTCGCAGCGGCGCTCGCCCTTGCGCTCTCGCAGCGACGGTCCAGCATCCTCGCCGATCTCAGCACGCATTTGGGCGCCGCTGCGCTGCTGGGCGCGGCCCTTGGCGAAGACCAGACCGCGCGCCTCTCCGAATCGCTGGAGGTGGTGGCCCTCAGTCAGCGGGCGGAACTGAATTCTTTCATCAAACGACTTGTGCCGCTGGCGGCAATTTCCGAACGCATGCTGCGCAGCCGCACCTTTGGCTACGTGACGGCCGCGCTTCCCGGCCTCGAGGCGTTCCTGCTGCTGGAGCGACTCCGGATGATGGCGGGCGAGGCCGCGCTCCACGATCGATACGTGATCATCGACGCTCCGGCCACCGGCACCGCGCTCGAGCTCCTCGCAGTCGCCAACGGCGTCAGGGGCGTCGCTCCGGTCGGGACCCTCGGGCGACTGGCGGATGACGTGCAGGAGTTTCTGACCGACCCGCACCGTTTCGGGGTCCTCCTGACCGTGACCCCCGAGGACCTGTCGGTGCGTGAGACACTTGCCACGGCCCAGACGCTCAAGAGCGCGCGCCGAATCGAGGTGGCAGGGGCAATCCTGAACCGATCCACCACGGCGCTTTTCGAAGAACACGAGCTGGAGCAACTCGGCACGCTCGCCGCGCACCGTACTCTCGCCCAACGCCGCATCGCGGAGCGCGCGGCTGCAATAGCCGCCCGCACGGAGCTGGAGCGAGCCGGCGTTGTAACCTTCGAATTGCCGATGCTCTATCGAGCGGCGATCGGCATGCGCGAAATCTCCGCGCTGGCGCGCGCCCTCGCCGCCGGCCTGGTCGCACAATGAAATCGGGCGCGCCGGATTTCGCGCGGTATCGCCTCATCGCGTGCCTGGGACCCGGCGGAGTAGGCAAAACCACCGTCAGCGCCGCGCTGGCGGTAAGCGGCGCGGCGCGGGGGCGCTCGGTAGACGTGATGACCGTCGATCCGGCGCCGCGCCTGCTCGATGCTCTCGGTCTTGACGGTAACGCGAGCGAGCCTCGCACCGTTTCCCTGAAAGCCCTGCGCCCCGTGCCTGCCGCCGCCATCCGCCACGCGCGACTTAGGGCCCTCAAACTCGACCCCAAAGAGACTTTCGATTCGATCGTGCGACAGCATGCGCCGTCGGCCGCCGCCCGCGATGCAATCCTTTCCAACCGCATCTACCGCAACCTGTCGAGCGCGCTGGCCGGAGTCGGCGACTACATGGCGATGGAAAAATTGCTCGAGCTGGCCTCGCAACCTGACACCGACCTGGTGGTGCTCGACACGCCACCGGCGGCGGAGGCTCTGGACTTCCTCGATGCGCCGCGCCGCTTGCTTGAGCTGCTCAACTCGCGCGCCGTCACCTTGCTGGGAGCCCCGGCGGGTCTTCTGCGCCAATTCAGATTGGTCGACCTCGCGGCGCGTGCGGTACTTTCGGCCTTCGATCGAGTTACCGGCCTGAACCTGCTCGCCGACGTGCAGGCGTTCGTGAGCGGATTCGAAGGAATGTACGAGGGCTTCGCCGAGCGTGCCAAACGCGCGGACGCGTTACTGCGTGCCGGCGACACGGCGCTGGTGCTGGTGACCACTCCCGAGACCGGACGCATCGCCCAAGCGCAGGAATTTCTGCAAGCTCTCCAGAAGGCCGGCCTTCAGGTGAATGCGATCGTCGTTAACCGCGCAATGCCGGCGCTGCCCGATGCAAAGGAAATCGCCGCGGCAAAGCTTTCCGCCGCATTGAAGCGCAAACTGAGACGCAATCTGGCCGACCAGGTCGCCCTCAAAGAGCGCGAAACCCGTTCGCTCGGGGTGCTCAGCAGGGTCATGCCTGCGCAGGCGCAGCTTTTGCTGTCACCCGAACTCGATCACGAGCCCCGGAGCGTGACCGATTTGGGGGTCATCGCGGCTAATCTTCGACCCGCACCACGCAATAGTCTTGTTCCATGAGGTAGCGCGCGGCGCGGGGGACGAGACCAGCGATGTCAAGTGCGGGGGTCGATGTCTATTTCTTTGCGCGGAGCTTGGCGGGCGCGGGCTTGTCCTTGGCCAGCACCCGATCCAGCTTGATGCTCAAATTCAGGAGCTGCGAGCTCAAATGATCGAGACGCGCCTTCAACTCGCGGATGTCTTTCTTGGAAGGAATATTTACGAAGTCGAGCACCGTCTCCACGTTGCGATCGAACGAGGCCTTGTTGTTCATGAATTGCTCGCCCGCACGCCCCAGCCCCCGGCGCAGACGTTGATTGCTCATCGCTTCGTTGAAGACACTGGTAAGGCCCTCTTCGCTCATCTTGCGTAGTCGGCCCATGATGCTCTCAACGTCGCCCCGTGCCATGATGATTTACTATATAGTGGATGGGCAACCACGCAAACGATGAGCATTGCGGCGAGCATTTTGAGCGTGGCCTCGGGCTTCGCCCTGATGGGCTATCGGCTCCCGCCCGCCACCATCCTGGCAACCTCCATCGTCGTCAATCTCGCGCTCGCCCCGCTCACCGCGGTCATCGCCAGCCGCCGCGGTCGCAGCGCACTTGGGTGGACGATGGCGGGTTTGACCCTCGGGATGTGGGCGCTCGCGGTCGTGCTAGTCCTGCCCGCCTCCGACCGATCGCACGAGCCTCCCACCTATCCCCCTACTTCCGATGCCGCTTGAGCCAGGCCAGGGTGGGGGCGAATACCTGCTCCTGCGCGTGCGTACCGCACAAGACATCAAGATGGCCCCACTTCTGAAACACCTGGAAGGTAACGTCATCACTGCCGGTGGCATGGGCAGACTCGCCTACCCAGGTCGACCAGTCAGGTGCGATGTTGGTGCTGGCAAACGCGATCACCGGGACGTTTGACGCCTGCAGGGCCGAACGCAGCTCGGCGGTAAACGGATTCTCATAGTTCTGCACCGCGGGCCAGTAGCGATCGTATCTGACCAGCATCCGTGCCAGCACCATCGGACTGGAGTAGCCGTCGAACGGATTTGCCAATCCGCCGTGCCCTCCGAAATCCTTCGAATCGTACACCACGTGCTCCAGGTTCTCGCCCGCAGTCTGGTACTTGGGCAGCGGCGCCGGGCCGTCTGGATTCGCAATCACTGCCTCCATCAGGAATTGCCGCTTCTCCCAGGTGAGATTCTTTCCCGCCAAATCGTCGACCGCGTGATCGTCGGGGAGGGGTTGAGACGCACGACGCGGGATGAAACCGTCCAATGCGATAATCCCGGCGACCTGCCGGGGATGCTGAGCGGTGAACAGGTATGCGAAGGACACCCCACGGCTGAACCCCGCCAGGAAGAGCTTTTGCGATCCGGTCTGCTTCAGGATAAAGCTCGCCGCCGTGGCGATGTCCGATGCGAACTCCTCGTTGGTCCATCGCTTGAACAGGTCGCTGATTTCCCCGGGGGTCGCGGTGGACGCCACAAAGTGAGTCCGATAGTCGAGCGCCCACACGTCCACCCCTCCGGTGGCCAGGTATACCGGAAATGAATAGCGCGGATCGTAGAGAGCGATTTCACCGTTCATGTTGGTTCCCGGCAAATACAGAACCGTGAGGTCGTGAGGCTGCGGCGCGCGCCCCTCGGCGAAGCGATGCAGCGCAATTCGATCGGAGGGGGAAGGACCAACCGCGGCCTCGAAGCGCCATTGATAAATTCCCGAAACCCCCGGTACCTCGAGCGGCCCGCTGGTAAGGTGAAATCCGTTTTCAACTTCGCCCCGAGCACCGGAAACCGCTGCCGAGAGCGAGAGCAGAAGCGCCAGAATTGCGGCTACGAGCCGAACTCGCGATACCGATGCAGTCTCCATCAGGTTCTTTCTCATAGCCCTCCCGGCAGCGCGGTGTCGCGCTCTTATAGCATCTCGTCCGCGGTGGAACATTGACTGGTTGACCCCCAGCGGCCGCCCATGTCAAACAATTTCCAACGCATTCGCCATCCAACCAACGGGAGTCATTGAATGAGCAAGAAGGCGCAATTCGCTTTGTTCTCGCCACAGGCCGGGCTTAACTGGCAAGCGCTTCTCGACCGCACCAAACTGTGCGAGAAGCTGGGTTTTCATTCCATCTGGCTGGTCGATCACATGTGGACCGGGCAAATGCCCGATCTCGATCACGTCGAATGCCTTACCGCCATGAGCGGGCTGGCGGCCGCGACCGAAGCGATTCGCATCGGCACGCTGGTGATCTGCAATTCGTACCGCAACCCCGCGCTGCTCGCCAAATCGCTCTGCACCATCGACCAGATATCCCGCGGGCGCCTCGAAATCGGCCTGGGTGCGGGATGGATGGCCGAGGAATACAAGGCCTACGGCTACCAGTTCCCGTCGATGGGTGAGCGGCTGAAGCAGTTCGCGGAGGGGCTCGAAATCCTCAAGCAGATGCTCACCGAGAAGCGCGCCAACTTCAAAGGGCGCTACTACACGGTCGCCGACGCGATCAACAATCCCAAGGGGGTGCAGAAACCCCACCCGCCGATCACCATCGGTGGCAGCGGCGAAAAGGTCATGCTCAAACTGGTCGCGAAATATGCAGACCGCTGGAATTGCCCGGCCGGCTACCAGAGCTTCGAGCAGAAGTTCAACGTGCTCAAGCAGCACTGCAAAGATATCGGCCGCGACATAAATACTATCGACATCTCCGAGCAACTGCTGGTCTGCATCGGCAAGACCGAAGACGAGGTCGCGCAAAAATGGAAAATGGCGCAGGGCCTCAGGCCGTTCTCCATCACCGGCATCAAGGGCACCCCCAGGCAGCTCATCGAAGAGTTGAAGAAACGCATGGCGCAGGGCATCACCACGTTTACCATCTTCTTCAGCGACTTCGCGCCACCACCGACCCTGGAGTTGTTCGCGCACGAAGTCATGCCGGCGTTTGCGTAGGATGAGCCATCATCGCGGGGCGTGGAACGTCAGGATTGTTCGCTCGCTCCTGCTGGCTGCGGCGCTGATGGGCTGCGCCGCGGCCAGCCCGAACTATTACAGCGCCACGTTCAATCAGCCCGATGGGCTCGGTCCCGGCGACCCGGTGCGGCATGGCAGCACCCAAATCGGATCGGTGACGACCATCTCCGCCGCCGGAAGCGGCGGCGCGCAGGTTTCGGTCCAGATCGATCAGGAATACGCCAGTCTCGTGTACGTTGACTCGATCCTGATTCTGCAGGGCGCGGGCGCCACGCCGTCGCTCGAACTGTTTACGCCCGGCACCGAGAGCTCCAAAGCGGCGGACGGCGCCCAGCTGTACGGGGCCTCGAATGACAACCAGACCCAGATGCTCACCACCATCCTTGGGCCGGAGGCGCTGGGTAACCGCTATGCGCAGTTCATCAATCGCTACGCGCCACCTCAGGCCGCACCGTCGCCGGGTGCCTCGGTCTTACAGAATCAGCTCATGGACATTTTCCGACAGACGCTCACGATGACCAGTGCGTTGTCGACCTCGACCCAGGCCGGACGCGCACAAATGGATCAATTTCGTGACGATGCCGATACGGTCGCGCGCCAGCTCGATGCTCACGGACAAACGGCGCAGGCATCTCAACTTCGCGCCGAGATTGCGCAAATGAATGCGCCCGCGGCCGGGGCGTCCCCCTACCCGCCGACCATACCGAAGGCGGCGCCAACGCCCTGACCGCGCCCCACCCATACCCCGGACCGAACCAGTGGACCGAGAGCGATTGACCGAATTTTTGCGGCGTCGAATGCCGCACGCGGAGGGTCTCCAAGTCCTCGGATTGAAACGCATCTCCGGCGGATCCTCGCGCGAAACTTATTCCTTTGACCTCGAGTGGCGAGAGGGCGGCGAGACTCGGTCGCGTCCCCTGATCGGACGGCGCGACCCCACCGGCGGGCTGCTCAAGTCGGAGCGCGAGCGCGAGTTTCGCGTAATCGAAGCGATGCACCGGGCCGGACTGCGGGTTCCGGAAGCGTTGTTCCTCGAACTGGATCACTCGGTGCTGGACCGGCCCTTCTTCGTTATGCATCGTACGGCGGGCCGCACTTCAAACGGCGCCGTCCCCGCCAGCGAACCCGCGCAACTGCGTGAAAAACTCGCCCATCAGTTTCTGGATGAGCTGGTCCGCATCCAATCGCTCGACTACCGCGCGCTGGGACTGGCGTTTCTTGGTGAACCCCGAGATCTTGCCGAACCCGCGCGCGTGCAGTCCGCACATTGGACCGAAATCTATCATCGCGACCGCATGGGCGAGCACTACCCACTGCTCGATGCCGCGTTCGCCTGGCTTGCGGCAAACCCGGTGGTGGCCGATCGCATAACCGTGGTACACGGCGACTTTCGATCGGGTAACTATCTATACGACGACGAAGGTCTGATCGCGCTGCTCGATTGGGAGATGGCTCATCTCGGCGATCCCATCGAAGACCTCGCGTGGGCCGCCATGAGGTTCTGGGGCCGCGAGGAACTTGCCGCCGGGCTGATGGAGCGCGAGGCGTTTTACCGCTTGTACGAACAAAAGTCGGGACATCCAATCGATCGCGCGCGGCTGCGCTTCTATCAGATACTGGGGGACGCGAAAATGGCGGTTATCTGCCTTACCGGGATCCGCGACTTCATCGAGGGCCGCACAACCGATTCGGTGATGCCGTTCTTGAAGATCCTGCTGCCGGCGCTGTTCCAGGACCTCGCGGCGCAACTCCGGCTGGTCTAACGATGCTGCGGCCAACCCTCAAGGAATTGCTGACCGGGCTTCAAGGGACAGTTCTGCAAACGCTGATCCCGGAATTGACTTCACCTTTCGCGCAGGGGCAGGCGATGGCCCTGATCGGGATGCTCCTGCATGGCGCCGACTCGATAGAACGGGAACGCCACTACGACGAGGGCGAAGTCAGAGACCTGCGCCTGACCATCAGGGCCTTGAAGCGGCTTGAGAAAAGTCACCTCAGACGGGGGAGCGGCGATCTGAAGAAAATCCTCCTGCGCGGCGTGAAAGCCTCGGCCGCGTTGGAGCGTCGGGAAATGGAAGCCACCCTGTCGGCATTTGTAACCGCCCTCGCACTCGACAAACTCGACGACGCCCTCGGCAAGGTGGTGAGGGGATGGCTGCGCCGACACCTCGCTCGTCAGAGCGAGTTTTTGGGATACCACGTGCCCAGCTGACGGTTTTGAAAGCGGATCCTCTCCTTCCCTTACCCCTCCCCTTCTGGCGCCCGATGCTGTAGGTTCGCGACCGTGAAACCGGCATCTGACGAGCAGCATCCGCGCGAGGCGCCGCGCTTGCTTTGGCCCGCGTGTGGCGCGCTTTGCGACATCTTCTGGTGGGGGGCGCGCCGCGATGCCGAGAGCGTCGACCCGCCCGCGGTACCGGCGGATTCTGCTGGCAAGGAATCCTAGAGATTTGCGATCACGGCGCGCGCGAACTCCGAGGTCTTTGTACTGCCTCCCTGATCGACCGTCAGACTCCGTCCGGCTGCGTAAACCTTGCGCACCGCATCCTCGAATCGATTGGCGGCGCCGGTCAATCCCAGATAGTCGAGCATCATGGCTGCCGAAAGCATCGTGGCGGTCGGATTGATGATGCCTTTGCCCATGATGTCGGGCGCGGTTCCGTGCACCGACTCGAAGTACGCGTAGCCGTCGCCAAAGCAACCGCTCGGCGCGAGCCCGAGTCCGCCTATGGTGCCGGCCGCGGCGTCGGAAAGGATATCTCCATACAGATTCGGCATGACCACCACGTCAAGCTCCTGCGGGCTCGCCACGATGCGCCGCGCGAAGTCATCGACGATAAACTGCTCGTACTTTATGTCGGGATACTTGGCCGCGGTCTCTTCGACGATCTGGCGGAAAAACCCGTCGGCATCGCGCAGCATGTTGTATTTCGATGTGCAGGTCAGCTTGCCCTTGCCACCGGCTCGTTTGCGCTTGAGCGCCAGCTGGCAGCCGAACTCGGCTACTCGCCGGGTGTTGCGCTCGGTGATGACCTTGATCGCGTAGATGCCACGCTCGGAGGTGTCGAGTGGCCCGCGCAGGATACGGCTCTTCAGTTTCAGCGGTGCAAGTTCTTGCAGCGGTCCCTCCAGCCCGAGGTAAAGGTCCTCGAGGTTTTCGCGTACGATCACAAAATCGATTCCCTCGGGATGTGCCATGGGACTGCGATATCCGGGCGACCACTTCGCCGGGCGCACGTTGGCGTAGGTTTGTTTGCCCCAGCGCAGATACATTATCGAAGTGGTCTTCCCCGAGGTCGAGCCGAACAAGGTGGTGTCGGAGGCGTCGATCGCGTCCCGCGCCTGCTTGTCGGTCTCGCCGCGCACCCACTTTTCGCCCGGCGGAAACTCGATGAAATCGATCGGCAGCTCGAGCGCACGTAGCACGTCCATGGTCGCCGCCATTGCCTCCGGGGCGGCGTCATCACCCGGCAATACCACCACTTTTTTGTTCGCCACGACTCTTCTCCCGGTTTACCGGCTCCGGCGGATCTGCTCCGACAAGGCCATCATGCAAAGCCCGGCACCAAACGGTGCGGTGCCTACCTTGATGGAATTGTAGAACGCGAAATCTCCCGGCGGCGTTTGCTGCGAGACTCCCACAAAGTCTCCTCGTTCATCGACTTTGCCGCAGATCGCGGCGATCGCCCGCTCGTACGCCGCGCCCGCACTTTCCCTATGCATTCCTTCGATCCGGTACGCGAGTGCGCGGCCCAGCGCGAGTGCAAAGCCGGCGGCCGCGGAGCTTTCCAGATAGGAATCCTTGCGATCGATCACCGTATGCCAGAGCCCCGATTCATCTTGCAGTTCCACCACCGCGTTGAGTTGTCGCGCCACCGCCGCCTCCAGGCTGGCAACCTTCGGTCTGAAGCGCCCCTCGCCGCTTTGGGAACCCAGCACGCCAATCACCTGGGCCGCCGCGACCGCAAACCAGCTGTTGCCGCGCGCCCACAGGCATTGCGAATGGGTTCCTTTGTCCACGTACGCGACATGCCAGCAGAGCCCGCTGTGGAGATCGGCGAGGTACCGATGATGGACCAGGAGCTGGTCGAGTGCGCGCTCCACGAGGTCATCGTCTTTCAGCAGACGCCCGACCGTGGCCATCGCCGGGGCCGTGAAATATGCGACATCCACCCACACCTCCAGCGCCGGGGGATGTGGCACGACGGCGCCGTCGGCGGTTCGCGTGGTAGTGGTTTCGAACGCGCCCACCACTTCTCGTGCGTAGTTCAGAAAATCGGCGCGGCGAGTCGCGAGGTGCAGATCGACCGCCGCGAGGGCTTCCGCCGCCCAAAACCAGAACCATCCCGTGAGCGTAGGCCCTCGCGACAGCCTGGGCTCAAACCAGCCGATCGCGGCCTGCAGCGGCGCGTCGGAATCCAGGATGGCCGACGCTTGTACCAGCGCGTCGCACAGGATCGCGTCTCCCCAATGCGGTTCCTTGGCCAGCAGTTCGCCGCCCGAACGCGTTGCCAGGCGCTCGAGCACCGGCCGAACTTCGCGCGCATTCATTCGCGATGGCTAGAGCGGGCGGTTCATCCGCCGTAGTTCCAGCCGGTTTCTTTCATGGTCAGCGGCTCCGCATCGCGCTTGAGGTGCGCTTCGGTGACCTTGCCCACCACGACGCTGTGATCTCCCAGCTCGTAAAAACCGACCACCTCGCATTCGACGGCCGCCGGCGCATCACTGACTATCGGTGCACCGTTCTTGCCCGTCTCGTAGGCAAAGTCGCCGAACTTCCCGTCCTTGGGTTCAACGTGACGAAAGAAAGCACCCGCGATTCCCTTCTGTCCGGACCCGAGCATCGAGAGGGCAAACGCTTTGGAATCCTTCACCATGGCGTGAGAACCGGAATCTTTCTTGATTCCCACCACGACCAGCGGCGGGTTGAAGCTCGCCTGAGTTACCCAGTTCACGGTCGCTACGGTCGCCTTCCCTCCATGCGCGGCGCCCAGCACCTGCAATCCATAAGGAATCATCAGCAGCGTTTGTTTCTTGGCTTTTTCATCCATGAATCTCGGACCTCCACCGGTCTACAAAGGGGTTGCACAACGATGCGCACCGCGCGGAATATATCTTCCACTTAGCTATGCCAGCGATGATATACTTCGCGGCGAGACTGCACCTATGGCTCTTATCAAGCCAAAGAACCCAAAGATCAAGGGCTTGAACGAAGTCGGGCGTTACGCGGTCGGAGTCCAGTGGACCGATGGCCATGACAGCATCTTCCCGCTGGAAAACCTGCGCCGCTACTGCCCCTGCGACGACTGCGCCGGCACCGCTCGCCAACCCGTCGGCGCCGAGAGTCAGCGTATGCGCCAGTTCACCCGACTTGGCGAGCAGGCAGTTTTCATCGGCTGGGCCGATGGTCACGAGACCATCTATACGACTCGGCAACTGCGCGACATCTGCCACTGCGCCTATTGCGTGGCTGAACCAGAAAGACCAATCACCGGTGGATGATATTCCGGCAAAGCGGAGGCCCCCTCGATGTTGCCACTGAGCTTTAAATGGATTGGCCTTGCGATGGTTTTCGCGCTGGCGGGGGTTGCTACTGCAAGCGCCTTTCCCGGTGGCGCAGTTGGCGGTGGAGGCAGCCTCGGCGGAGGAGGTATCTCCGGGGGCGGCTTCGCGGGAGGAGGTGTCCGCGCGGGAGGATTAACCGGAATCAGCGGGGTAGGCGGCGGGATTGGCTTCCCTTTAATTCCGGGCGAAACGTCTTCCCCCATGTCACCCCAACGATTCAGGGACCTCAACGTCACGGGAATGGTGGGCGTGAAACCCGGGAGTCAGCCGCTGCACTCCACCACGATCCGGCTCACCCTGGACGGTCACGAAATTCCGATGCGGCTTGACACCGAGTTACAAAGCTCGGAGCTGCAGTTCAATCCCGATGACTCGTATGCACGAGATCTGTATCGCTCGATCCTGACCAAACGGGTCGAAGTGGTGGGCCAGGAGAATTTGCGCGATCAGATCGCGGAAGCGGCCCAGCAATCCAAACCCCTGCAGATCGAGGGCTATGTGTTCGACCTGACCAGCCCCTACCTGGTCGTCAAGTCGGTAAAAGGAGACTAGGTGGTG
This sequence comes from Deltaproteobacteria bacterium, assembly GCA_019237115.1. GTDB lineage: Bacteria > Desulfobacterota > Binatia > Binatales > Binataceae > JAFAHS01. The sequence goes on from JAFAHS010000240.1 coordinate 22,506, forward strand.
GTCGCGCTCAGGGCAACTGCCTGCTTATGCTGCCGCGACCTTGAGAGCCCGAGTTGACCGCCCGCAGGTTGGCCCGCGCGACGGCAAAGTTAGGATTGAGCTCGAGGGCCTTTTGAAATGCGGTAGCAGCCTCGTCGACCCGTCCCAGGTCATGAAGCGCCATCCCCTTGGCGTTGTACAGCGAGGCGTTGCGCGGGTCGCGCGCAATTCCAGCGTTGGCGGCCATCAGCGCATTCTCCGGATCGCCGACCCGCATATAGATGTCGGCCAATTCCTTGAAGTTGGCACCTGAGGGATTGATCTTGACCGCCTTGGCGTACATGTCCACCGCGGTGGGTGCGTCTCGCAGCACCGAGTAGCAGAAACCCAGATCGACATATGCAGCATCGTTGTTCGGATCGGTCCGAATCGCGTCGTGGAGCTGGTCGATGGCGGTGCGAATTTTCTGGCTGTCCACGGGTTTCGACTCTCCGGCTTGACGAATCAAGACCTCGGCCCGGTCGACCGCGCTGTTCGACGCGGCCTTCTGGTCGGGACTCTGGGCCGCTGCGCGCCCGGCTGCCCCGGCGATCACGCCCACGATCAGAATCACCAGCAGACCGCTTCGCTTGGCCCGTGACCCCAGCTGCGGCTCGACCGCGATCCGCGCGGCCTCCGGTTTCTCGGTGCGTCGCCTGAGCTGCGCCGCTCCCACCAGCTCGAGGATCGCGGGGAGCACTACCAGCGTTGCGATCAGAATGAACGTGACGCCGAGGCTCAGCACCCATCCGAGGCTTGCGATGCCCCGGTGCGTGGCTGGAATCAGTGCGGCGAATCCCGCGATGGTGGTCAGCGATGCGATGGTCACCGATTTACCGACCGCGGTGTTAAGAATCAGATGCGACTTGTCGCGTTCTTCCCGCCAGCGGTAGAGCATATTCACCCCATTATCGACCCCGGTACCAATGATGATGGGAACCGCGAAGAGATTTGCAAGATTGAATTCCCACCCCAGCAAACCCATCGTCGCCAGCAGCCATGCTCCTCCGAACAGCAGGGGCACGGTCGCCAGGGCGGTGTCGCGCAGATTGCGAAAGTCGGCAAAGACAAACACGAATACGGCGATCAGTGCGAGCAACGCCGCCCGTTCGTAACCGCGGCGCATGACGGAGGCGATCGAATAGGCTTGCACGGGAGCGCCGGTCACATCGCTATCGATGCTTCGCAGCGCGCCGATGAACCGGGCCAGCGGGATATCCTCCCACACATCGCCGCGCGGATAGATCTGCACGAGATAGATGCCCGAACGGCCGATGAAGTGGTTGCGGAGCTCCGCGGGAAGATTCTCGATGGTTACTTCAGAGGGATCGAGCATTCCCCTGAATTGTCCGAGCTTGACCGCGAACGCGCGGGCCGCCGCTCTTTCGAACTGCGCGAAGGCTCCCGGATCGGAATCGAGCCGGGCGATGGCGCGGGCAGTCAGCTCCGCGGTGTGCGCCGCCGCCCCCGACGGATCGCTGTCGCGCGCTCCCGCCAGCTTGAAGTTCAGCGCCTCCAGTTCCCCGCGCAGCAGGGCCGGATCCGAGGGCGGGCCGGGCGGAGACACCTTGAGCCCCGCGATGATCGGTTGCAGCGCGCCAAGCATGGCGCGCTTTTGCGCCTGCTCGGTGGGAACATAGGTCGCGATCGTCTCTGCGTCAGCCACTTGCGGAAGTTTGCTGAACAGTTCCGCCTTGCGGTGGGCTTCTTCCCGGGTCGGGCTCAGCGCGACCGCGAACCAGGATGAGCGGCCCGAATCCTTGAGCAGCAGCTCCTCAAAATGCACGGCCTCCGTCGATTCGGCTTGTAGCTTGAGCAGGTTCTGATCGAAGCGAACGCCGCGCACCGCGACCAGGCCGATAATCGTAGCCGCCGAAACCGTAGCAACGATGAGCCGCGGACGTGCGAACAGCCGCTGGAGCCAGGGTTCGCGCTCCACCAGCTTGAGCGAAGGAGCCAGGTGGGGCGGCCGCCGACGGTCGCGAATCACCAGGAGCGACGGAAATACCAGCATCGCCGAGAGAAGGCACAGGAAAAGTCCACCTGCGGAGACGATTCCCAACTCGGCAATTCCCTTAAAGTCGCTGAAGATCGGCATCAGGAAGGCGAGCGCCATGATACACGCCGAGGCGACCACGCCGGCGCCGGTATTCACCACGCCCAGTTCGATCGATTCGCGCGTGAGGCGCCCGGCACCACGCGCTTCGTCGTAACGCGCCATCAGATGGATGGGGAAGTTGATCCCGATTCCCGCCAGGATGCTGGTAAATACCGCGGAGAGCAGGTTCAGATGCCCGATGGCAAGGGTGGTGAAGCCAAATGACCAGGCGACGCCTATCAGCAACGCACCCAGCGCAAACGCAGGTTCGACGATTCCGCCGAACGGGATAACCACCAGGAGAACGTTGCTTACGATCGCGATTAGTGAGGCCAGCGCGATATCGCGGGCGGTGGAAGTGGCCTCGGTGCGTGCCAGCGCCGGACCCCCGGTAATGCCGGCCTCGATTCCCGGGAACTGCTCGCGGACCGCAGCGAGGTGACCATCAATGACGTCGATGGTGTTCGGCGCACCCTCGCGCCCGTCGGCGCGCACCACGTTCATGATCAGATACTTGCCGTTATCCGAGGCAATATAGCCGTCGCGGAGCACGCCCTCGGTCGGACCGACACTGGTCAAATCATCCCACGGGGACGCGAAGTTGCCCCGCGCCAGCATTCCGTTGAGCATCGCATCGACCAGGGCAAGGTTGAGCTTGCCCTTGGATGAACCGGCCGGCGCGGCCTGGTCGCCGAACAGCGATCCGACCATCGCCGAGGTCAGCGCGCGGTTTGCCTCCCCATTGGTAAGCGCGAAGAAATTGCTGAGACTGGGATTGGCCGCGTAGGCCGAGAGAAAAACCCGGTAGTCGCGAATGTGTGCGGCGAGCTCGCCCAAATCCGCGGAGCTCAGATACAGCAGCGCACGATTCGCCAGTGCTCCCGCATCGATCTTGTAAAGAACGCTCCTGACGTTGTCCGGGTCCGCCGCCAGGCGCGCTGCAAACGTATCTGCAAATCGTTCGGCCCGCGCCGGATCCCGATCTGCACGTACGACCACGATTAACGAATCGAGGTCCGGAAATTCGTTCTCATAGTGGCGGTAGTTGCGGGTATCGCGGCTGTGACCCGAGATCAGATCTTCCTGGCCGGTCTGAAACTGCAGATGCGCGCGCGTGTAAAGCAGCGCGAGGACGGCAAGTGCGGCACAGCCGAGCAGCACCAGCCACGGGTAGTCGAAGTCGAGCCGAGCCAGCCCGCGAAACACTCGATACCGAAAGCTCACGACTTGCGACCTCCGCCGGAGCAGTCGGTACCGATTGCGGCATCAGCACCGCGCCCGGCGCAAAGCAGCGCCGTGGATGACAATCGCATGTGCGGAAATTAGGGGAAATTCGATCAGCGCCGAAACAGGCGTTCGCGCAGCGCGTCCAGTTGCCCCGCTACCTCCTGCTCAAGTAGGGCGCCATCCTCGGACTCGCGCAGACACTCAAACGCGACCGCGGCCAGCGAAGCCAACGCGAGTACGATGACGAATTTAGACACCATAGCCTTCGTTATCCTGGGTAGCGCACGACCGCAGGCTCCGTTCGCGCCGACCTGTTAGAAAGGTTAACAGGTTTGCGTGGCTCTGCGAAGTAGAATTGCCCGGAACTGGACTCCGCTGACGACGCTCAGCGCTGCGTCAGCCGGGGATCGTTGCTCGCGACACAATTGGCCGGACGGTGGAGGTCATTGCGAATGCCCCGCAGCGCGTCGCGGCACTCGTCGCCGGATGGAAAGGTCCTCAGTCTTGCCCAGCTGAACATCGGCGAATTGATGTTGCCGTGGGGAAAAGTTTCGGTCGGAACCGGCGAAACGACGTACCACACGACCGGATCGGGAGGAGGCGCTGCACAGCCCGCGGTCATCATTAGAAATGCAAATAGCGTGGCCCTGCGTCCCATGGGTGCTTTATCCGCCCAAGCTCAACCAGCGTCAAGAATTGATGCTAGGGACGTGTTAAGCATGCCTGGCTCAATGTTTGATTCGCTGCTCGTTGTCTCGTTTGGACCGCAGCGTCTAGTATGCGTCTGATGCCCCGCGATTCGTTCAACCGCCTGATCGACTACCTGCGTATTTCCGTTATCGACCGCTGCAACATGCGCTGCGTGTATTGCATGCCGCTCAACGGAATCCGGTTTCTGCCCAACCCGGATTTGCTGACCGCCCAGGAAATCGAAATGGTGGTCCGCGCCGCGGTGCGGGTCGGGTTCCATAAGTTTCGGCTTACCGGTGGCGAACCTACCCTGCGCTCCGACCTCGTGGAAATCGTCCAGCGCGTGACTTCAGTCGACGGAGTTCACGGGTTGGCGATGACCACCAACGCGATGCTGCTCGAGAATCTGGCCCAACCCCTCAAGCAAGCGGGCCTCACCCGGATCAACGTGCATCTGGATAGCCTCAACCCCGAGACGGTCGAGAAGCAGATGCGCTGGGGTAGTTTCGCCCGCGTGTGGCAGGGCATCCTGGCTGCGGAAGCTGCAGGGCTGACTCCGGTCAAGCTCAACGCGGTGGTGACTGCCGGCTACAACGAATCCGAGGTGGTGGACCTGGCGCGCCTCACCCTCGAGCGCGATTGGCACGTGAGGTTCATCGAACTGATGCCTTTGGGCGGTGGCGAATGCGCCACGCTTTCGGTCAAGCGCTACGTGTCGAATATCGAAACGCGCCGGCGTATCGAGGCCGGGTTGGGACCCCTAAACGAGCTTCCAACCGAAAACCTCGCCGACGAATCGCGCAACTACCGTTTGTCCGGTGCCCGCGGAGTTGTGGGCTTCATCAGTCCAGTAAGCGAGCCCTACTGCGGCACCTGCAACCGGATGCGTCTCACCGCGGACGGCAAGTTCCACCTATGCCTGCTCAATGACGATGAACTCGATGTGCGCCGCGCGCTGCGCTCCGGGTCCAGTCGGGCGCTGGAGGAAGTGAGCGCCATCCTGGAACGCGCCGTCACCATGAAACCGACCGGGCACCATCTCCTGGAAGGCCGTTCCACCCGCGACCGTTCGATGTATCAGATCGGCGGGTAATATGTAAAAACCCCGGTGGGACTCTACATATTTTGCTCATTTTTCCAACCCTGACAGCCATTTTGACAGCCACTGAAGCCGGAAACCGTTTTCGCCGGCTTTTATGAGGCGGAACCGATCAGCGCCGATGCGATTTTGTCGGCGGCCTCTGACTGTAAGGTCGGGAGACTGTGGCTGTAGACGTCGAGCGTCAAGCTGATACGCGAGTGCCCAAGCATTTCGCTCACGATTTTTGGATGAACCCCTTGGCTGAGCGCAATCGTGGCCGACGAGTGCCGCAGATCGTGGAACCGAATCTTCCGGAGACCGCTCTTTGCCGTCACGCGGGCAAAGTCGTCTGACAGGTGCCTTGGGTCGATCGATGTCCCAATGCTGGTCGTAAAGACGTATCCGCAGTCCTGCCAGCGTGGACCGACGGACAGCCGCTGTTCAAACTGTTGCTTTCGATGCGCTTTCAGAATCCCAACAATGCCCTGGGAAAGACGGACAACGCGGCGTCCGTGAGCTGTCTTAGGCTCGGAGATAACAATGCCCTGCGTACAGCTCCGACTAAGCGCTCTGCGAACGCGCAGGGTGCCTTCGTCGAAGTCGAGGTCCTCCCATTTCAGCGCCAATAGTTCTCCGCGTCTCAACCCGGTACTTAGCGCGAGGACGTAGAGCGCCTTAAGAGGCTCACCTCGGGAGGCGCCAAGGAATATCCGCGCTTCCTCGGGCGTAAAAACCTTCATTTCCCGATTTTGTACTTTCGGACCGACCGCAAACTCGGCTACATTTCTCGCGATAAGCTGCCATCGGACGGCTTGTCGTAACGCTGCGTGCAGCACGATCTTGATTCCTCGTACGCTTCGCGGTGCCAGCCCCTCTGAAAGCTTTTGATCCAGCAAGGTTTGCACATGGGCAGGAGTAAGTTTGTCGAGCTTCAAACGTCCAACGCTTGGGAGAAGGTGCTTTCGCACGATACCCTCGTACCGTTCATAGGTCCGGATACGAGCCCCTACTTTGGTAGTGTTGAGCCAGCGACCTAGATGGCCTGCCACAGTGGGAATTTTGCCGGCGGCCGGGAGTATTCCCATGTCGCGCTCACGCAGACCCTTGGTCATTAGCTCTCGCACGCCAGCCCGACTTGAAGCGTAAATGAGCCTTCGCTGCCGTTTTCCATCCTTCCACCCCAGATCGATCTGACCGCACCAGCGCCCGTCTTTTCGCCGGAAGATGCTGCCCTCGTTCTGTCCGCGTCTCCCATTAGCCATGAGGTCGCTCCTTACCACCGTCGCTCTTGTTTTTCTTTCGCGGCCGACCGCCAAGCTGCCCGTTTTTTCTAGCTGCCGTAGCTTTTTCTGCGCTTCTTGAAAGCCCGCCAAGTCTCCCGAGTGCAACTGCATGGCGGTTTTTCATCCTTTTCATGCCGACTAATCGTATACCTAAGCGCTTGGGTTTTCAATCGCACAGTGTGTGGACGGCAAGCGACAGCGAGCACGCTCTCTGTAGAGGACCTTGGTCATTTTCGTTCAGAGGCATCGACCAACATTCGACCTAGACTGGTAATTTCTACATGCGTTGCGGCCGCAAGGTAGCCTTCCGGGTATGCTCGGAGGAGGGCTGCATCGCGTAGGGGCCGGAGTATTCTTTTGTCTTGCTCTGTAACTGGCGTGCGGCCCTCTTCGCGTAGTTTCCTCAGCCAACGCCACTGCTGGTCATCGAGCTTTCGTCCATGCAGACTCTCTGTGATCGAAGCTTGGATGACGGGTATGGTGGTCTGCACCTCGACGCCCGCTATCGCGAGTTTGATTTTGTCTGCGGAAAAAAGTCGGTTAAGCGCTTTTCGATAAACGAACACTGCGATGAGGGCTACCAATGGCCAAGAAAGGAGATCCGAATAGCCTCGCAGAATTGTCGAAATTTCGATCAGCTTTGTCGCCACTCAGATTCACCTCTATCGCTTGACGCCAGAGCACATAAGCGATCGCGAGACCAGGTAATAGGGTTTTCTCCTTGAATCGCATGCCTCAAACTTAGAGATCGCAAGGAAAGTGCGCGGCATTCAATGGTGCGAGCCGTTCTCGCTCAGCGTTGATTTCGTCGCTTGTTTCGTCGTCGGCATTTAACCCGTGACGCCGTGACAATCGTTCCTTCCCAACGATTTAGAATGGGTCTCGGGCCGTGACAAAAAGCCGTGCGTCACGGTGTGGAACAGTCGGTTTCGCCCTGGTTGCCAAAGGTTGTCACGCTGTCACGCTTCCCACAGGGTAGGTAACGCGCGAATGTATCTTCAAAGTCTTTGAAGTCATACCCTTTCCCCCTCTCCGTTTCCGTCCGGATCGTTTTTGGCTGGACGCCAAACAGCCTGAGTAGGCGGGCAAGTTGGTTCGGGGTGATCGGTTTGAGTGAGCGTCCGTACTCGCCCCACGGTTGAGTTTCGAGTGCGGCGAGAGCGCTGCAGAGATCCCTCGACAATATGCGTTCTCCTTTCTCCTCGAAAAGGTCACGTATGTCGGCAAGAATCATTGTTCCGTTCGTGTCAGCATCGCGTTCGCTTGAAGTCGATAGGGCGATTGCTGCGTCGCGGGCCCGGAGTGGCCAGTCGGCGCCGGCCGCCTCTGCCACCGCGAGCAATGGACACCAGTTGTTTTCCGCACGGTCGTCCAAGCCTCGGGGACTCAGCGGCTCCGAATCTTTGATCGTCGCCAAACTGTCAGCAGCCCAGCGCAGGCATTTCCGAGCCAGGATTGAGAGGTTGGCCTTTACGTCGCGGTTAAGTCGTGCAATTGGCTCGTCTTTTCGCCGTCGTCGCATCTGAATGATGATCGAACGGTCCTCGATGGTGTCCGGCAGATGCCCAATTCCCGCGATAACAAGAGGCGCCCAAGTTGAAAAAAGACGGGGCTCGAAGTCATCGCCAACGCAGCGAGGCACGAAGGCTATCTTTCGGCTGTGTCCCGAATTGATCAGCCCTCGAAGCGTCTCGTTGTCTTTGGCGAAACTATCGGCCTCATCAACCAGCAGCGTCGGGCGCCATGTCTGGATCGAACGGAACAATGTTGCAGGGGTGAGATTAGAGACGGCTAGGGGCCGGGAAACCAGCTCTGTAAGAATTTCTATCACTCGCCTCTTCCCACAACGCTTCTCGGGGCTCGATAGCAGAAGTCTTGGAGAGTATTCGTGCGCATCGAATGTATGCGAGAAGAGAACCCAGAGAGCGAGCGCTTCAGGCGCATGCCTGGGAAGGATCGCCAAGCGAGTGATTACCTCCGCCAAATCCGACAGAAGCGATGCTCCGTTCACTAGCTCGGGCCACGGTTCCATCTTTCTAAACTCAATCTCCTTGCCGCCGCGAGCATCTTCGCCCGCGATGGAGTGCCTTTCTGCTCCAACCCATTTGTCAAGTTTGCCGACCGAAATACTTAGCGGTTTCGAGACCTTCTTACGTTGACGTGCGTAATCAGGCTCATCCAAGACGGCTAGGCGCCTTATCTCTGCGTCAAGTTCTGCACGCCACTTTTGATGTTCTAGTCCTTCGTTCTGCGCGCGGCCTGCCGGGCTGTCATCCATCTCATCGAGAATCTTCGTTGCCGTTTCTATTTGGTCGATCACTCGTCCTCCTCCTTCACAACCAGCGCCTTCGCTATCCTTTCCACGATCAGCGCAACTATTTCGTCGCTTAAATCCCACGCAACCAATTTCGACCGCGGCCGTGCATTGGGCACTGCCAGCAGCAATGCGTCGCGCAGCGCTATTGGCGTGACTGCGACTCCAGCTCTACTGAAAGCCGCGATCTGCGCCTCAGCCTCGTGGACCAAGTTTCCCCGCGTATGTGCGATCATTAGCGCCAAATTGAACTCCCGCCAGTGCTCGCAGCGCAACGTCTCAGGTCCCTCCAGGCAGCACGTTCCGACGTTCGTCGACTTCGGCGGCTGGGGTTTATTGTGATTTCCTGTACAACTTTTCATTTACCATCGCTGACCAGGTTGAAGCGGCTCATATTGAGCCCTCAATAGGCGACATCGCCCGAGCTACCAGCGCATCGATGGCTGCCTTCGGGACGCGAATCGATCGCCTACCGATACGAACGGAGGGAAGTTTCCCTTCGGCGATTAGCAGATAGACGCTAGAAAGCGGCAAGCTCATCATCCCGGCCGCGTCCCGAACGCGAATTAGAAGTTGATTCGTTCCATATGATTCTTCTGCTCAATAGTGGGTTCGAGTGCTTCCATAATTGTCAGATTACATCCGTCAGAAACCTCTCCGCTATGACACGGTTCTGCGAATAAACATCCGCGTATCTTGTTAGTAACCGAGGAACGATCGACGACGACCTTCAGCAGGCAGGTCTGCCCACCCGTCTTGAAGGCAGCGATGCGTACTTTTCTCGGCGAGTGAAGATGAGTCGCGAGTTGCAGGCGTTTGCCGCTTAATTCTACTCACGACCCTTGGTCGACGTAAAGCCGTCGTGCAACGGAACTCCTTCGGGATTCTTGAAGCCAGCAACAAGACTCCGTTGATCTCGGAGACAAAAGGGAATTTTTCTCCGATCGGAGATGGATTACCCTATTAACAGGGTAATCGCCCGCTTTTTCCCCTCTTCGTCACTGCTTCCGCTCGCCCCTTCTCTTTGACGGCCCGGATCATCGACCATTATTTGGCGGGCCCGCCATAAGAGCGCGCACAGAGAAGAAGCAGTCAGACTTCTGCTGGGAAGCACCGAGGCTGGCGAACTGAACAGACTCTCGTGCCGAACGAGGGCGCGAATTGCGGGGACACACATAGAAATCCATTCGTTGCGCGTTCTCTCATCAGACGACTGGGACTTCGAGTAAGGGCGCGGCCTTAAAAATCGTTTCTAGGACGGTTTCCGCCTCAGCAAGGGTTACTCCTGAGAGCGATACTTCGTTAGACGCGCAATCGCACTCGGCAAGTCGCCGGTTGCCAGATCCGGAACAGAAGGGTCAGGTCGGCAGCTATTAAGATACCGACAGTAGCTGACACGGCCCAGTAGTCGATAGGACTCTCCCGTTAGGGAAAAGATTATGCCATCTCGATTGCACTCGTCGCCAGCCGCCTCGACAGGACAGCACTTCAAAGACTACTTAGCGCGGTCGGCGAGAAGGTTTCCGTGGTACATTTTCTTTATACCTGATGCCGCTTCGGTTAACTTCTGCGCCGCAGCGCTGGCAATGCAAAATCCGGACGTGGCCGAGACTTTGAACTTCCTCTTGGAGTATCGATTTGCGTCCATCCTGATAACAGTTTGGGCAGAGGCGGTGCTTCGGTTCAGTCGAGCCTGCCTGATCCTTCAAGGCAAAGACGAGAGCGCTTCCCTGCGGGTGTTCGGAGATTTCCGTGAGCTGGTATTTTTCTTTTTCCGCACCCCATGCCTTGAGATCATTCACTTCTTTCTCAAGCTCGCGTATTCGGTCCAGCGCCGATGCGTAGTCTGTTAGCGTAGATATGGCGCTCGTTTGCGCGGCGATGATGTCTTTTTGGAATTCGATCGCCTTTTCTCTGATGACTTTGACATCATGAGCATTCACCGCGAGTTGCACCAGCTCGCTGGCAGCCTTAAGACCGCCCACTATTCCAGAAATCGCGCTAAGGTCCAGCATGGGTGACATGATACGCCTCCGACCGTCTCAGTCGAATGGCTGGCAACCGCGGAGACACGAGTTCGCCCAAATTCGTCCAGTCAAGACGTGCGACCTCGATAGTTGGCATCCTTGGCGCTACGCTCTACTGCGGCCACGAGCAATCGCCTTGCGTACTTTACGCACGTCCTCCGAAGGCGCGAGCGATCGCTGGCCAAGAGAATCGATCGCAAATACTGTGGTGATCCAGCCAAGTGCCGATAGCTGATCCCTGGTCGCAGACAAATAATCGCTCGGACTTAGGGTCGCAGGGACGTTCCTATCCAGCGTGATGAATTCCCCTCGTTCCGGCACCCACCCGCGCCATCTCCGGTGACTTCCACCGAGATTGGCCACCGTGATCGGTTGCGTCCCGACATTCGTCACGTTGTAGACGAGCAGCGCATCAGGAACTGATCCATCATCAACAGGAAGGAGGACGGACGCTTCCTTCTGCACCACACGTCGACCCACAAAACATCTGACTTTGAGTTTCCCTCGATTCGTCCGCCACGTGTACACGTTCCAGAAGAAAACGACTGTGGCGAGAAAGGCTCCGTAGAGCGCGATTGAAAGGCCTAACCAATCTTTGGGAGGAGCGCTACTCGAGGGCATACAGTCTCCTCTAGCGCGGGCTAGGACGTCATCATCGCACTATTATAAGTCACTATCTCACGTTCCGGGGTAAGCCTAGCGTAAAAACACGAATATCCGTTCCGTATTGTCTTTTCTGAGTCCATTCAGAACAATGTAATGTTCAGACGGAATCGGCTGTTCGCCAACTAAGTACGAGCGCCTGAGCCGCCTTGACGAATTTTTCTATTGCATCCTCTGTCAGAAGGGCAAACTTCACAATCGGTTGTTGCTTGCCCAAAAACTTCGCGCGGTCGAACCCCTTTATCTCGGACAGTGTTGACCGAAACGCTTTCAGTGCGTCCGCTGGGGCCTGGTACTTTTCAATCTCACTGAACGCGGCTTGCAAATCGCCTTTTGAAGCCCAGAAGATAGATCGCAGTGAGCCTCCCACGTCGGCCTTGAACGCTATGCCGACCTTTCCAGGCTCTATCTCATAATCGAACCCCTTCCAGCGATCGAGCAACAATTGAAACATTTTTCTTGCTTGGTCATCAGGACAATTTGCCAAGGCCTGGTCAATCGTAATGGCCGCAGATCCTGAAGGTGAAGTTGGCACAAACTCACCATGTGTTTGAGGAGCGAGAATTTCCAAGTGATCGGTTTTGTAGGTATGAAGCTCGAGTGCTTGCAGTCTCAGTCCGGTTCCACTGCCGGATATGTAGGCTATGATTTTTTTCAAATGCTCGTTCATCTCATCGACAACGATGAACAAGCGAAAAGACCCGGACTGCAGGTTGTTCCTCAAGTTGTCCGAAAGGTCATCCGGCGGCTCTCCTAAGTTTTTGTCAGCCCAAAGTTCGGTAATCGACTTCCCTTCTTTGCCCGAAAGATTCCATCGAACTCATGGAACGACATTTTCCATAGATAGGCTGCGTACTCCAGGATCTGGCCGATCACCTTGCGACGCACTTCGGGATCCTTCGCCAGCTTCGTTTCGACGATTAAGACGTTACCTTCGCTGTCGATCCCCAACAGATCTGTATAGCCCGAACCAGGCAGGCCCGCCTCCTTGATAAACACAGCCGGTCGATCTTGGCTTACTAATTCCGGAGCCTCGTACAGCATCTTCTGGAGTTCTGCTTCAGCTACGAACTGGACGTCATTGGCTCGCTGCCATTTTCCGCCTTCGGGCCGAACAAGGATTGGCATTGGCTATCTCTTTCCTTTAAGCTCGAATTGCTGTGGCTCCCGGTTGATCGAGCAGGGCAGCTGGTCACCCGCGAAGAGATTCTGGAGAGGGTCTGGGGTAAGGGTGTCTTCGTCGACAGTGAAACGAGCATTAACCCTTGATATCTCTGCCTGATCGCATCCTTAAGTTCTCGCCGTGTTGCCATGCTCAGTTGCCTCGCCATCTCCGCCACCACCCCGCAGCCCTTCCGCTGCCGGGTAGCAGTTTACGTGAGGCAACGACCCGCGACTCGGTAACAAAAATCGTGAGTCAATGCGGCAAAAGAAATGATTGACGCGGCGCATTCATGTCACCCAGTGCAGCTGTCCAGAGATTTGGGCCCAAAGGTTGGAGCGGGGAGCCCTCTCCGGCGGTCGCGTTCAAGGCACGATCGCAAAGAACAGGAAGGCTCCCAGGATCACCAGGTGCACGGCACCCTGGAGCACCGTGGTGCGCCCGGCGGCTAGCGTCATCACGGATAGCAGCAGGGTCAGAGCGAGCAGCACCTCCTGCTTCGATCCCAATCCAAGCATTAGAGGCGTACCGAGCACGATCGAGA
>JAFAHS010000554.1 GCA_019237115.1 Deltaproteobacteria bacterium
GCCCGCGAGGGTCGAGGCAACCTGTTCAGCTTCCTCGATCCGAGCGTCTTGGCGCGCGTACCATTCGTGGTCTGCCGGATCAGCCCGTTCGTTGGCCGCCTTTTTGATGACACCCCTGGCAACTCGAATCAGAGTATCCAAGCCCCAGGCATTCATCGCAAAATTCGCAGCGCCACACACGAGGCGAACATTATCTGCAGTGTATCCTTTGCCGGGTTCGATCTGGTCGAGACTTGGCATGAACGGATGCCTCGCACGTCCGGCGCCCACAGCCGCGCCGCTGAACTCAAGACCACTTACTGCGCAGCGCCCCTCACAGCGCTCCCAGATCATCATCAAATCCGTGTCGGTAAGGGAAGCGTTGGAGGTGCGCCTTCTTGCGCGGCTCAGAAGGATGCGCGCCCACCTCGGCATGTTCTCGACCGATGGCGGTTCGATAGCCTCTATCAGCTCCACAGTTCGATTCTCGCGTACACTAGCCTGATGCGAACTTACGCCCGCCGACCGTGACCTCGTCGCCGATCTTAAAGGTTTTTCGCCGCTCAGTACGTAGGCCACCTCGTCGCTGTCGCGGTAAAGATGAAATTCGTCTGGTGCCGGCCGGCGCAGTTTCCTCGAACAGCATGATGTTGACACCGGTATCGCCGCCTAGCGGCTTGAGCGCGGCTGATCTCCCAAGAGCCATGCTCAATATTGAGCCGCCGCCCGGCGGCACAACAAAGCCCTTCCGCGTCCATTTTCGTGTGCTTCCCATGTTCGTGACGATGGTCACAGCTTTTCGATTGAGAAGCAACCAAAGTTGCCGAGCGCCAGATGCAACGGACCAAAGAGGCGGGCCGGCACGCGTCCTGCTCGGCGGTCCGAAGCCCGAGGTCATAAAGCTACTGCGGCCTAGCGAATTGGGTGAGTTGCCGGGGTGTTGCACTGTGGCAGTGTTGACCCGGGTTGCTGAAGGTCCGGTTATCACTCGGTAGCGACCGGATGGCAGACGACCCGGCAGATCTGGATCGTGCACAATTCCGGACCTTTCAGCCCATTATGCTCTAGGGCGTCGAGGATGAGGCTCACGGACGGTGCCTACCCAGCGAGCTTACGGCCGCGCTCGGACGGAGTAAGCTCCCGCCAAATGCGGCTATTCGCTTGGAAATCAGACAAGGTGGTGGATCCCGGCTGCCCCGAATTGCCGGGCGGCTGAAGCGTCACGATGCCGATGTCCTGGTTCTTTCCGAATATCGCGGGGGGCACGTCTGCCCTGCGGCTGTGTGCAGCTTTGCATGCCCTCGGGTATCGACACGTAACGGGCCTGGTCCCACCGCCCCGCCGCAACGGTGTGCTCGTCGCCGCCCGGTGCTCCTTTCACGAATACGGCGCCGTCGAAATGGGATTGCCCGAGCCTTATCGGATGGTCAGTGTCAATTTCGCCATGTTCCGGCTCGTCGGCATCTACATGCCGAACCTGCTCGCGAAGATTCCTTACTGGGAAGCCCTGATCGCTGCACTCTCCGCGCAGAGCGCAACCCGCGCATTGGCCATCGGCGACTTTAATATTTGTCGCGCATATCTCGACGAGGCAGGGGCAATCGACCCGACAGCGCATTATATGGATGCGATCGAACAGATCGGGTTTCGCGACCTTTGGCGTCACCGCTATCCAGAGCGACGCGAATATTCCTGGTTTAGCACTAGAAGTAATGGGTTCCGTATCGAGCATGCCTTTCTGTCACAGGATCTGGCCACCGCCGCCGTCACCATCCACTATTCCCACGAGGAGCGGGTCGCCCGGATCTCCGATCACTCGCCGCTGATCTTGGAGCTGGCGGTGTGATCAGTCCCTGCTGGCTATCTTGTCGACCGTTCTCGGTTGTCGATCAGGACATTGAGCGTAGTTCGTCTCGGTTCGAGAATGCTAAGTTTCGGCGGGGCCGTTTAGAGTATTGGCCATGAGTCAATCGGAGCCGGCGTCTTCTGGCGGCCGCGATCGGCGCTACGTGGTAACCACCGGGGTGGTGGAACGCCCGGTTGCCGAGCGGCCGACCAAGGACAGCCCGGATGCCATTGCCGAATGGCTGGTCGGAGTAGCGCGCGCGATCCCAACCGGGCTGCAGGCCTTCGATGAATTCGCTTGGCGAATGCTGGCGAGCGGGCTGCCGCTGCTGCGCGTGACGCTCCACAGCGGGACGCTGCACCCGCAATTTCTTGGAACAACCTTCATCTGGTGGCGCACGAGCGGGCGAAGCGAGCAGACCCTGATCGCCCACGAGATCACCGACGTGATCGATTACGAGGACAATCCAGTGCAACGGGTGTGCATTGGCGGCGAGACGCTGCGACGACGCCTGGA
>JAFAHS010000586.1 GCA_019237115.1 Deltaproteobacteria bacterium
CCTCGTTTGTGCTTAGACATAGACAAACCCCACCAGGACGCCGGGGTGGTGAAAGCGGTAGACACAGAGGACTTAAAATCCTCTGGACCGAGAGGTCCGTGCGGGTTCGAGTCCCGCCCCCGGCACCAGTAAAATCAAGGGTTTTTCGGCCTTTCGCGGGCTTCGCCAAGGCCCGTCCCTCAACCTTGACCCCAACGGTAGACCCCAACCAGCTCTTGGCCCGAAAAATAATCCAGCATTTACGGGCCTTTTCCTCCATGTTTCGATCAAGACCGATTCGCCGCCCGCAGTCATTGGTGAAAAGTGCCCAAGATTGTTGAGGTTTAAAGACAAGCCTTCTTTTTACCTTGGGCCAGGGCAGGGTCTGCCTGGACCACCGGGCGCGGCCGTTTGGTTCCAAGCCTGGCGTCCGGAGCCGCCACGCTTTGCGCGCCGACCAGTGATTTATGGTTCACCACCTCCGGGAAATCCGAAAATTGAACAGGTCACTTTGGGTATCAGGAAAAAATCCGTGGAGAGATTCCGAAATTGTGGATCTGAATTTCGAGACACCACCCAGTAACCAAGGGAAAAATCCCGGGTGAAATTTCCGAAATTGGGTGGACTGCGGGTGCTGGGGAATAATTTGGGGATTACTTCGAGAGCGGCAATTAATTCCGCTGCGCTGCTGGGGAGGCTGAGAACAAATTCGTGGGAATTTCCGCCTGCCCACCTAATTCCCGGTGCGCTCGTTGCGACGGTCGAAAATAACTCCGAGATTATTTTCTGGAGCCGGGCCGAGCGCGGCAGCGGGCGATTGTCCTCTTCACCTCGATCCTCCTGGAGGACGCCCATGCTCGCTGCTGAGGCCTCCTGCAAGGCGCGGGTCGTCGGACGATACACACTGCGGCCAATTCCAATTCGGATCGTAATCGGGAAATGGATTCTTATAGGGTAGGAGTACTTTCCCTCCACCCGGTCGCCTAACATACACATGGAACACACCCTCACACTGCGCTTTGGAGTCAAAGACAGCGCGTCGGTGCCAGTTAGCCATAGGGATGCCAATGTAGTTAGGCGGCGGCACCATCAGATACCAGACAACAAGCGCGAGAGCCGCGGCGTGACCGATTTTCATGTTTCGGGTTTCCCGCTTTGTCGATGGATGCCAGCTTAGCGTACGTTCCCCGTATGAGCGACCGCACGCTGGAGGTTCACTGCCGCAACTGCGGTGCGCGCTTCGTTGCGTGGTACGGGACCGAGGAAGACGCGGGCACCGAGGTTAAAGACGTAAACAAGTGTGGTTTGTGCGGAGGCGATCCGATGAAGAAGGGCAACCTCAAGGACGCCGTGTTGCGGCTGATTCCGCAGGTGTCCGTGCGGAACGTCAAAACGTGATTGATTGGCCGTCTATCAGCGCGGCACCAGGTTCCGGGTGCGATCAAAAGCGGTATCTCGCCGTTTTCATTGCCGCAGCTAACGAAAGGACTAACCCATGCTCCACGCATTCGAAACAGTCTGGCGCGTCTGGTCCTGGGTCACGATCGCGTTGATAGCGCTGTGCATCTACGCAGGCCTAGCCAGAGCTTACACTGATATCCAGAACCAGTTCACGCTGACTCTATGGCAGAAGACTGAACCTATACACGCGATGACGGTAGCAGGAGCCCTGAGACGGGAAGACGATCCAGGTGACGAGGGCGCGCTATTCGGCGGACATGACGAGGGCGGCGGAATGCGCTGCGAGCCAGCTATCGAAGGCCCGACAGATGACGATGACGGCGAACGGTGCTGAGTTACACACTGCGCACAACCACCAGCCTCGCGCGAATGCTGCGCGACACCAACCGCCGCGCCGAAGCGCGCACGATGCTCTCCGAAATCTTTGATCTCTTGAACAGGAAGGATCTTCCGACCGAAGAATGGATCGCTCCTCTTGCTTCCAACATGGTCTACCATAGAGCTGGAATGCCTGATGTGACTGGCCTAACGGGCATGAGACAAGTGCTCGACATGTCCAGAAGCGCGATTGCGGATATGCACGCGACAATCGAGGATCTCGTTGCGGAGGGCGATAAAGTCGCATGCCGTTGGTCGGCTCGTTTCACTCACCAAGGCGAGGTCACGGTTACCGGGATCGCCATTTACCGCGTACTGAACAGCGAGATTCAGGAAGAGTGGGACTATAGCGACGCGCTGGGTCTCATGGAGCAGCTTGGTCGCGGTCCTCTGCAGGGTAATGGATAGGTGCTCAGCGAACGCGTAAGCGAAGTCCAATCTTGATTCGCCGCCCTTGGAGAGGATTCCTTTCCCTCGCGGGTCATTTTACACAAGTCTCAGCATAAAGGAGCGATACGCAATGTCGGGTTTATTTTGTGGCGGCTGCGCCTGTGGGGCGATTCGCTACGAGTGTTCGGCAGAACCCCTTCTTTCGGAAATTTGCTATTGCCGCGATTGTCAGCGCTCCAGCGGCAACGCTTCTGCCGCGCTCCTGTTCGTGCCGATGGCCAATTTTACCCTGACGAGTGGCTCACCCAAATTTTACCGGGTGACCGGGACCAGCGGGTTTCCATTGGACCGAGGCTTTTGTTCTAGATGTGGCTCGCCGATGGTCGTCAAGCCTCATCGCCTCCCCGACCTGATAGTCATTGCGGCTGCGAGTCTGGATGACCCGAGCGCATTTCGGCCTCAGGTTGAGATCTGGACGCGGAGTGCGCCGCCGTGGGCGTGTTTGCACCCCACGCTACTGAAGATACCGGAGCAGATGACCGCGGAAGAACGTGATGCCCTCTTCGCGCTTGCGCCGCGGCTGGCGAGCTTTTCCAGGTCCTAGGTTCTCCAAATACCGAAGCATAGCGCCCCCCTGTGCAGCTTGCTTCGCGTCTCCACGAACGAAGATGTCCACCCACTACTCACTCGGCTATTTTACCAACGGAGTGAAACTCCTCCGCCAAGTGTCCGGAACCCAGAAAAGGGGTCGTGTGGGGCTGCGGACCCTCGAGCTGACGATCTCGACCAAGACACTTTGATCAGTGACCTCGCAATCTTGGTTCGCGACATAAGGCGCTAGCCGACTGCCGCCTTTCCGGACCTAGGGCGGGTGATAGGAAGCGGCGGGCAAACCCGGACGGAATTGTGATGGTCGAAGCGTATGTATCTGGGGAATTTGTCCCTCAGGACCTCGTCACGATCGCGTCGCCTCGCGAGAGCGGGAGAAGAAGCTGTATCCAGAACGCGCCCATGAGGTAAGCAACCCACAGATCGCTCGGCCAGTGCGCTCCCAGAACGATCCTGGCCGATGCGCCAACAACTAGGACGAGAGCGCACGCAACTGAAATGAGGATCGTGGCGGGGCCACGTGATCTAGCCAGCGCGAGGAGCGCAATGTAGCCGAAGGTCGAGGCATAGATCAGACCGAAGATGGAGGGAAATGAAAAACCCCTCGGACGACCAACCACGCCGATGAGATCGGGAGAGGGGCGAGGTTGCGCTATCAAGGGGCTCAGCCAGATTCCGAAGAGCCACAGCCCGAAAAAGACAGGAAAGGCCAGCAGCGCGCCCCGCCAACCGCTGATCGCCCGGGCACCAAGAACCGCGAGGCCAAGGAGAAAGAAGGACCAGGGTGTCTCGGCCGACTTTGTAATCCACTGGGCGAGTGCATTGGAGACCGGGCCTAGAGTCTGAATACCACGCGCCAAAGGGAGATCGCCGGGCAGGTACGGCATCCGGGCTTCCGCGAGCGTCAACAACACGATTCCGACCAGCAAAACGAGCAGGAGAATAAAACGTGGGACGCCGTGGCTTGGAGGTTCAGGCTCAGTCACGTCGGATTACTGCCGGCTGAAGTCACCGAAAAACCATGTCAGCGGCCTTGAAAAACCTCACGACCGCAAGTGCGATCAGCAATAAGGAAATCGAACGTAAAATAATCTTGGGGGTCCGCTTGAGCTTTGCGGTCGGTAGCCAGAATCGCTATCCTCATTCGATATCGATTTGCGATAATCAACGTCCTCGCCAAACGTAATCTATTCCGGGCTTATCCGGCTTCACATTCTTCACCACGCGGCGAAAGAGCCGATCTTTGGCCTGGGGATAATCGACGAGCTGGGCCGCCATGGTTACCGCCTGAGTGCCGGAACGCTCTATCCCATTCTGCACGGGCTGGAGCGGGAAGGGTACCTGCGCTCGTTCGAGAAAAGGAACGGCCGGACCGCGCGACGTCTGTACCGCGCGACCTCCAAGGGCCGACAGTCGTTGAAAGAAGCCAAGACCAAGGTTCACGAGCTTTTCGCGGAGCTGTTCGAAGACCAGTGAGGTGCACCCTTGCCGCCCCAGGAGACCATTGGCGCGACCAATGCGCGGGACCGGAGGCCAGCCCGTGCGGGTCTGCAAGAGATCGCCCTATCCTTCTTGAGACTGGGGACCGTCGCGTTCGGTGGGCCCGCGGCGCATATCGCGATGATGGAGGAGGAATTCGTTCGGCGGCGGACCTGGGTCTCTCGGGCCGACTTCCTGGATATGCTGGGCGCTTCGAACTTGATTCCGGGACCCAGCTCGACCGAGATGGCAATCCATATCGGTCATCAGCGGGCCGGGTGGCGAGGGCTGGCCGTGGCGGGCATCTGCTTCATTCTTCCTGCCATGCTCATGGTGATGATTGTTGCCTGGGCTTACGCAAGGTTCGGATCGCTTCCCGAAATTCAATCTGGACTCTATGGCGTCAAGCCAGTGATCATCGCGGTGATCCTTCAGGCGCTTTGGGGATTGAGCCGCGAGGCGGTGAAAAACGGATTTCTGGCACTGGTTGGTCTGGCGGCAACCATCGCGGCGCTAGCTGGCCTTAATGTACTGGTGGTTCTCCTGGCAGCCGGCCTTGTAGGGATTGCACGCATGGCGATCCGCGAGCCTGGTTTCTCGTCGCATCGCGCGTCGTTGGCGTTCCTTCTACCCAGCAGCGCCTTGTCAGCGGCGGCTCCGGTCAGCTTATCGGCCCTTTTTCTGGTGTTTCTGAAGTTCGGCGCGGTCATTTTCGGGAGCGGGTACGTCCTGTTGGCCTTTCTGCAGGCGGACCTCGTAACTCGCCGGCACTGGCTTGGTCAGGCGCAATTGCTCGACGCGGTGGCGGTTGGGCAGGTGACACCCGGACCGGTATTCACGACCGCCACGTTCATCGGCTATCTACTCGGCGGAGTACCGGGAGCCGTAATCGCAACGATTGGGATTTTTCTTCCCGGGTTTGTCTTCGTCGCAGCGAGCCGGCCGCTCATCCCGCGCATCCGCGCCTCGAAGATAGCGGGCGCATTTCTTGACGGAGTGAATGTGGGCGCGGTGGCGCTAATGATCGCGGTTACCTGGCAGCTGAGCAGGGCCGCGCTGGTTGACCTGCCCACGGCTGCGATCGGCATGGCGAGCGCGATCGGTCTGATCTATTTTCGGCTCAATTCGGTGTGGCTGTTGGGTGGTGGCGCGCTTCTCGGATTTGTGGCGCAACGATGGCTTGCCGGGTGATGAGGTGCGCGATCTTGCCGACCACCGACGCCCTATTGTTTGACTCGGAAATCCAAGAGGGGTCGACATTTGAAAAGCAGTCGGAGGCGTGAACAGCCGCGCTTCTCCTGCTTACAAACTAAGTTGATTTGCCATCGTTAAGGAACTTCATGAGGAAAAGCGGTCGTCGAGCCTCGAAATTTTCGTCAGTCGTCGCAATTGGACTTGGCCTGGGTCTGCTTCGGTGTCTGACCGCTGCGCCTGGGGCGGCGTTGGCGGCGGCATCCACCGGTGAAACGGAAAGCCGTTACTATCTGCCCGATCAGAGAGGTTCGAAAATTGTTACGGTGGTGCGTGAGGGTAATCCAGAGGCCGAAGTGGTGGTTCTGACCCAAGCTGTTGCGGTAAAGGAAACCGGTCCAAAGGAGACCATCGACAAGTATGGTGAGGTGTACGCCTTCTCGCCGGCATTCCTCGCGGTTCATCGCGATCAGCCGACCCTGGTCACCTTCTGGAATTTGCAGTCGGACGACGACCACGATTTCGCATTGCTGGGTTCCGATTGGAGCGTGCTGATGTACGTGGACTTGCCGCCGCTTCGAAAAACCTCGTACGTTTTCACCTTTCACAAGGAGGGACTCTTTGACTTCAAGTGCATGCAGCACTCGCCCGCGATGAGCGGACAGATTCTGGTGCTGCCGCCCGCTAACGCAACTTCTCGCTAGGGTCAGAGTCCAGGGCCATGCAGCGCCAGCGGCGTCGCACCCCACAGTCAAATCTCCGCCTGCTTCTGGTCTGCGCTGCGATCATCTTCGGCGCCGCAGCCGGGCAGGTGTCACGTCCGGCTGACGCCGCCTCCGGTTTTGCGAATCCGCCCATGCTCTCAAGCCACGACGGGCGGCTCCACATCGATTTGACCGCCGCCCCAGCCACCTACACGATCGATGGCCATCAGGTGCAAGGCATGCTCTACAACGGCGCTTACGTGCCGCCGGTCTGGCGGCTCCGCCCGGGTGATTCGCTGACCGTCACGCTGCACAACCGCCTTGGCGAACCAACCAACTTGCACTTCCTTGGCCTGAACGTGTCGCCGCTTGGAGACGGCGACAACGTCTTCCTGCACATCCAGACTGGATCGGATTTAACCTATAAGATCACGATCCCTGAGAAGCACATTGGCCTCTTCTGGTTCCATCCCCACATGCATGGCGACGTTGACCGCCAGATTATCGGCGGTATGTCCGGGGGGATTATTATTGAGGGCAGCGATCATCTTTATCCATTCCTGAGAAATCTCACCGAGCGAGTCATTCTTTTCAAACATCACCCCATCGGGCGTCCGGACTACCAGGAGGTCGTCACAGTCAATGGCGCGGTGGCGCCGACAATCCCGATTCGGCCTGGTGAAGCGCAGTTCTGGATGATGGGTAATATCGGCGCCGATCGGTTTCTGCGAGTGAAAATCGAAGGCATGGCCTTCTATCTAATCGGCCGAGACGGCTACTTTGTGCCGCGGCCGATCAGGATGGACGAGCTCATACTCGGACCCGGGCAG
Organism: Deltaproteobacteria bacterium; assembly: GCA_019237115.1. Taxonomy (GTDB): domain Bacteria; phylum Desulfobacterota; class Binatia; order Binatales; family Binataceae; genus JAFAHS01. Next base: position 7,022 of record JAFAHS010000586.1, read on the forward strand.
CGCGCGTCGGCGATCGTGGTCGGAGCCAACCCTGGATCATATACTTTCGAGTCGGTGCCGTTCCGCTTCGACAACCGGCAGCCTCCGCGGCCGGGAGTCAATCTCGGAACCGTTGTATCGCAGGGTCCCCCTGCTCAAGCCCCCGCAACGGAAAAGCAGGTGCTCGGATTGCGGGTGAGCTCCCCGCTCTATGTCGATGCGCTGCGAGCCAGCCCGATCGCGAACCGGCGGACATTCACGTTCTCTGCAAGTCCGGACAAGTCGAAATTCTTTATCAACGACAAAGTTTTCGATGAAAAACGCACCGATGTGACGGTCCGGCTCGGCGACACCGAGGAATGGACCATCGTCAACCAGGATTCGCAGTACCACGATTTTCACATTCATCAGACTGGATTTCTGGTGACCGAGGTGAACGGGGTTACGACGCAATTCGATGGTCTGCGCGACACCTTCAGTGTTCCACCGGCCGAGAACGGAAGGCCCGGGGTCGCCAGGCTGATCGTTCCGTTCACCAATCCCCAAATCGTGGGACGCTTCGTCTTTCACTGTCACGTGGTGAAGCACGAAGACAAGGGCATGATGCAGACAATCGAAGTGCGCCGTTGATATCACCCCCAGAGGGTGTCGATTTGTACTCGATGCTCCAGGAGAGTTCGCGGAGCTCTCGTGCTTTATCGATATCGCTGATGGCTGGAGTCAGCTGGCCGCGGGCCGGCGCCCGAACGTTTTTCGTTCCAACCCTTCCAGCGGATTTTGTAGGCCCTGCTTTTACGCTTTCGGCGTTGAATCGGGTTGGATCCCACTATTCGATTTCCGCGTTTCAGCTGTGAAATTAATAACCGCGGTGCTTGCTCAGGCAGTGATCCATTTGACGCTCGAATCTCACGAACCCACGGCCTTTGTGGTTCCCCGAATCGCTAATCCCGCCAATAGTTATATTCTGTGAGTCACGCTCGCCCCGCCGCCCTGCGGGCGAGGCGTTGCAAACCGTCGTAGGCCGCGTACTTGTATGCCTCGCTTCGCGTGGGTACGGCAAAGGTAGCATCTATGAACCGATCAATGGTGCCTCCCACATGCATAACGAACTGCCCGATGTGCACCAGCTCGCTTGCCAGCTCTCCGACTAGATGGACGCCGATCAGGGCCTTGT
>JAFAHS010000017.1 GCA_019237115.1 Deltaproteobacteria bacterium
AGATTTCCGTGAAGCGCACCGATGAATAAAAGGAGCGCTTCGCGGAAATCTGCAATGTGGCTTCGCAACTTTGAACAGACCTTACTTGAGGCTTCGCCCTATCGGGCTCGCGCTTCGCGCCCCGCCCTCGCTGTTCTAACGGTTTGACCGCTCGGGCACCCCGCCTAACTTCAGAACTCCTGACATAGCCTGACAAATTCCCAGGAAATTCCTGCTTTTTGTGGCGGAGGGTGCGGACCAATACCTGTCCGGTTTTTTAAAAAAGAATTTGGGAGACAGCTAAAAGCGGGGATTTGAAGAGAGACTTTGCGGACCTAAACCTGTCCGGTTTAGTGAGAGGGCATGAAGGCCCAACTCACTCTGGCGCTGCCGCCGCCGGAACCGTCTAATGTCGTCGTCATTAATGGGCGCTGCCTGTTGCGGCTGGAAGAGGGGCAGCGTGTGGTCATTGTTGCCGGTCTGCCCGTACATCATTATCAGACCGAAGATACAGTCGCGGAAGCGTACGCGATGGTGTTTCTGGTGGAGTCCGGCTTTGCGCGGCAGCGGGAGGTGGCGCGGGCATTTGGACACTCAGAGCGTACCGTACGCCGTTACCAGACGCGCTATGCCGAAGGCGGCATGGAGGCGCTGGGGCGCGGGGCGGGCTGGCGGAAAGGCCGGCGCCGGATTTCCGGTAAACGGCTGCATCGCATAGAAGCGCTAAAGCAAGAGGGATTGAGTAACCGTGCCGTCGCGCAACGTCTGGGTATTACCGAGAAAGCAGTCCGCAAGCTGGTAGGCCCATCCAAGCCAGTCCAAGTGGAGCAGCTGGCGTTGACTGTTGCCACTGACGCCGGTACGACAGAACTATTGACGCCAAAGGTTGTTGTCGAGGCGCATGCACAACCGTCAAAACCTGTTTCTACCGATGCTCATGCCGGGGTCGATCTGGCAGCGGTGCGATTCAGTGCCGACGCCGCCGATCGGAGCCTTGATCGAATGCTGGCCTATCTGGGCAAGCTCAGCGATGCCGTACCGATATTCCGCGACGGCGCACGAGTTCCCGGTGCGGGTGTGCTGCTGGCCATTCCCGCTCTCACCGAGAGTGGATTGTTCGACATCAGCCGGAAACTTTACGGTGAAATCGGTCCGGCCTTCTATGGGTTGCGCACAACGTTGCTGACCCTGTTCTTCATGGCGTTGTTACGCATCCAGCGCCCTGAGCACCTCAAGCAGCGGGACCCCGCGATGTTGGGCAGACTGCTCGGGCTGGATCGGGCACCCGAGGTAAAGACCTTAAGACGTAAGCTCACCCGCATAGCTGCTTGTCACTGCTCCACCGAGTTGGGTGCTGAACTCGCCCGTCGACGCGTCGCCCCAGCGCGGACATCTGATGGGGTTTCTCTACGTGGATGGCCACGTGCGCGCCTACCATGGTGAACACACCATCTCCAGCGCGTATGTGGCGCGTCGACATTTGGCCATGCCCGCCACCACCGACTACTGGATCAACGATCGCAGTGGCGACCCACTTCTGGTGGTGACCGGTGAAGTCAATGCCGCTTTGACCCAAGCCTTTCCCAACCTGCTGGCCCAAGTGCGTACTCTGCTGGGTGATCGACGCGCGACCATTGTCTTCGACCGCGGCGGTTTCAGCCCCCTGCTATTCCAGCGCATGCTTCAGGATGGCTTCGACATCTTGACCTATCGCAAAGGCAAAACTCGTTCGATTAGCCAACACCGCTTCGTCGCTCGTCGCGCCAAGCTCGACGGCAGCTGGGTCCGCTATCATCTGCACGACCAGCCCGTGCGCTTCCTCAAGGGCAAGCTGCGCTTACGCCAGGTCACACGTCTATCCGACAACGGTCACCAGACCCAAGTGTTGACCTCGCGCTGGGATTTACGCGACATCGAGATTGCCTATCGTATGTTCGATCGTTGGCGGCAGGAGAACTTTTTCAAATACATGCGCGAGGAGTTCCTGCTGGATGCACTCGTGGACTACCGCATCGAGCCTGAAGATCCTACCCGCACCATTCTCAATCCTGAACGACGCTCTCTGGATAAACAAATCCGGGCCGCTCGTGCCGATTTCGCTCGTATCGAGCAGCGCTATGGTGCCGCTGCTGCCCTCTATGCGCAACAGCATCCCTCCCTGCGCGGATTCCAGACCGCTCACCCAAAGCTTGCCAAAAGCCTTCACAACGCTGGCCAGCGCCTGGCCACACTCCTAAACCGACGCCGCAGCATTCCCCCCCGCATCGAAATCCGAGACCTTAGTCCAGGTGCTGTTGTCAAACTCGCTATCGAGCGCAAACACTTGACCGATCTTATTAAGATGATCGCCTACCAAGCTGAAAGTGATCTGCTGGCTCTGCTACGCCCTTACTACCCTCGTGCCGATGACGAAGGCCGTACTCTCCTGCACGACTTGCTCGCCTCTCCTGGCGATATCCGCGTCTCCGATTCCGAACTCTCCATCACTCTTGCTCCCTTAAGCTCGCCACATCGTACACGCGCCGCTCAGGCCCTTTGCGAACTCCTCAATCAGAATCAAACCTCTTTCCCAGGTTCTGCTCTCCGTATCCGTTTCGCTGTTCACCCATCTCCTATCATCGGACTCGCTTTCCCCGGTTCTCCCCCGTCGTCCCGCTCCTGATTCGGCCTTTCTTGCAGCCGAACCGGACATTTTCCACTTACCCTATGTCAGGAGTTCTGAACTTAGGCGGGGAATGCTGACCACATTCGGGGGGCGTCCCAAGAACGTCAAAATCCTGATATCTTTTTTCTATGGCTCAAAGCATGGGTTTGCTGGACCGTATCAAGATGGCCTGGCGTGTTCTGGTGCACGCCCGTTATGCAGGCGACCTCATGGAGGGCCTGAGCGAATTGGAAACGAAACGTGCCCGGAGCGCCGCGGCGCCCGAACGGGTACACGCGGCAGCGCTGGTATTGCTCTCGGCGCTGCAGCGAGAAGGCCGGCTCATCGATTTCGTTCGTCAGGATGTCGCCGGATTCTCCGATGAAGATATTGGAGCAGCAGGCCGGATCGTCCACGCGGGTTGCCGGAAAGTCATCGATCAATTCTTCCGGTTTGAGCCGGCATCCAGCGGCGCCGAGGGACAGTCTTTAACGGTTCCCGCTGGTTTCGATGCTCAGCGCATCCGGCTTACTGGAAACGTTACAGGAAACCCGCCATTTCGCGGCACCTTGAAGCACCACGGCTGGG
>JAFAHS010000093.1 GCA_019237115.1 Deltaproteobacteria bacterium
CACCACCGCACTGGTAGTCGGTGGTGTATTTACCCGATGTATGATTTCGCACACTGCTTGAGCGATTATATCGAAGGTGTGACCCATTCCGTCTGCACGTTGGAATTCGAAGTGCACCGTCCTCTTTATGATTGGATTCTGGAGAACCTCGATTTGCCGCGGAACCTGCCGCACCAATACGAGTTCGCGCGCCTGAATCTCACCTTTACCGTGCTGAGCAAGCGCAAGCTCATGCAGCTGGTTGAAAAAGGGCTCGTTGCCGGATGGGACGACCCGCGGATGCCCACGATCGCCGGACTCCGCCGCCGCGGCGTCACAGCCAGTGCTCTGCGTGCCTTCGCCTACAACATCGGCATTACCAAATATGACGGCCTCACCGACGTCGCCGTACTTGAGCACGCCATCCGCGACGAGTTGAACAAGACGGCGCTTCGGCGCCTAGCAGTCTTGCGCCCGATCAGGGTGATCCTGACCAACTATCCGGAAGGTCAAAGCGAAACGCTCAATGCGGTCAACAACCCGGAAGACCCGGACTCTGGTACACGGAGAGTTACGTTCAGGCGCGAGCTTTACATTGAAAGTAGCGATTTCATGGAAGATCCGCCGCCGAAGTATTTCCGACTGCGGCCCGGCGGCGAGGTACGTCTCAAGTATGCGTACATCATCAGATGCGAAGAGGTCATCAAGGATGCAGCTGGCAACATTTTAGAACTCCGATGCACAGCGGATCTTGACAGCAAGAGCGGCGGCGCGGACGCGAATCGTAAAGTCAAAGGGACAATCCACTGGGTTAGCGCAGCAGACTCGATTGATGCTGAAGTGCGTCTCTACGATCGCCTCTTCCGAGAACCCGATCCCGAGACCGCAACCGACTTTGAGCGCCATTTGAATCCCGCCTCATTCGAAGTCGTTGCAGCTAGATGTGAGCCAAGCTTGCGGGAGGCGCGAAGCGAAACCAGGTATCAGTTTGAGCGCCTCGGCTACTTCGTCCTGGACAAAGACAGTACTTCTGAGCGCCTCGTTTTCAACCGGACGGTCACGCTCAGGGACTCTTGGGCGAAGGCAGCACAGAAACCATCCGGCGCACAGTAACCTGCGGGCTCAGCTGAGTCGCCGTCGATCCGGTTCTGATGAATGAAGCAAAAGCTTAGTGACGACATAAGATGCGGTAAATTCGCTCGTCCGGTCTGAAGATGGGTTCACTCGCCGGCGCTCCGTTGGCCTTCTCGGACACGCACCGATTCGGCACCGCGTGCGCCGGCGGGCGACAGCCGCAGCACGCTGAGCGCCGCGCCAAAACCGGCGACGCCGGCGCCGACCAAAAGGGCGAGCTGCGTTCCTGCCACCGAATAGCGGGCTAGAAGCAGCGCCACCAGAGCCGCGCCGATCGTCTGGCCAAGCAACCGGGCCGTGCCCAGCATGCCGCTAGCGCCGCCGCTACGTTCGCGCGGCGCTGCCGCGATCATCGTGCGGTTGTTAGGCGCCTGGAACAGGCCAAAACCGGCACCGCTGAGCGCCATGCGCCACACCACGTCCAGCGTCGCCGGGTGCGCGGGCAGAAACGCGAGCGTGCCTAGTCCTGCCGCGAACAGCAGAAGTCCGATGCCACCCAGAAGGCCGGCCGGATAGCGCTCAACCAGGCGGCCCGCCACTGGCGCCACAAAGGCGATCGCGATCGGCCAAGGCGTAATCAACAGGCCAATCTCCACCGCTGAATATCCAAAATGGTCGTAGAGATAGAAAGGCAGTGCGACCAATGCCAGCATCTGGGCACAGAAGGACGCAATCGAGGTGCAGATCGACAGGGTGAAGATGGGGATGCGCAGCAGATCAACCGGTAACACCGGTGAAACAGCGGTGCGCTGGCGACGCACCAGCAACAGGCAGGCAATGGCCGCGATCACCGCCTCCGATAGATAAAAAAGTGGCGCCTCGCCATGTCCGAAACTGTCTATAGCGGCGATACCAAGGCCAAACATGATCGCGCACATCAGCGCGCTTTGCCAATCGAAGGCACGGCGGTCGCGCGGAGTATGCGGTAGGGCTCGTACTCCGATCAGCACGGCCACGATGCCGAATGGAATGTTGATGGCAAACAAATACGGCCAGGTCGTTATCGCCAGGATACCGGCGGCCAGCGTTGGCCCGACTGCGGCGGACACGGCGACCACCAATGCATTGATGCCGATGCCGCGCCCTAGTCTCCGGTGCGGATAGATAAACCGGACCAGGGCTGCGTTAACGCTCATGATTCCAGCCGCACCGAAGCCCTGGATGACACGCGCGACGGTCAGCATGACCAGTGTCTGCGATAGCGCACAGAACAGAGAGGCAAACGTAAACAAGAGCAATCCAGCTAGGTAGACCCGGCGATACCCGATGATCTCTCCCAGCGACGCCAATGACAACAGCGAGACGGTTATCGCGAGCTGATAACCATTAACGATCCAGATCGAAAACGTCGGCCTGGCGTGCAAATCTTGAGCGATAGTCGGCAGCGCGACATTGGCGATTGCGCCGTCCATTACGGCCATACTCAGGCCCAGCGCGATAGTGAGAATTGCCCAGTAGCGTTCGGGCGCCGGCAACCCGTCCGCAGTGTCCCTAGAATTCCGCATTCCCAGGCGTACGCGCAAACGGAATTACATCCCTGATATTGGATACCCCCGTTAAGAACATTAGGAGCCGTTCGAACCCAAGACCGAAACCAGCATGGGACACGGTGCCAAAACGACGTAGATCCAGGTACCACCAATAATCTTCCTCACGCAAGCCGCGCGAGCGCATGTTTTCCTGCAGCAAACTCAGACGCTCCTCGCGCTGCGAACCGCCGATGATTTCGCCGATACCCGGCACCAGCACATCCAGCGCGGCTACCGTTCTGCCATCATCGTTCACGCGCATATAAAAGGGCTTAGCCTGCAGAGGATGATCAAAGACGATCACCGGCACCCGGAAATGCTCTTCAGCCAGATACCTTTCGTGTTCCGACTGCAGGCTCAGGCCATCCGTGACGGGATACTCAAACTTCCGCCCGGAGGCGTTAAGAATGGAGATCGCATCGGCGTAGGGAAGCCGCTGGAACGGGCGTTCAGCCACGAGAGAGAGCCGCTCGATCAGTGCTTTGTCCACAAACTTGGTCAACAGGCCCAGTTCGTCCGCGCAGTGCTCCAGAGCGTGTCGCACCATTGCTTTCACGAACTCCTCGG
>JAFAHS010000176.1 GCA_019237115.1 Deltaproteobacteria bacterium
AGCGGGGTCGACCGGGCCGCGATGGCGGGCGGAATTTCGCGCGCGCGTCTGGGGGATTCATTCGCCCCCGATGCGCGCGCGTTGCGCATGCTGTCACGCATCGGACGTTTCAGTGACGACGCGGTCCTGCGCGGAGTCGCGGGCGAAGTCGAAGCGGAAGGAATTCCGATGATCGATCCGGTGCCCTTCATTCCGGACGCTCTGGCCCACGCGGGTCGCATTGCCGGTCCCGAGCCATCCGCCGCTCAGCTGCGCGATCTGGACCTCGCCTTCGCGGTGGCCCGCCAGATCGGCGGGTTCGACATCGGTCAGACGGTGGCCGTCCGCGACGGCACCGTGGCCGCGGTGGAAGCGGTCGAAGGAACCGACGCCGCGCTGCGTCGCGCAGCGCAACTCATGGGCAAGCGACTGGTGGTCGCCAAGTCCGCCAAACCCGGGCAAGACCTGCGCTTCGATCGTCCGGCGATCGGGCCGGCTACCATCGCCCTGCTCGACGAAATCGGCGCCGTGGTGCTCGGCATCGAAGCGGAAGTCACGCTGCTGTTGGAACGCGAGCGCACCGTCGAGACGGCTCGGAGTGCGGGCGTGACCGTCTATGGGCATGGCTAGGCTGCGCGCCGCGGTAGTCGGCGCGGGTCGGCTCGGCACGCTTCACGCGCAAAAGTACGCAGCACTCGAGGGCGTTCAACTCGCCTGGGTTGTCGATACCGATCGCACGCGTGCGCAAAAGCTGGCTCAAGAAACCGGCGCGCGTGCCCTCTTTGACTGTCGCGAGCTGCCGGGCAAGGTTGAGTTGGTGACCGTGGCCTCGCCCGGAATTACTCATTACGAGGTTGCCGCCGCGATGCTGGGCGCCGGGATCGATGTGCTGCTGGAAAAGCCGATGGCCGCGTCGTTGGGCGAAGCTCGCCAACTTGCAGATCTGGCCACCAAGCACGCGCGGGTTTTTCAGATCGGCCACCTGGAGCGGTTCAATCCCGCGATTGTTCGCTTGCGGTCGATCGTGAGTGGACCCCGTTTCGTGGAATGCGATCGGCTCGCACCCTTCACCGAACGCGGTACCGATGTCGATGTTGTGCTAGACCTGATGGTTCATGACCTCGACGTAATCCTCTCGCTGGCGCCCGCCGAGATCGCCAGTGTCGAAGCGGTCGGTGTCGCGGTGTTGACCGACACCATAGATGTGGCCAACGCCCGCATCCGCTTCAAAAGCGGGCTCATCGCCAACGTCAGTGCCAGCCGCGTCGCGCCGCGCCGCGAACGCAAGATTCGGTTTTTCCAGCCCGACGCGTACATCTCGGTCGATTACGAGGCACGCCGGGTGCAGGTGTATCGCAAGAGCCCTCCCCCGGCCGGGGCAAAATTTCCCGTCATCTCGGCCGAGCAGCTGGATCTCGGCGAAGGCGACCCGCTCGCCGACGAGATCAACTCGTTCGTCGCTGCGGTTCGCACCCGCAGAACTCCTGCTGTCACGGCGGAGGACGGACTCCGAGTCATGGAACTCAGCGAACGAATTCGCCTCAGCATGTCGGCCGAATCGCTCCCGGCCTAAGTCCGGGGCGGCGCTGGGCTGAAAGTGCACCGGGTGCTGGCGAACGAGCATGGATAGGCGACACACTCGACCCCCGTGGTTACAAACGTTCAATTTCCACCACCGATCCAGGGATGAATTCTGAGGCCGAGGCCGACCTAAGCCCGCGGAGTTCCGCGCCACGGCGGCCGCCGCGAATCCTGATGGTCGCGGGAGAAGCGTCCGGCGACCTTCACGGCGGCGACCTGGCACGCCAGATATTGTCGCTCAATCCCGAGTGCGATCTGTTCGGCATTGCCGGCGAACAGATGAGGTCGGCTGGAGTACGCCCCCTTGTGAGGATGGAAGACATTCAGGGCCTCGGCCTTTCCGAACTCGCCTCGACAATCGGCCGGACCGTGAACGCGTTTCGTAAGCTTCGTCACACCATCCGCCACCAGCGCCCGGACCTGGTAATCCTGGTTGACTACGCCGAGTTCAACCTCATTCTGTCCGGCGTGGCGCGGCGCGCGGGCGCCAGGGTGCTGTACTACATAACCCCGCAGGTATGGGCATGGCGGCGCGGCAGAATCGGAAAGATTAGTGCACGCGCGGATCGACTCGCAGTCGTGCTTCCGTTTGAAAAGGAAATTTTCGCCGCAGCCGGCGATCGGGTGAGCTTTGTCGGGCATCCGCTTCTCGACCGCGTAAAGCCGGTGCAGGACCGCAAGGCTACCCTGGAGCGGTACGGCCTTTCCCCGGGCGCCCGGTTGCTCGCCCTCCTTCCCGGCAGCCGCCACGCGGAAGTGCACTACATGCTTGGCGAATTCGTCGCCGCCGCGCGGATTCTCGCCCGTGACCACGGCTTGACGCCGGTGCTCGCGCTGGCCCCCACTCTGAGCGCCGGACAGCTTGCCGGACAGCGCAACGTCGACCTGTCGGGCATCCGTATTATCGAGGGCGACACCTATAGTATTATCGCGGCCAGTGAGTTGGCTCTGGTTGCGTCGGGCACCGCGACTCTGGAAACTACCTTGCTCGAGTGCCCGATGGTGATTTCGTACAAGGTGTCAGCCCTGACCTACATCCTCGGGCGGATGCTCGTCACCGGCGTTGATTTCATTGGGATGCCCAACATCCTGGCCGGTCGGAAGATCGTTCCCGAACTGATTCAAGGCGAGATGAACGCGCGCAACCTGGTGCGCGCCGCCGAACCGCTCCTGAGTCCGACCATGCGCGACGAAACGATTGGGGCGCTGAAAGCGCTGCGTGAAAAGCTGGGCACCCCGGGCGCGACCCGACGGGTCGCTCTCACTGCGCTGGAGATGGTCGGGACATGAAGTTCGGCACGCCCCTGCAGCAGCGCTTGTACCGTTACCTGCGCCCGTATCTGTTCCCGTATGTCGTGCTGCTCGCCCTGGCGATGCTGGTCCTGGCGGGGGCGAATGCCGGCATACCATTCATCATCAAGAAATTTCTCGACCAGCTGGTCAACCTCAAACGGGTCGGCAGCCTTCATGAGCTGTCCATCTTGCTGGCCGGGTTGTTTCTGCTGCGGGCGCTGGGCAACTTCCTGAACGACTACCTGAGCGCCTATATCCAGCAGAAGCTGGTGCTCGACATTCGTGCCGACCTGAACGAGAGCCTCCAGCGGCACTCGCTCAGCTTCTTCAACCGGACTCCCACCGGGATGATGGTGTCGCGTGTCATCAGCGATGTGAACGTGGTGGTCGCGGGCCTCACCGAAGGCGCGTTCTCGATTTGGCGCGACGGGGTGTCGATGATCGCGCTCATCATCACCGCGCTCTATATGGACTGGCAACTGGCGCTGATCATGCTGGTCGGGTTTCCGATTGGGGTCGGTCCGGTCGTGAGATTCTCGCGGCGGGTGCGCAAAGAAACCAAAAACGCGCAGAAGCAGCTCGGCGGATTGCAGGCGTTGCTACAGGAGACCTTCCAGGGCAACCGGGTGGTCAAAGCGTTCGGCATGGAGGACTACGAACGGCGCCGCTTTAACACCGAATTGCGCCGCCTGTTCCGCATCTATATGCGGGTGGCGCGCATCAAGGCATTCACCGGCCCCCTCATCGAAGCGATGGGGGCATTCGCGGTGGTGGCGGTAGTCTGGTACGCAACTTCTTCGCTGATGGCAGGCACCCGCACCTTGGGTTCGTTCGCAGGTTTTTTTACGACCATGATCCTGGTCTACGACCCGTTCAAGGGTCTCAGCAAATCGAACAATACGATCCAGGCAGGGCTGGCCGCCGCGGAACGAGTCTTTGAGATGATGGACGAGCCCAGCGACGTCCCCGAGGATCCGGCCGCGGTTGAGATTCCATCGGGACCCCTCAGCATCCGCTTCGACCACGTCAGTTTTCGCTACGGCCTGGAGTGGGTCCTGCACGACATCAATCTGGAAATCGGTGCCGGCCAGGTGATTGCCCTGGTGGGAATGAGCGGCGGCGGCAAGTCGACGATCGCGGACCTGATTCCGCGCTTCTATGACGTGCAGGAAGGACGCGTCGCCGTCAACGGCCTTGATATTCGCCGAATCAAGCTGGCATCGCTGCGGGCCCAGATCGGGTTGGTCACCCAGGCCACCTTCCTGTTCAACGACACGGTTCGTGCCAACATCGCATATGGCTCCACGGATCGCGACCCCGACCGCATCGTCAAGGCTGCACGGCTCGCCAATGCTCATGACTTCATCATGCGGTTGCCGCAGGGTTACGACACCGTGGTAGGTGAGCTGGGCGTGCGGCTGTCGGGCGGCGAGCGCCAGCGCATCGCGATCGCCCGGGCGCTGCTCAAGGACGCGCCCATCCTGGTGCTTGATGAGGCGACTTCCTCGCTCGATTCCGAAGCCGAGCGTTCGGTACAGGAGGCTCTCGAGGTATTGATGCAGAATCGAACCACCCTGGTCATCGCGCACCGGCTCTCCACGGTTCGCCGTGCGGATCGGATCATCGTGGTCGAGCACGGCCGAATCGTTGAGCAGGGCACGCACGATGAGCTGTTTGCGCGGGATGGCGAATATCGCAAGCTTTATGACCTGCAATTCGTTGCGGCCGAGGAGGCGCCCGGCAACGGCGGTCTGGTGAATTGAGGGTGCAGCGTTAAGCGGCGGTGCACGAACTGGTCCTTTCGACCCATCCGTTCGATGTTGCGAATTCTTTATAACGCGCTTTGGTATCCGGCCCTCCCGTTTGCCCTGATGGCAGGCGGCACGCGCGGACGCCAGGACCGCCGGGAGCGGATGGGCAAGCTGGAGCTCGCGGTGGACCGCGATCGCCCGCGCATCTGGATTCATGCCTCGTCGGTCGGCGAAGTCGAAGCTATCCGCTCGGTCGCGCACGGCTTGCTGCGCGAGTTCGAGGGCGCTCGCCTGATCGTAACCACCATGACTCCCACCGGACGCGACGCGGCGCGGCGGCGAATCCCGGGCGCGGAAGTGTGCGCGCTCGCGCCGCTGGATTGTCGCGCGGTGGTGCGGCGTTTCATCCGCCGCGTCCGGCCCCATCTTTTGGTCATCGTCGAAACCGAGCTGTGGCCCAACTATTTCATCGAAGCAAAACGCGCTGGTGCCCGCGTGGTGATCGTAAACGGCCGCATCTCCAAGCGTTCTGCCGCGCGCTACCACCGGGCCAAGCGCCTGTTCGGACCAGCCCTGCGCGCGGCCGACCTGATCCTCGTGCAAACCGTCGACGATGCCCGCCGATATACCCGGATTGGGGCAGCGCGCGAACGCGTGCTGGTCACCGGCAACACCAAGTTTGATCTTGAAGAACTGAGCTCGACGACCCTGCGCGACGGCTTGCGCAGGGTGGTTGCGGGTCGCACGGTGCTGGTAGCCGGCTCGACCGCCAAGGGCGAAGAAGCGATCCTCCTCGAGGCGTGGCGCCAACTGCTGAACCGCTTCCCGGGTTTGCTCCTGGTGCTGGCGCCGCGTCATCCGGCGCGCGCCCCGGAGGTGGAAGAGTTGCTCAATTCGCAAGCCATCAGTTTTCTACGCGCCAGCGCAATGGAAGGCGCGCGCCGCGACGGCGCGGCCGAGGTGCTCATTCTTGACACCATTGGAGAACTGCGCGCGGTGTATCAGCACGCAGCGGTCGCGTTCGTGGGCGGAAGCCTGTTTGCCGGCCGCGGCGGACAAAACCTCGGAGAACCGGCCGCCGCTTCGGTACCGGTCCTGTTCGGTCCCTACTATGAAAACCAGCTGCAGATGGCATCTGCGCTGATGGCCGCCGAAGCGGGGGCGGTGGTGCGAAACGCCAACGAGATCGTGGATGCTTGCACCCGCTGGCTGGCCGATGAAGCCGCGCGCGCCGCTGCCGGAGAGCGCGGCCGCATCACTGCCCACCAGGCGGCGGGTGGAGCCCGGGCCACGCTCCATCATTTGCGTCGCCTCGCGCAAGCCTGACCCGTCCGATGGGACGTAATCCGGCGCAGCGGTCCCGGCTGGAGAGGCTGTGGCAGAGCGAGCCGTCTTTAGCCGGTGCGCTCGCGATGGTTCCACTACGGATCGCCGGAGCGCTGTTCCGCGGTTCGGTCGCCGCGCGAAATCTGTGGTGGCGGCGAATGGCGCGCAGCGCCGACCTCCCGCTGATCAGCGTCGGAAATTTGACCGTCGGCGGCAACGCCAAGACGCCATTTACGCTGTTCCTGGCTTCGCGCCTGCAGAACCGCGGTCTGCGCGTCGCGATCGCGAGTCGCGGTTACGGTGGAAGCAGGTCGGTCACCAGCGCCGCGCTGGTCGCCGACCGCGGCGAGTTGAAGTACCCGCCCGAGCAGTCGGGCGACGAACCAGCCATGATGTCACGCAGGTTCTCGGGACCGATTGCGATCGCACGGCGCCGCCTGGATGCGATCGCGACACTTGCCCGACAGGGGCCGCTTGACGTGGTGATCCTCGATGATGGTTTCCAGCACACGCGGCTCAAGCGAGAGCTCGATCTGGTCGTGGTCAGCGACCAGTCCGGGTTCGGGAACCGCCGCATGCTCCCGGCCGGACCGATGCGCGAACCGCTGGCCGCGCTGAGGCGCGCCGACGCGATAGTGATCGTCTCGTTCGGCACGGGGCACCGCAGCGCTATCCGGGCCCGCGAGATGGAACTGCTCGGGCGCCACCGCGTCCTACACGCGCGGGTGCGCCCGTGCGGCCTGGTGACCTCGGCCCAGGGCCATTGGCAGGAAAGCGCGCCGTTGCTTGCGGGTCGCCGAGTAATCGCGGTCAGCGGACTTGCCAATCCCGCGACCTTCTACTCCATGGTGCGCGAGATCGACGCGGACCTGGTGGGAGTACTCGAGTACCCGGACCATCACGCCTACACCTGGGCCGATTGGCAGACCATCGCCACGGCGGCGCGCGCGGCCGACGCGGTCATCACCACCGAAAAGGACCTCATCAAGCTGGAGCGGTTTCCGTTCGCGCGGGATTCCCTGTACGCTTTGCGGCTGGAGGTTTCACTCCCCGAGGAAGAATTACGGACCCTGGATGACCTGATATTTACGCGCCTGCGCGGGCCAGGAAAAATCAACAGCGCGGCCGCACCGGAGGTCTCTCATAATGTCCCTTAGCCAGGAGCTGCTCGACATTCTCGCCTGCCCGAAATGCAAGGGCGACTTGCACCTGACCGCCGCCAAGAACGGCCTGGTGTGTGAGGAGTGCAGGCTTATCTACCCGATCAAGGAAGACATCCCGATCATGCTCATCGAGGAGGCCCAACCGCTCAAGTGAGCGGTGCGTGCCCGCGCTCCCACCGATATCGGCCGATGCCGCACCTATAATGACCTGGTTGGATAGCGAGCGCGCGCGGCGGCTGGCGTGGCTGGCGCTCGGCGTCTACATGGTCGGGCTTGGAATCTCCGCCGTGCTGCGCCTGCAGGGTGATTTTTTTGTTTACTACCGTGCCGGCCACCGCGTGTTGCACGGGATGGCGATCTATCCCGCAGACGAGACGGATCGATTTCTCTACGCACCGATCTTCGCCATCGGGTTCGCGCCTTTCGCGCTGCTCCCCAGGCACGCGGCGCAGGGGTTGTGGTTTGTTTTCAACGCCTGGGGTCTGGTCGCGCTCATCACGGGTACGGTCATCATGCTGTTCGGCCGCTCGCGCCGCCTTTCCGCCCCGCTGCTCGCGATTCCGGTGCTGCTGTCGTTTCGATTCATCGGAAACAATATCGAGCACGGCCAGATCAATCTGCCCATCCTGGCGCTGTGTGTCTGGGCAATCGTGTGTGGGCGCGAGGACCGCCCCCGGCTGGCGGGCGTGATGCTCGCCGCGGCGGTCCTGGTCAAGCCGTTCGCTCTGCTCGCCGCCCTATATCTCACCTTGCGGAGAAAGTGGGCCGTGCTTGGGTGGGCATTGGTTGCCGGCTCGGCAATGGCGGTCCTCCCGATCTTCGTCTTCGGCGCAGGCGGACTGGGTGCGCAAACCTCCGGGTACCTGCGCGCGGTCGCATCCATGACCACCCAGTACCGCACCATGCTCACCAACCAGTCGGCGGTGGCGGCGGCTGCCCGCCTGATGGTCCGCTTTGTCGATCCGATGCAAGCCGAGGGAACTGCGCCATTTCGCATCGGAATGGCGATCGAAGGAATGCTGGTCGGAGCGGTCTCACTTTGGACGGTGCTCGGTGCCGACCAAAGCCGCCCCGAAAGCGATCGCTACGCACTGGCGGGATTCTTCTGCCTGATGCCGAGCCTCGCACCCATTTCCTGGAAGAGCTATTTTGCCGCCCTGGTAGTCCCGTACATGCTGTTGACCGACGAGCTCTGGACACAACGGAGGCTCTCGGCCCCGGCGTGGGTGCTGCTGGTCGGGTCGGTGCTCCTGAACTTCCTGCCCGGGCGTCGATTGAACCGGATCGCGCTCTATTACTCCGCGAATTTTCTCTCATCGCTGATGGTGCTGGCCGCGGTCGCGGTGGTCGCGAGCGCCAGGACGCGAAATCCGATGGCTTCGGTTCCGGTTTCGGCGCAAGCTGATCGCGCAGGATAGATTCGGCGTAGTTCAGCAATGAGGCCGCAGGCGCAAACCCAGTGGAAACCAGACCCGAGCTTCGCGCGACTCACCCTGCGACGGCGCGTGGTTCTGCTGCGCCGCGATATTCTGCGGCATGCTCCGACGATCGTGGCGGCGTTGCGTGAGAAGACCTCGCCCGGCGCTGCCCCGGGCACCGGCAACCGTGGCAGCGCACATCACTTGAAGCTGGACGGCGGTCCCGAACTTTTCGCCCGGCAGGCGAGACGGGGTGGGCTGGCACGTTTCCCCCTGCGCGAGACCTTTTTTGGAATCAGTGCACGTCCCTTCAAGGAAGTGATCGTTGCCACCAAGGCGTTCCGTCGCGGGGTCCCCGTCGCGGAGCCGATGGGCGCGATGGTCTGGTGGCTCGCGCCGGGGATATATCGCGGATTTTTTCTATCCCGCGCCATCCCGGGAATGACGTTGTGGGACTTCGTCCGCACCGACGACGATCCGATCGTGCTGAAACACGTGCTGATGGCGGCTCGCGTCGCGATCGTGACGATGCATGACAAGGGAGTCTTTCACGCGGACTTGAATCTGCACAATCTGATGGTCACCCCGGCGGGCGAGAGCTTCAAAGTGATGATCCTCGACCTCGACAAAGCACGCATCTACGATACTTCGCTGCACCCGTCACTGCGCAGCGCAAACGCGCGGCGCCTGTTGCGCTCGGCCCGCAAGCTCGACCCCGCGGGTCGCTACTTCGACGCGAGCGCCCTGTCCATTCTGGATGTTAGCTGACCCGCCGTCTCACGCCGCCGCGGTTTCCCCAATCACGATTCGTGCGCGCTCTTTTGCAAACGGCAGCGTCGCCCGCATCGCCGTCGCGCTCACCAGCGCCATGGTTGCAAACAGCAGCCACGCCCCCGTGTAAGTGCCGGACCCATCGAAGATCCGTCCGGCGATTACTGGTCCGGCGGCAAACCCGAGGGTGGTAAAGAGCGCCTGTATTCCCAGCAGTGCTCCGAGCCGCCGGTTGCCGAGCGATTCCCCGATCGCCAGCGGGTGGAGGTAAACCGGTGTCTCCCTCGTCAAACCAAAGGTCAGCAGGAATGCTGCGACCGCCGCTGGGCGCAATGCTCCGAGCAATGCCGCCATGCCAAGCGCGCCCACCACGAACACGCCCGCAAGGGTGGCACGCCCGCCGAGCCGATCCGCGAAAGGACCAACCGCAAAGCTGCCGACCGCGCCAAGAATAAACATCGCACCGAAGATCTCCGCGGCTGCGGTCGGCGCGTAACCGACTCCGCTCAGGTATGGAACCAGATGTACCTGAGTCCGACCGCGGCGGTCGCAAAGAGAACTTCCGCGACAGCGATCATCCAGAAC
>JAFAHS010000545.1 GCA_019237115.1 Deltaproteobacteria bacterium
AGCTCCGCCTGCACAAACCCCTCCGTAGGACACCACTAGGCACTACTTTGCTCCACTATACGCCCCAGGGAATACTAAGGCAAGTTTCATTTTTTGTGGGGGCCAGCCCGCCCGCTGTCGGACACTCCTAACTTTTGGAAACTACAGTCTAAGGATTGGAAATAGCGAACTGTTGTTCGCGCTGTCCCGAAACAGCCCGAAATCCAGCCCAGCCGCCCGCGGCCACAACCACCCCAACTAGCACTGAAGGCACGCTGTCGTAGGGGCTGGATGCCCCTTTCCCAGAAGGCGCCCTTCAATGGCCCCCAACCCGTCTTCAGCGCATGAGCGCGCCCGTGAAATCCTGCGTGAGTGTCCGGAGTGGTATCACTCTATCGAGCTCGCTCCAGGAGTCGTTACTCCAGGCCGGGCGCCGCTTGCAGAGTGGCAGCGGAAATTCGAGGCGTTACGATTGCCGGATTTGCACGGAAAGTCCGTTCTCGACATTGGCGCATACGATGGGTTTTTCTCTTTTGAGTGCGAGAAACGGGGAGCGTCCCGAGTAGTCGCCCTCGATCACTACGTATGGTATACCGACATGAGCGCGTACATGATCGAGTGGAGAGACTCCCAACGTACCGGAGCTCCCATGCCACCACCGCATGCTTCGCGTCATTGGCTTCCAGACCTAACACCGGGAAAGCGGCCTTTCGATGAGGCACGATCGATTCTCAATAGCAAGGTTGAGTGCGCGGTCGATGATTTCATGTCGATGGACCTCGCGGCGTTAGGAAAGTTTGACGTCGTGCTGTTTCTCGGGATGCTATACCACATGGAAGAACCACTCCGGGCCATGCGACGTTTGGTTAGCGTCGTCGCTCCCGGGGGACTAGCCGTTCTCGAGACGGAGGCCATGGAGATTCCGGGAGCGCCCGATGCAGCGTACTGCGAATTTTTTCCCGACGCCGAACTCAATAACGATGCGTCGAACTGGTGGTCGCCCAATGCAAAGGCGATCGAAGGTCTGGGGTACGCCGCCGGCTTCAAGCGGGTCGATCTTCTAAGTGGACCACCGCTACTACCACCTCTTCGAGAACTGCGGTCCAGAGTGCGCCGCATTTCTTACCGCTATCGAGCGGTCGCTCACGCGTACGCATGATTCGTCGAGTTTCGTTTTTCACCATTATCCTGATCGCGGGATGCGCGACGCCGCAGCCGGCTTCGCTACCGTTCCATCCGTCGCGGGACCCCGCCGTGCAAGTCTTTCGCTCCGATCGCGAGTCCGCTTGGCGGCAGTTTCGATTCGGACGCGGGTTGAACGTGGTTGTCGAGAATCCCGAATTGCCCGCCGAACCTTCGTGGCGCTACGACACGCAAGGTGCCTTCTCGTCCTCGCCGGCCGTGGCGGGCAACTCGATTCTATTTGCGGATAACAATCACAAGCTCTACGCACTGGACGCAAGAACCGGCAATCCCATTTGGGTCGCGAAAGCTGACAACCAGATCATGACCCAACCCGTGTACGCCAACGGCATCGTCTACGTCGGACCCGGGGATGCGGATGCGAAGGTGATGGCGCCGCCGGCTTACAAGCTCAGCGGCCTCAAGAACAGTGACCTCGCTGCCTATGACTTGACGACCGGGAAGCCGCTTTGGCAGTTCAACCTTGCCGGCACCGGTATGCCAACGCCGGCGCTCCTGGGAAATCGTTTGATCCACGCCGATGGTGCGGCGATGGTTGTCAGCGTCGACGCTCGCGACGGAACGTACCAATGGCGCACGTATGTCCGTTCGGATGCCAACATGTCGCAGCTCCTCGATGGAGAAGATGGGCGAGTCTATACCATGGGTTCGTATCCGAATGCGACCATTGCTTTGCGCGCGCGGGATGGCGTGACACTGTGGCGTCACGCGTTTCCAAATTACGCTGGGGCGCTATGCGATGGGCCCGTCGCATCGGACGCTCGAGCGCTCTATGGCATGTACGTCTTGCAGACGCCTCCAATCCAAACGCCGTTCGTGCCCTGGGATCGCCCGGCATTTCAGCATGTGTATGCTCTGAGCAAGGTTACGGGACGCTCTCTATGGGACACGCGTTTGCCACACAGCTACGGGGTCATTCCCGAGCAGAATGAGTCTGCGATTCCTCTGCTTTACGACGGCACGCTCTTCGATGGAAGTGGGCTTGAGCCGATTGTGACGGCCCTAAACCCAGAGAACGGAGCAGTTCGCTGGCAAGTGGTCGTCCACGGTCTGGTTAAAGGCGGGATCGCAGCCCGAGACGGCGTGCTCTATTTTGGCGACCTCGCCGGCTATCTGTGGGCAGTTGATGATCGCACCGGGCGCCCGATTGGAAGTATCAAGACCGACGCGCGCTTTAATGTTGGTTCGCCAATCATTCTAAACGACTCCCTCGTCATTGGATCGCGCGAAGGCATCGTACTGGTCGTCCCATTGCGCGCTATTCGCGGCTCCCGCGCGATCGCTGACATAACTTCCGAGCGACGTGGGTCGCCCCTCTTAGTCGTCGCGTTGATCATCGGTGGCCTCGTGGTGATCCTGGGCATCATACCGTTGGCATTCCGGCGATACACTGGCCCCTCTCGCCCGGATCGAAAGAGAAACATGCAAACGTAGGGCCACGTCGAATGCTGATTCCCAAATGCCGCTGTGTAAGAGTCAGCTTGACCACAGCGACAAGTCACTAATGTTTCCGCTCGGGGCGTTCTTGGAGGATTAGGGGTGCGACACGCTGAGGTTCAGGAGCTTTTCACGCAAATGCGGCGCTCACAGGTAGTGCTGGCACGCGAAGCAGTACAACGAATTCTGAAAGAACCCAGGTTTCAAGACATCCGACGCCTTGAACATTATGGCTACCATGCATACTCTCAAAACGATGAAGACGGAATCATCGCTGAAATTTTTCGGCGCATCGGAACGACGGATCGTCGCTTTGTGGAGATCGGTGCAGGCGACGGATATGAGAACAATACGGTCTTCCTACTGCTCCAGGGTTGGTCTGGTCTCTGGGTGGAGGCCGATGGCACCAACGCGCGGCGAATTACTTCGCGGTTGGCCGAACCCATCAAGGAGGGGCGCCTTCAATATCTCCAACAGTTCGTTACGCGAGAATCCGTCAACGAACTGCTTTTGAATTGTCAGCTCACTGGGGAAATCGATTTCCTCTCGATTGATATCGACGGAAACGATTATTATCTGCTCGAAGCGCTTACAGCGTTAAGCCCACGCGTTGTTGCAATCGAATACAACGCCATGTTCCGGCCACCCATCATTTGGGTCAACGCGTACGATCCAAGACGCAGTTGGGATGGAGGTAATGCCTACGGAGCATCGTTGTCGGCTCTCGAACAGCTGGGACGCCGCAAAGGTTACGCGCTCGTCGGAACTGGCATCGTCGGGGTCAATGCGTTCTTTGTACGCAACAACCTGGTCGCAGATCATTTCGCCGGGCCCTTTACAGCTGACAACCTATTCAACGAGCCGGCCTACGAGCTTCAGGACGCCTTTCGTAGTGGACATCCAGCGTCATGGGCGCGCGGGGGTGAGCCGATTTAGACATGTGATGTCCCTCGCGCGCGCTTGTTCGGTCACTTGGCCTGAGGTGCGCGGTGTTAAACTGCTCACGCATCTGCGGTTTCGTACTGCCCCCGGTTTACTTGGCCGCTAAAGGCCAACCGCTCGAACTTTTTGATCGTCGCCCCTGCAGATTGCCACCGGATTTGATATATGCTCGACGCGCAGCAATGTGTTGCAATCCGGAGCCCTAGTCGCAGCCACGACACGAGCGCTTCTGACATCAACAGTTAACATACGGCGATCGGTCGTCAGC
>JAFAHS010000068.1 GCA_019237115.1 Deltaproteobacteria bacterium
GTACGCTTGCCCACGTGAAAGAAGTGTTCGCCGTGCCTTAGCACGCCCTTCGTCATCATCGTCCGGATGGCCTGTTCGGTCCACGGCGTCAAGGCAGACACTTCACGGATCGACAGATATGGCTTCGGGCGGACGGGCGTTCGGGCCTCAACGTGGTTGTACAGAGCAACCTCAGTCCCGCTCGCCGCGTCATCAGCATTCTGGCGTTCCACGTTCTCATCCTCCGCATCATCTGTTGTTTCCTTCTGACGGCGAGGCAAATTCAGAAGAGAGTGAAGTCGATGTCTTCGACACCAGCGTCAACCGGACGAGTTCCAAGGGACTGTGCACGCGAGTAGCGACGATCGCAGTCCTATGGTTGTTCTGACCGTTGGCCTCCCATTCTCGCGTCTGAAGCCGACCTTCGACCAAAACCCCTCGCCCCTTCTTGAGGTATTCGTTGCAGGTCAGAGCAATTGGTCAGAGCCGGCTCAGAGATCCAGTTCCGCCGGAAAGGGGCTGTCTCCACCGTGCTCACCGTGTAACGAATTTCCGGATCTTGACCCAGGTTTCGGATCATCATCACGCGGTTAAGCGACATCTGCACGTCCTTCCCATATAAGATATTACGCGTATCTGCGTAATTCTATAGCACCGAAAGATGTTTTAATGCAAGCCACGACTGTGGTGCATCCGCAGAAATGCGCTATTCTCAGGGCTCGGGAAGCATCAATGGCGGCAAAGAAAGCTGCGGATAAGGTATGAAGACCTTCGGCGAGGTGATTTCTGAGCTTCGCAAGGAGCGCAGGCTAACCCAGAAAGCGTTAGCTGCGCAGGTCAAGAAAAAAGATGGGATCGCGACCGGGATCGCCTACATCAACGATATCGAGCACGACCGCAGAAACCCGCCCTCGCCCGATTTCGTGGCGCAATTGGCGACGGTGTTGCAAGTACCACTGGAGGTTCTCCAGTACTACGCAGGACGACTCCCTTCGGACAAGAAAACAGGCGATTCCTCGCATGAGCAGATTGTGGCGGCCTACCGCGCGTTTCGGAAGGAAATAGACAAAAAGCGGAGGTGACCATGATGAGCGGGCTGCCTGGTGATCGCTGAAGTCCGTTGCGCTCCGAACCACGTTACCTCGAGTTGTTGAAAAAAGTTGGTCTCGACAGGTGACGGCGCTTCGAAATCCCACCCGCCACTGACCTCCTCGCCGGCAGCAACAAGTGGTCCCGCAACTTAGTACTCCGGTTCATAAATTCAGCAACGTATGAGGTTAGGCGGCACCGCACAAAAAACGTGATCGTGTGCTAAAATAAACACATGAAAGCACACAGGAAGTCTGCTGCTTCAAAAACCATGACCCTGCGCCTGGATACGATGACTCTGAAACGGCTTGACCAACTGGCCGAGGTCACTGAACGCAGCAAAGCGTGGCTGGCCGCGCAGGCAGTTAAGGACTATCTGGAACTTAACGAGTGGCAAACTCAGGCCATCGCCGCGGCGGTTAAGCGGGCGGATTCACGCAGTGCCAGGTTCGTGGATCATGAGAAAGTGAGCGCCTGGCTCGATACCTGGGGCACGTCGCAAGAACGTAAGCCGCCGCTGTGAGAATCCGCTGGCTCGATCAGGCCGTGGTCGATCTGGTCAGCGTGAGAAACGTTATCGCGCAGGATAATCCCCTCGCCGCCCGTAAACTGGCACGGCATATCGGACAGGCAGTCTCCACACTCGCTGATTATCCCGCCGCGGGCCGCCCCGGTCGCGTTCCTAATACCCGCGAACTCGTGGTATCCGGGAGCCCATATATTTTGCCCTATCGGGTCCGCGGCGAGACAGTAGAAATTCTGCGGGTTCTTCATGGCGCCAGAAGATGGCCCGAGAACTTCTGAGTGTGGCGCTAAGCAATCGCGCCTACGCAAAATGTAAGCCAATTCCTGGTTTAGCGGATTCGCTGTAGTTCTGATCGTCATAATAGGTCGCCATATTTATGCCGATGCATACTTAGTTTGCGGAAAGGAGACGCAACCTTGCGTATCCGCGCGGGCCGTGATAGGGAGATTCTGCGTAAACGCGGTGCTGCGATTAATCCCAGAGATGCGGTGAAAATACGAGGCTATCGACTATTCCCCAGCTTGGCGATGACCCGCCCTGAACATGCCTGAGGAGGTATGAGGAGATGCGAGCAAGGGTACGAGGACTAGAGAAGAAACTTAGGCGGGCTGCGCTAACGCTCTCGGGAGTGTCGTTGACGCTGCTTGCGCCGGCGCTGGCGTGGGCCACGAGTACAGTGTGTTCGCTCCGGCGGTCGCTGGCGGTGACGGCGAACACATCCGCGGCGTGACCATTATCACGGCGCGGCGCCTGAGTTGGCAGCTGCGTGGCGATGGTCTCGAGCTGGGCGGTGTGCGGCTGCCCCGCGCTCTTGAGACGCAACATCTCGCGGTGACCGGCAAGAGCGGGGCGGGCAAATCGAATCTCATCCGAGGAGTCTTGCGACAGATTGCTGCTCGGCAGGAAGTGGGCGTCGTGCTGGATCCCGACCGCGAATACTTGGGCGAATTCTATCGGCCCGAGCGCGGCGACATGGTGCTCAATCCGCTCGATGAGCGCTGCCCGTTCTGGACGCCGTGGCTGGAGTTGCGTCCCCGGCTACGCCGAGCCGGACGCGGAAGCTCAGGCCGAATCGCTGTTCCCCGATCCGCCGCGCCAGGGCGACGTCGGCTCGACGCCGTACATCCGCCGCTCCAGCCGGATGCTCTACCTGAGTCCGCTTAAGATCGCTGAGCCGCGCGAGCCGGCCGCGCTGGTCGAACTGCTCAACCTGCCGCGCGCGGCGCTCAAGCAGCGCCTCAAAGGGACGCCCGCCGAGGCATTGATCGTTCCGGGCGCGGCACGAGCAAGGCGAATTCGGCACGAACTAGACGAACTTTTATACGCGAGTTGTCTCAATGACGAAGTAGCGGCCCGTCGAGAGCGTACGCTCCATGCGGAAACCGCCCTTCACCAGCAGTGTGCGGAACTCGTTCGCCGTCCGCTCACATCCGCCGGGTCCCCGCAACATGTTCAGATCGGAAAGGATGACTCCCTGAGCGTCGGCGTCGGACTCGAGGTTTTCGGGCACGATGCGTTCGATCACGGTCAGACGCGCGCCTGGTTTGAGCGCGCGATTGCAGTTCTGCAGGATTCGGACGCACCGCTTATCGTTCCAGTCGTGAATGATGCTCTTCAGGATGATCGCGTCTGCCCCGGCTGGGACCGATTCAAAAAAATTGCCGGCGATGAATTCGGCGCGCGCCGCGACGCCAGCCGCGCTCAGGTTTTTTTTCGCATCGTCCGCGCAATGCGGAAGATCGAATACGATGCCGCGCATCGACGGATATTTCCCCAGTATTGCGCCCATCAGCTGGCCCAAGCCGCCGCCGACGTCCATCACAGTCGCAATTCCGGAGAGATCGAGCGCGGACAACACGGCCGGCAGCGTCAGCCGTGTCATCGAGACCATCGCGTCGTTGAACAGCGCCGCCGCTTCCTTCCTCTCCGCCAAAACTTCGAAGCGCTCCGAGCCTCGTCCTGCCAACTCGTCGATGGTCTTGCCCGTGCGGATGGTCTCGATCAGCTGATTCCATCCCGGCATGATCAGCCCACCTTCCATAAGCGCCCAGGATTTCAGCGAGCGCTCGGACTTGGCCGCCAACGAGGTTCCCGTCTCGGTTAGTTCGAATTTTCTATCGCTGGTTTCGCAACAAATCCCGAGCGCGGCCAGCGCGCGCATGAATCGATTAAGAGATGGCTCATGGGTGGCGGTGAGGCGGGCGAGATCCTCGGCGGTCTTTGCACCGTCGAAGAGAAAATCGGGAATGCCGAGCGTGGCCGCGACATAGATCACGGCTGTTACGCGGTAGCCGTCGATCAGGTGAAGCAGCGCGTTCTCGGGTTGGGTTGGACTCGTCATCGCCATTCCCGGGCCTCCTCTCGCGCAGGATTCTGCCGGACGAGCGAGGCCCGCGCCAGACCGCCTGAGCCCATCGGAAGGCCGGATCCAGCTCAACGCCCGCGGCGGGAGCCGCGGATGAGAATTTGACAACCGGGGGCGAACCGAGGACCGTACTGGCTCAACAATTCTTTGCCCCGCAGTTCGTGGGCACGCAACACACAAAGAACCCGCCGTAGCCCAAGGCCAACGCGCTTGGCGCGCCGATCGGCAAATTCGGATTCCAGCCGCCCCGGTTTTACATGAGCAATCTTCTCGAATTTGCTGAGCAACGCGCTCAAATTCACGACCACCAGCGGCTCAATTGAAATTCGGCTTTTGGCTGGACGAGGCGGTGGCGAACGTTATCTTCAACGCGCGTTCTTGAGAGTCAAAGTCTCGACGCCGCGGACCCACCGGGCGTGGCGTTTGTCGTTCGGAACGATCGTACGCAGCGGCCCTTCGCGGGAATTGAGCGGCTGTCCGTCGCGACGGTCCACGACTAGAATCACTTGGTCCGTAAAGCCCGGATCAAACTCCGCCGCCGCGAAGACAACCTTATATCCATCGGAACCGCCCGCGACGACACATAGTGTCATCTTTGGCCCTCTCAGTTCCTTGCCCAAAGGGGCACCAGCCCGCTCGAGGATTTCCTGAAGAGGCACACCATCATAGACAGCCTTGTTGCCCTTGTCGTCGCGGACGCTCACTGTCGCGCGTGGCATCGCCGTACAGGCCGCACTTTTCGACGTCTTTCGTCGGTACCAGCGTCTTTCCTCGGTCCCGTACGATGCGACGAAGCGGGCGCCGCGGTTTCCTCAGCGGCGGGACATTCCGTCCACGCCTTGGGGCCTAGGTGTGTCAAAGGGTGGCACGGGTATCGTGAGCGCGTCATTGACACTGTTTCTCGGCCCGTATGCCGCCTGGAACTCGCCAATACCGCTTGAGGGGCGGATCAACCCGTGCTCTCGACTTGAAGCACACGATGGACTTCAACGATTACCACCCGTCAGCTCCGTCAACTAGGCCGCCCACCGTGTTCGAGCTGTCGACGAAACCGTTGTTCCCGATCAAATTCACTTCTCCATCGTTCCCGCGCGCCTCGATAGGTGAGCGTGCGGAGATAGCTGTCGGGTGTTTCGCCGGGCGGAAGGGGATAGTCGGGAAAGCGATAGCCGAGGTCTTTCAGCATGAACTCGCTGCGCTCCGCGATGTTTCTCGTGGCGGCAACTGCGCGCGGCAGGTCCCGCCACACCTCCTAATCCAATTCGACGAAGCCGAAATCTGCCACGGTCAAAATGGTGCAGCGGACCTTCCCCCTCGCCGTTCTGCAGAAGCGCTTGCGCTCGTCGCCGCAATCAGCCCAGAGTTTCTCGCTAAGGAGAACTTCCATGGAGCGCGCGCGGAGCCCGAAAGAGATCGTGTTGGAGTTCTATAGGCTGGCCCTTGAGAAGTTCGATCCGAAGGCTGCTTTTGAAGCGTACGCAACCTCCGATTTTGTTGAACACAGCGCGGATATACCTAAGGGAACCCGTCAAGCAGCGGTCGATTTTCTCGCCGGTCTCATACAGAGGTTTCCTTCGCCGAAGTGGCAAGTCGTTCGCTCCGCAGCAGAAGGTGATCTTGTTTTTCTGCACGTTCACGTAACTCCCGCCCCAGGCGAGCGTGGCGTCGCAATCGTTGAGATCTTTCGCGTTGAGAACAGCAAGATCGTGGAACACTGGGACGTCATTCAGCCGGTCCCCGAAAAGCCGGTGAACGCCCCCTCGATGTTTTGACAGAGCTTCAGGTTCTACGGCCGCTCTCTGGCTTTGCGAAGACGCCCGCCTTGCGCTTGTCCTTGTGTCGGAAGCTCTCGCATACTGATCGAGCGTCTTGATTGCCGGGAAGCTGGCGATGCGCGCGAACCTCTCGCGGGCCCGCGCGCGAGACGACTCGCTCAGCCGCCAGCAGTTCTTCGACCGAAGTCCGTGAATGAGGAGCGCTTATCGGCCGCTTTCTGCGCCAGCGCCGTGTACTGGGCGGCGATGCCGCCAAGGCGGAGTTCGTTGCACAGCTCGACCAGGCGCTGATGCTGGATATTCATCCGGCCTCCGCCGTGATCAGCTCCTCGATATTCCTGGTTAATGGGTGTGCTCGATAACTTGGTTTTCCCTCTCGTTTGTCCTGACCGTTGGGGCCACAAAGGAAAGCCCAATCCGCCGAGTGAATGCGGGAGGTGCCAGCGCCCAAAACGCGACCATCGCATGGGCATACACCGAGTTTTCAGCCGGTGTGTACGGAAAGCAAACAACAAGGTGCCAACCGCCTATACGGTGTGAAGAAGCCTAAACGCCAGTTTACGATATCTCCTTTTGTTTGGAGCCCTTTGGTCCAGTTTTCAACCGATTGCCGCATCTGAGCAAAGGGTTGCTTCTCAGCCATTTGACCCTCCATTTGTTTGTGGCCCCGACAACACACATACACTCCTTGTCCATCCTTTTGGCGCCGGGAACTAGCGCGCGTTCCACCGTAAGTCAAATTCAGTCCACTGACTCTGGCGCGCAGCGAAGCGGGCAAGACCGTATCCATCCGCGCCGGGCGTTCAGCGCGGGCGTTTGTCGCAAGTCGGCCGCAATGATATCAGCGGTTGGGGCGCAATTAACTGGTCTCGCAGGCAACGGAGGACAAAGAAATGGCGGTCTCTGCAGTCGTAACGTTCCACGTACGAGACGGTAAACACGGAGAGCAGGTGGAAAATCTTAAGGCGGTAAAACGTCTGGTGGAGCGTGCTGGTGGTAGCTTCCGCGTCCATCGTCAGATTTTCGGTAGCCAAGTAAACCGTCTGGTCGCGGTGAGCGAATACAAGGATTGGAACGGCTTCGCTAAAGTCCGTTCCGACCCCGAGTTCTCGCAGCTAGTGGAAGGTATTCGCAGAAGTGCCAACCCCGCCTCGGACCTGGTCGGGGCAGACGTTTACGAGGAGCTGACGCTCTGAACGGTTTCTCTCCTCAAAGCTCCTGGCATTTACTCGAAAAGTTATCCGGGTCGCACAAGGGATCACTCTAGACCGCCCCCGTGGTTTGCGTGGGACGGCGTCGCCCCTTGCGTTCCCCTTGGAAGCAGCAGCCGCTGGTCGAGGCTCCTTCGCATCCACTATTAAGCCCGGTGTCAAAGTAAGGCTGGCTGCCCACGGCGCGCGGTGTCGCGGCCGAGCGCTTCATGTTCTCGCGCAATGATTCATTCGCCTCTAATTCTCGGCGCTGTTATCCTCATCGTCTGTCGGGCGTAGATCTGTTTCCCCAATGCGCGACCCGGAGAAAGCGAGCATGAGTCTGTGCTTTCAGGTTGCTTCTGCCTGCTCGGACCCGGCGGCGCGAGGGGCTTGCGGAATTCCCAGGACGGATGTCCGATGAAACAAAAGCGAGGACCGTGGCTCACGATTTTTGCGATTGGATACATACTGCTCGCGATTTCGGACATGTTGAAACCTTACCAGCAAACCCGTAGTCCGGGGGTGGGGCTTGTATTCTTCGGCCACAAGCTGACCGCCACAGCGAATCTGATCATCGCGCCGTTGTTCGGGATTTTCTTTGTCATCTATGCGATCGGTATCTGGCGGATGAAGCGTTATGCGCTGCCGATGTCGCTGGCATACGCGGTGTACGCGGTTCTTAATCCGCTGCTATTCAATTTCGTGTTTCACGGTTCTAACGGGAGCAGCAACCCTATCGTCCTGATGATCGTCTACGCGGTCGGGCTCGCCGTCCCGATCGCGACCGCCGTAATCCTGACCCAACGGCGTGCAGAGCTGACTTGACGCCCGCCGCGACCGCAAGAACTCCCGGATAGGTGCCCTCCGGTATGTTGCCGCCCCCACAGGTTCTCGGCGAGGTTGGCCATCTTAGCTCATCGCGCTGCGTCATGAGGTGGCGATGCTGAATCATCATTGTTGTGAGCCTTGGTCCACCACCAAAGGCGGGCAAAACCGTACCCCCTGATGGTGGGTCAAAGCCGAAAATGCAAGGAGTGGGGTCGTTATCGGACACGGGCGGACAAGGTTCCGGGCGGTGGAATGAGTCCTGAGTCCAGTGCATCTGCCATTCCGCCACTCTCGCCTGGTGACGGCGCGCGAAAGGGAGCGCGACCCCCCGAGGCTTTCTTCACATGTTTGAAGCTTTCGACGATAACTTGAAGGTCATTGTTACAAGAGAGCGAGACGGATAGTTCGCCTTGGGCAATTCGCCTTAGCAGTGCAAAAGGGGTATTGAGCCCATACGAGAAAAGGATGCGAGAAGCGCGCAGTGAAGATCGACTTTCACGCCCACGCCTTCCCGTCCGAATTTTTCGAGGCGCTCGCGCGCCTTCATCCTGACATGATTCGGCTGGAACATGACGCGGATGGCCGGCTCGTAGCGGTCTGGTCGGGAACGCCGCTGCCGGCTTGGGATCATAGTGCGCGGCTGGCCGACATGGATCGCGCCGGCGTCGCGATCGAGATCCTGTCGAATCCCCCACTCTATAGTCGAGTCGACGAGCACGCACCCGAGCTGTGCCGCATGGTCAATGACGCTTTGGCAGCGTCTTGTCGGCGTGCGCCGGACCGCTTCAAGGCATTCGCACACCTGCCGTTCAACAACTTAAATAGTGCGCTCCAGGAGATGCGACGTGCGCTCGATGAGCTAGGCTGCGCCGGCGTGCTTATCACCTCCAATGTCGGAGGACGCTACCTTGATGCCCCCGAGTTCAATCCATTCTGGGAAGAGGTCAACCGTCGCCAAGTGTGCGTTTTCATGCATCCGTCCAGCTCACCGTTCTATCGCGACGATCAACCTGGCACGCTGCTTTCATTCCCGTTCGACACCACGCTCGCGGCCCACAAACTTGTATGCGGCGGCCTTTTCGAGCGCTTTCCGGACGTCGTCCTAGTGCTGGCACATCTCGGCGGCACACTGCCGTACCTGGCACGAAGAATCGACATCGCTTACGACTGTCCGGAGTTTTACGCAGGTTCCCTACAGCCCAGGCAACGACCCAGCCAAGAGATGCGCAGGCTTTACCTGGACACCGCGCTCGGCTGGAACCGGGGCGCCTTCGAGTGTGCGCGTGAGCTGGTGGGAATCGATCATATCGTCTTCGGCACGGACTACTTTTTGCGCACCGCACCATTCATGGATTGGACTAGCGCATTTGTCGACGGGCTCGGCCTGAAAGCCGCCGACCGCGAGTTGATCTATCGCGGTACAGCAGCACGGATCTTGAAGCTCGAGGGCTGAACGGGTTTTCGGCTTATTACACGCAATGCAAAGAGCGACGCAGGCAAAACTGCTTGAGAGGGCGGGCAGGACCACTTGTTTTCGATTGGCCCGCAGTTTGGCCCGCGACAATTGGAGGCTGATTCGCTCAAAGCATCGGGTCGCATCGAAGTATTTGAATTAATTTGGAAATTTTTGTGAACGCACCTGGGCTTGAACCAGGGACCCCTTGCATGTGAGCCAGAATGTTATCCTGAGAATCTGCGCCCAATTCTGTGCTCACGGGCCCCGAATCTGTGACCCAAATTTCGTGTATCGCCCTTGCACGAGCAGATGGAGGAACCTTTCTTTAAGCAGCGCGGCCCAGCCAATGAGACCGGCTCTGCGAAGGAGGATCTAACGTCCACCACCGGATGCCACGTCGATCGCCGCGAACTCCTCTGCGGTGAGAGTCCAGTCAAGCGCACCGATGTTCTGCTTGGCGCTGTTCGAGTGCGATGCGCCTGGGATCGGAATCACGCAGGGGTCGCGCGCCAGAAGCCAGTTCAGTGCTACCTGTGCTGGCGTGGCATTGTGAGTTGCGGCGACGCGGGCGAGCAGGTCTGGCAGCGCTTGCAGCCGGGCATTCCTCCCGCCGGATGCGGCCGCCAACTTGCCGCCGGCGAGGGGGAAATAAGCAACGAGGCTCGCGCCAACCTCGCGGCAAGCTTCCAGCACACCGTTGGACTCGGGGTTGCGATGGAGGAGACTATAGTGAACTTGATTCGCCGCCAGCTGTATGTTCGTGCGCGCCAGCCGGTCCGCTATCCTGCGCATCTGAGTCGCGCCGAAATTGCTCACGCCAACGTGATGCACTTTTCCCGCTTGCACGGCCTCCGCCATCGCGTCGGCCAATTCAAAGTGATTGCCGAAGTGGGGAAAGTGGATGTAGTAAAGATCGATGCTCGCCACGCCGAGGCGGTTTAGGGATGCGTCAAGCGCCTTTAGCAAATGCCGCTTCGAACGGCGAACAATAAAGGGCGCAAACTTGGTGGCGATAATCGCGGGGCGGCGATCGCGCCGAAGGCACTCACCCAGCAGGCGCTCGGATTTTCCAAAACCGTATACCTCGGCGGTGTCGAAGAACGTGAAACCGTTGTCCAGACACGTCCGATAGGTTTCGAACACCGCCGCGTCGTTCTTGCCTTGCTGCCATTTGTTGGTGCCGATACCGAGCGCCGAGACCTGTAGTCCCGTTTTTCCCAGCAACCGGGTTCTCGGTTGCGGATGTGCAGCGGCTAGAACGGACATTTCATCGCCAATCATAGACCATAGAGAGGCCTTCAAGAACCGTGTCCTTTGTCGCGTAGAGGTCGCGGATGCGGATGCCGATCGCGCAGTGCACGAGCAGACCGGCACGCGCACCCGGCCGCGCGAACTGCGCGACGGTTTCACGATGCAACCGCGGCGCAGCATGGCACGGACGCTGGATTCGCGAATTTTCACCGGGGGCGATCGTGATCGTCTCGCGACCGATTTGCCATAGGTGAATCACCTGACAAACCGTTGGCGGCTCGGCAACCACCGATAACAGCTGCTTGAATTTACGTGGAAACGCCATTTCGGTTGCGAACAGAACGTGGCGGCTAGCAAAGAGACGAGCAGCGAGCAAAGAATTCGTTTCATGGAGCTTCTCCCTCGGTTGGTGGATCCGATCCGCTCGACGCAGTTCCTGGAATTCCTCGGTGCCATCGCCGACTCCAACGCACATGGAAAAACGGTTCGGCTCCCTCCCGGCCTATTGCAGGCCATCGCACCGGACGATGTTGCTGCAATCGTTGCCGATGTGGCGCTCGGAGCGCGGCGCAACGGAATCGTCGAGATCGCCGGCCCGCAACGAACACCGCTCGACGAGGTCGTCGCGCGCTATCTGAAGGCGGTTGGCGACCCGCGCGAGGTCGTGAGGGACCCGGAGGCCCGACACTTTGGCGCTCGGATCGAGGAGCTCTCGCTGGTGCCGTTGGGCGAAGCGCGGCTCGGGCGTATCACTCTCGACGAATGGCTCCGCCATACGCGCGCCGCTGCCTGATAACATCCGCAGCGACAACGGAGTGCCCTTCGCTTCCGCCCATGCCCTCTTCAACTTGAGCAAGCTTGCGGTCTGGTGGCTGCGCCTGGGGATTGGGATCGAACGGAACCGCCCTGGCCATCCTCAGCAGAACGGCCGCCATGAGCGAATGCACCTGACCTTGAGGAAAGAAACTACCAAGCCGGCCGCGTCAAACTTCCTGCAGCAGCAGGCCAAGTTCGATCACTTTATCGACGTCTTCAACAACCAACGCCCGCACGAAGCCTTGGGCATGCAGTGTCCGGCCGAGGTCTATCAGCCCTCCACCCGCTCCTATCAGGGCTTGCCTGATATCGACTATCCCTTCCACGACAAGATCGTGGTCGTCACTCAATTGCGGACGCATCTGTTTGGGGCGCAAGAAGATTAACTTCAGCACCGTCTTCGCCGGCCAGGCGGTCGGCATCAAGGAAGTGCATGATGATATCTGGCTGGTTAGCGTTATGGACTATGACTTGGGATATTTCGATCTTGAGACTCGGGTGTTAGAACCGCTCGACAACCCGTTCGGCCCCAGGTTGTCACCTATGTAGCCGGTACATTGTGTTACCTATGTCTCCGGGCCGGACCGAATTAATTGGGGAAAATTTGGTGGACGCACCTGGACTTGAACCAGGGACCCCTTTGCATGTGAGCCTTCGGGTCAAGCCAGCCAGCAAATCGAGGGTAGATTTCGGTAACCCAGAACTCTTGCATTGGTCAAACAGCAATGCTAGATGGGATTATCTGCGAGTTCTTATCAGACTTGAGTTGTGAACGGGCCTTGTAGCCCGGCTCATTAAGCGCTCTTTGTCTCATTGATCTAGAATCGGCTCCCCCGCCGTCAAAGTTGCGGGTCAGTCGTTCGTTCTCGTGCCCTAAGCTTCTCGCCCGCGGCGCTTTTTCATCTGCCGCGAATTGGTCTCAGATACGGTCCTTATGAGACGGATTCTGTGCATTACAGTGATTCTGCGCACTCGCAACTCACCGATTGGAGGAAACCAGAATGAAAGGTCGAACAGAACTACTCGCTTCGCAAATTCACCCCACGGGGAAAGGAGGTGACGCATATGGCTTCCATGCTGAACCAGGCGGAGGTGCTCAGAACTTCTGAGACCGTTGAACAAACCGAACTCTCAGAAGGCACGCGATTCGCCCACGCTTGTGCTCTGGATGAAGTGCTGGGTCTTATCCTTGGTCTCATGACCCTCGGCTACATCGTCCAGTCGCTGGTCGGGCTCGTCCGCTAGAACACCCCGCCACATTCTCGGTGGATCCTGGCTCGCCACGGATTCATCCAACCTACACAACTCCAACCTTGGAGGAAAATCATGTTGAACGATCGAATTGAAGTGCTTCCGCGTGCAGACTGGGAAGCAAACGCGTTGCTCCCTACGAGCGACCAAGCGAACGCGACAAGCGCACAGCCAGCCGCCGCGCAAAGAGCAGGCGCCGATGGTTTGCGACTTGCTCGCTACTGCACGCTTGAAGAGCTCGTGGGCTTGGTGTTCGGCACGATGACGGTGCTTTACATCGTCGCGTCGCTCGCCAGCCTTAATTAGCCAACCTACAACCGGGGAGCTCCGCTCCTTCGGGAGCTCCCCGCAAGCGCCAATCGATCCCAAGGCGAGCCGCGGAAATAAAGTGCTACACGGGCGACCACAGCCGCGATCGACCGGTTTGGTCCATCACGATCCTTGGACCGAACTTGGACTGTTCTCGTGACCAAGGGCGGGCAAAACCGTACCCCCTGATGGTGCGTCAAAGCCAAAAAAGCGAGGAGTGGCGGTCGTTATCGGACACGAGCGGACAAGGTTCCGGGTGTTGGAATGAGTCGTAAGTCCACTGCGTCTGCCATTCCGCCACTCTCGCCTGCTGACGGCGCGCGAAAGGGAGCGCGACCCCCCGAGGCTTTCTTCATATGTTTGAAGCTTTCGACGATAACTTGAAGGGCATTGTTACAAGAGAGCGAGACGGATAGTTCGCCTTGGGCAATTCGCCTTAGCAGTGCAAAAGGGGTATTGAGCCCATACGAGAAAAGGATGCGACAAGCGCGCAGTGAAGATCGACTTTCACGCCCACGCCTTACCGTCCGAATTTTTCGAGGCGCTCGAGTGATCTCGGCGCGCGATATGAGCCGCAAGGAGCGAGGGATTTACCGATCATATGAAGAAGGCACTACCCAAATTCAAAAGTGAAGATGCTGAGCGGGAGTTCTGGGCAACTCACGACTCGACCGAATTCGTCGATTGGCGGAAAGCGAATCGCGCGATCCCGCCGAGCCTGAGGCCCTCGTCGCAGACCATCTCACTGCGTTTACCTAAGCCGATGCTCGATCGCCTCAAGCTTCTGGCGAACAAACGGGACGTGCCGTACCAATCGCTGTTGAAAATGTTCGTCTCTGAGAGGCTTGAGGCTGAGCTGAAGGGACAACGATGAAAGGCGATCAGACTTGTGCATTATGAAATCCAAAAGTAGCGAAAAGGCTGGCGATTTCGGTCTGCACTCCGTAGTCTCGCCGGCATACTCGCACTGATTTCGTCGCTCCTGTTTTGGCTGGCTTGCCGGTTTTGCAGCCGCGCAGAACTGGAGCTTGAGCTCATCGCGCTGCGTCATCAGGTAGCGGTGCTCAATCGTCAACGGCGTAGCCGTTTGCACTTGTACTCCGTTGTTGACGCGAGGCGCCGATAGTTATGGGAGCCCTAGCTATCCGAGGGCTTCGACTCATGCGTAGCGATTGGTCAGGGGTCCCTTCATTGAGTTGATATTCCGCAAAGGTCAGCCTCCCACACGCGCGGCTGCCGCGGTTTTCGGCGCCCAGTCCGCAACAAGCGACCGCGAGCGCTCGACGAAGAGGGTACCGTTCGCGAGGTCAAGCGATTTCCTCCTGAGCGCTGCTGCTTCGGACGGGCGCATACCTGCTTAAAACGGCGCAAAGAGAAA
The DNA here is from genome assembly GCA_019237115.1 of Deltaproteobacteria bacterium. Lineage (GTDB taxonomy): Bacteria > Desulfobacterota > Binatia > Binatales > Binataceae > JAFAHS01. The sequence continues at coordinate 14,217 of JAFAHS010000068.1, forward strand.
GGCATAACGGGGAAAATACGGCCTCGCCTCGTTGAGCGACGACCGGGTCCCAGGGATTTCATACACAAGCTGGCGGAAGCGATCCTCGATCAGCTCGCGAATTTGTGGCGCTCTCTCGCGTCGGTTTCGAGACGCGCACCGACTTCCGCTGCGAACCGTACCAGTACGGCGCGTGGCTCTTCGCTGCCCTGGTTGATATCGGCTGAAGTCCTTTTGCTTTCGTGCATTTTCCTCTCCTCGGTCCACCTCTGATCTCAGCGATAGCGTCCGGATTTCCGGGTCTTTCTGCCAGAACTCGTTCATCCGGGGATGATGACTATTCCGAGCTGGCCGAGCTCGCTCAATACCCGAATCAACGGAGCGCAGGCGCAACCGGCCGGCCGAGCTTCGCAACGCCGAGGATAGCATCCGCGGGCACCTCATTCGGAAACTTCTGTTCGTAATAGGAGCCGCAAAGAACGAAGGATATCGCTGGCAATGAAAAGCCGTGCCAAAATTCGAGGGCGAAGACTCGGAAGCAAATTCTGGACTGCACGATTCCGCGGATTTCATCGAATAGCGCAAAGGGAAACGCGCCACGCTGTCAAATCTCAGACCTTTCTCTCAAACCATCTCGCTACGTTTACCAAAATCAATGATCGAGCGGCTGAAACTAGTGGTCAATAAGCGAGATGTGCTGTAGCAGTCGCTACTCAAGATGTTTGTGGCGGAAAGGCTCGAAGCCGAGTTTAAAAACTGAAGCCTACGAACCGGCTGCGTTTGGCATTTCAGGTTTCGCATTCCCGATCGACTCTTGAAGTGTTCAAGATTGGTCGTTGTTGATGAATCACGTCGGCGGGCGTTTGATCACGAGCCGTGTGCAGGTAATTTTCCCAATGTGGCCCCCGATCTTCCTCTCGGGTGCCCAGGGCTAGGTTTGTGACGACGGCAGTTGATCAGGTGGCGCAGAGAGGCCAGCCCCGCGGCGATCGGCCTAAAAGCGCCGATGAATGGGCCCAACTTCTCGAGAAGGCGTTCGAAGACGCAGAGCGAAGTTCCAGCCTTTTGGCATTAGCCGAGGACGCGCTGCGTTCACATCCCGGAGAAGCCCTGATCCTCTGTTTGGCCGCCACCGCAGCACTGTTCGAGCAGCGCTCAGACAAAGCATTGATCTTTCTGAAACGCTTCTTCAAACGCTATGTCCCCGGCGACACCTATTACCTCTTACGCGCGTTAGCGTTGGGGCAGCGGAATCAGTTCGCGCCTGCGCGCTTGATTCTAAAGCGGCATCGGCTTGATTCGGCTTGGGCTGCAGTGCGCGCATTCCCGGGCGGCCGCTCATGCGCCGACTGGCTCCTGCCGAGGCTCGACGCGATCCACTCGAGCAAACGCTCGGGTTCCTGCCAACCAGCGACGCGACACGCGGCTGCGCAATCGCACACGAGGATCGGCGAGGCACAGCACGGCACGCGTCAGCGCATCGCGCCGCGCGACCCGGTCCCGGATATCACGCAGGAGGCCGCTCCGACCCGGCTTCTCCTGAACGACATCGATATTCCGCTCGCGATGGAGATTGATCTATCAGCCCTAAAGGTGGCGATGAAGAAGGAACCGGAAGCCGACGGCGGATGGTACTTGCTGCGGGAGCGCTTCGCCCATCTCGGCTTGGCGCAGGGGTTCGATGAACTCTTGTCCCTGCCTCACCTCCATCAGCTCGAAATGCTTCGGCATCAGATCGAGACGGCGCGCAAGGTGCTCAAGCAGTTCCGCGGACGGGTTCTGTTGGCCGATGAAGTGGGACTCGGCAAGACGATCGAAGCCGGCCTGGTCATGAAGGAATATCTGTTGCGCGGGATGGTCGAAACCGTCTTGGTCTTGGTGCCAGCCGCGCTAGTGGGCCAATGGCGGGAGGAACTGGGGAGCAAGTTCGATATCCAATGCGCGACCACGCAAGACGCTGCGCTGCGCTGCGATCCCAATAAGTTCTGGGGCGAAAAGCGTCTGATCGCATCGCTGGCGCTTGCGCGCCGCAGCGAGCATGCCGAACAGCTGCTAAGCCGCAGCTTCGACCTGGTCATCGTTGACGAAGCACATCAGATGCGCGATCGCAGCAGCCGGAGTTACAAACTGGTTGACGGGCTGAACAAGCGTTTCTTGCTGCTATTGTCTGCGACGCCGGTGCAGAACGATTTGACCGAGCTCTACAACCTGTTAACTTTGCTCAAGCCGGGAATTCTCAAGAGCCTCAAGGAGTTCCGCGCCGCCTACACCGTGTCCGGCAAGCCGCGTCAGCCCGCAAATCCGGAAAGCCTGCGCGAGCTGATGCGGGCAGCGATGATCCGTAACACGCGAGCAGCGCTCGCGCTCAAGTTACCGCGCCGTGAAGCGATCACCGTCGGCGTGGACGGGTCCGAGTCGGAGCGCGACGCGTATGAGGAGCTGATGCAGGCAGTCCGCGGTCTGCCTGCCGAGGACACTCGGCGACTACATCGCCTTGCAATTCGTCATTTGCTTGGAGCAGCTGGATCGTCACCTGCGGCGGCACGCGCTGCATTATCTCGCTTCGCCGCGCGCCACCCTGACACACCTGCTTGGGCAAGGCTCGCAGAGCAATGGGCAGCGGTTGGCATCGGCGCAAAGGAGACTGCGTTACTAGGTCTGCTGCGGCGCTCCCCAAGCGAGAAAAAGGTGGTCTTCGTCCATTACCGGGACACGCTCAATCATCTCGCGGAATTGCTCGCGCACGAGGGCATCGGTTTTGCCCGATTCGATGGGAGCCTCAGTGGGACCGAAAAGGACTCGGCGATCGAACAGTTTCGCGAACGGGTACCCGTGCTTCTGTCCACTGAATCCGGCGGAGAGGGACGCAACCTCCAATTCTGCAACACCATCATCAATTTCGACGTGCCGTGGAATCCGATGACGATCGAGCAACGCATCGGCCGCATCGACCGCATCGGTCAAAAGCGCGAAGTATTCGTCTTCAACCTCGTGACCCGGCGCACCTTGGAGGAAGAGGTCCTGCATCTGCTCGACGAGAAAATCTCGATGTTCGAACTGGTGGTAGGCGAAGTCGGCGCAATCTTGGGCAATATCGAGGAGGACCGCGACTTCGCAGAACTGGTGCTCGATGCGTGGTTACAGACTACCGATACCACACGGAGCGACGCCTTCGACATTATTGGTCAGCGCTTGGAGCAGGCCCGCCACCAGCATGAGGCAGCGAAGGCATTGGATAGCGCGCTCTTCGGCGAAAACTTCGAAACCGCTTAGCGATGATCATGGGAGAATTGCGGGATTTTGTCGCCGAGCTGATGGAGCGTCATGGCGCGGCGGTCGAGCCGTTGGCCGGCGACCGCCTTCAGGTGCTGGCTCCGACGCCCTTGAGAGCAGCGTTCGGGTGGCCCGAACTGGCCCAACTCAGCTTCGGAGCACAGCGGCCGCGTGACGCGATCTCGATCGGTCTTGAAGGGGACTGGCTCGACCGCTTCGGCTCGCTTTTGGGGGAGTCCGGACGCTGGGCCAGTCGGCAGCTGATGGCCTGCACAGGCGAGGGGCCCAGCGATCCAGAACGCGTGCTCAACCGGTCCCTGAACTTCCCCAATGCGACCTGGCGCTTCCAAGGCCTGACGGCAACTTTCACACGCTGCATGATGTTGACCTTTCGCTACTCCGCGTTTTCCGATGAGAAATACGAAGGACTCGTCCGGATCGGCTTGAATCTTTCAACCGGCGCCGTCCTCGACGACATCATCGAAGAGCTGCGGTCGGCGTTGGCGCGGGAACAATGGCAGGTTCCCGACCCTGCGACTCGGCTCGGTTCGAGCTCAAGATTGGAGACCGCCGCGCTCGAAGCAAAGATCCGCGCCTTGGTCGACCATCGGGTACGGGGTGAGTTGAAACTTTTTCTGCGAGCAATGCATCGGCGGATGGATCGAGATCGCAGGCGGGTGCATGAGTACCACGAAGACCTCCGCAAGGTTCCGATCAAGCGACTGTCTGCGCTGGCTGAAGCGACGGGGGAAACACCAGGGGCGGAGCGAAAACGAGAACAGCTGCGAATGGCAGCAATCGAGCGCGAATATCAAGCTAAGCTCGACGATCTGCGCCACCATTATGCAACGCGGGTTGTGGTGGAGTGGCTGCAGGGGCTGGACTTATACATTCCCGTGCAGCGCTTCGCCGTCTTGATTCGCCGCCGCAAGGGCGAACGACGAATTATCATTGACTGGCATCCAGCGGTCCGCCGGTTGGAACCACCCCCGTGCGATTGGGGTCTGGGTCTTGATCATGCGCGCCTCGTGTGCGACGACAAGCTGCATCTGACCGGACCCGAGGGCCAGGCAGTCTGTCGCTCGTGCGCCAAGCGATGGTGCCGCGCTTGCGCTCCGGGCGGTTGCCCGCGTTGCGAGACAGGTTCGAGGTAGCTACCGGTATTGGCGGAACACCTCGCAAGAGCGTGAAACGCGACGCTCATTGTCCTGGTTTCCCCGACCGTTGACGGTCAGCTGCGTCTGGTTCGGCCAGCGGCTTGAGAATTCGTGCAGGCGACGGACCATACTGCCTTACGCCGCGGTAACGAAGCGGCCGATTTCTGAATTACACGGACTTCTCCCACTGGTCCTTTGAGTCTTCGAACTACTGTCCGGCTTTTCTAAGCCGAGTCACAGGAGCGCGAGCTTCCGCGTTTCGCGCATAATTCGCAAAAACAAGAACTTTTGCGCTAGGATTTTTCTTCGATCCTCATGCGCCGCGTGGCCAGGGGCAGCCGATTCGGAGCTATTGAGTTCAGACTGAGCCCACCCAGGTCACCGGCAGGCCAACAAGTCGAGCGCCGTCGCGTTGTTGCTCATCGGCGGTGATGAAGGAGACGTGCATGCCGGAGAGGTCCTGAAACACCAGCGCGGAAGCGATATGCAACGCGTCCAAGGTCCGGACCTTAACTTTCTCTATCGTCTCTTCGGCTCGACTGAGTACCGCCGGAGTCAATTCAACCAACTCCCAATGGTCGCGATCCGAGCGAATTCGCGCGACGATTGCAGAGAAACTGCGTTCGCTCAGTTCGCCCGCGGTCTTGCGCCGGGAAAAGGCCGACAGCGCCTCCACACTTACGAGCGCGCTGGATAGAAAGCGGTATCGGCGGAGTAGTTGCGCGGCCTGCCGCGATCCCACTTCGCGCACATAACGTTTCACCAACACGCTGGTATCGAAATAAGCGAAATCTGCGGCCATTACGATGACTCGCGTTCCTCACGCAGCGTCCGAGTCATCGGCACACCGTGCAAAGGCCGCGGCTGCCACCCGGTCATGGGTGTGCGCCTGGCTGCGGCGCGCAACAAACCAGTCGTCTCGAGGCGAGCAACCATTTCATCGGAAGTTTCTGAAGAATGCACCGGAACAATCCGCGCAAGCGGTTTACCCCTTTCGGTCACCAACACCTCTTCGCCTCGCCGGACAGCCTTCATGACTTTTGAAAATCCCTGGTTCGCTTCGCGCAACCCGACTCTCACGGTAGCTTCCTCACTCAAGTAGTTACGTTACTACATTAGAGCCCAAAGCGAGTTGCGATACAAATGTGCCTTCAAGATTGATCGGGAGAGAGTCTAGACGCGGCAACGCCCGCCGTTGAGGTCACTTACGCGACTGCAGTTTTCAGACTGGACGGCGCGTTGCCCGAAAAACAAGGCTTATTGATAGGGCAGCTTCACTAAAAGGGGCTAGGCCGAAAGACAAGCATGCTGAAGAGGCGTGGAGGTCGCGCTCAGGTGCGCGACCCTAACCGATCACGGCCTGTATAATCGACGCCCTGCATTATCACGAACCGACGGCAGCCCGGCTCGCCCCCAAGGGCGACCGCGCCCGGTTTCGGCAGAATGGTGCGCAATCCTTCTGCACAATCGGACTTTGCCCTTCGGAGGGGCAAACCGCACGAAACCAACCATATTGGGATATACTCTGAAAACTTTTATCCTTGAATTTCACTTAAGTTTTCCAGCTTTTCTCACGGTTTCAAATCCCTTCTGCTCCACCAAATTTCCTTTGTAAACGAGCGGCTTTTTGGTCCCGCTATCCATCTGAGGGGCAAAGGAGGGGCAAAGTGCGCCAATTCGAAGCCAAGGGAGTCGATTTTCGAGAGCTCCAGAGCGTCCGCCGCGTCGGCGTGGATGAACTTCCCACAGTGCCGCCGAAGTGTCGCATCGGCCACTCCCGTCTGCTCGGAAAGCCGCGCGCGAGGTTGATACCGCGAGTTAGTGCCGTCGAGAGGGTAAGTGTCCCTTGTCGCGTAGAGATCGCGAATGTGGATGCCGATCGCCCTTTTGAGCCGAGCAAAAGACTTTGTAAAAGCTCCGCTGATCCTTCACTTGAGCAGATCGTGGCAGCCTAGCGCGCGTTTCGGAGGGAGATAGACAAAAAGCGGAGGTGACCATGAAAGAGCGCACCGCGGCGAAGCGTCAGCCGCGCCCGGTTTATTACACGCGCGATCAGCTCGACGAACTGTGTGAACAGATCATCGTGGCCTTCTGCATGGAGCGCTACGGGGAAGAATTGACACCGATGAACGAAGCTCTCCTGCAGTTGCTCGAAGAACACGCCCACGACGTCGACCAAACGGCCGACCTGCCCGACGGCATCAACGGAGTCTACGGAGTACCGAGTTGACGCTCTAACCGCGATCACGTTAAAGCTCGCGTATCGCAAATTCCCAGCTCGGTCCGAGATCTCTGGCAGGGCGGGTCTCTAGGAGCATATGCACTATGACCTCGAAAATCGCCGAAGATCCCCGCATCGATCCACGCATCAAGAAAGTATTCGGTCCCATGCCGGTGATCGCCGGCGGCAACGTTGCCAGCCGCGAAGAGATGTTGGCGGAGGAAAATACGGAAGCCGGCAAGGCGCGGTTGGCGGCACTCGAAGCGATGTTCGGCGTCTTTGACGATGAGACAGTTGCGCCGTCAGCCGGTTTACGCATCACAACTGAACGCGTCGTGTCGGACCCCGATCGCAACGTCATCAATATCCAGTTCATCCGCCCCGATGACAAGCAACGGTTGCCGTGCGTCTATTACATCCACGGTGGCGGGATGCGGATGATGTCGTGTTATGCGGGCAACTACAAAGCTTGGGGCAGGATAATCGCCGCGCACGGCGTCGCTGTGGCGATGGTCGACTTCCGCAATTCACTGACACCGTCGTCGGTTCCTGAGGTCGCACCATTTCCGGCGGGCCTTAATGATTGTGTATCGGGCCTGAAGTGGGTTCACGCTAACGGAGACGCACTGAACATTGATCCTAAGCGAATTATCATCGCCGGAGAGAGCGGTGGCGGAAATCTCACCCTGGCGACCGGGTTAAAACTGAAGCGTGACGGCCAGCTGCGTCTGATCAAGGGACTCTACGCATTGTGTCCCTACATCGCGGGCGAATGGCCGCAGACACAGTACCCTTCTTCGATTGAGAACAACGGGATTTTCATCGACGTTGGGGGTAATCAGGGCGCGATGGCCTATGGGATCGAGGCCTTCACCGCCCGCGACGCGCTGGCTTGGCCCGGGTTTGCGACGAACGAAGACGTAGCGGGGCTTCCGCCCACAGTGATCAGCGTGAACGAATGCGATCCACTTCGCGACGAAGGAATCAGCTTTTATCGCCTGCTTCTTCGCAATGGAGTGAGTGCTTCGTGCCGACAAGTTATGGGAACGATTCACGCCACCGAGATATTTCCTACTTGCTGCCCCGATATCAGCTACGCGACCGCCAGCGACATCGCCAACTTTTGCAAGCGCTGATCAACATCCAGTCAGCCGGGGGCCATCGTCGAATGGCGTGACAGCGTCTGGAGTTGTCCTTTAGGCCTCGCGCATGCCGTCAGTCTCTCGATTTCAGGGCGCAAGAGAGAATCGCTGGAAAACGCGCGCATACACGTGATTTGGGAGACGAGCGGACCCGAGAGAACGCGCTTAGCGGCGCATCGCGCCGGAATCGGCGGATTTCTCTCTGGGCGGGATTTGCCCGGGTTCCCGTCCGAATCGCGGCAATTCGTCAGTGCGCGCAATCAGCGAAGTTGGCGAAACTCGCGCGATTGCGCCTGAACATCGCGTTTATCCGGGAAATTCAATATCCCTCAAGCAGGACGAATAGAGAACGCGCCAGCCACTGAAAACTGTCAGATGAGGTCGCGGCGGAGCCAGCACCCACTGCCCCTAGAACAGCCACCGGAGTGGCTCGAGACCGAGCAACCACCTCCCGGCCATCTCGTAGGTCCTTAGCGACCCCATCAAGTGCTGATTCATCGTCAGTATGTCGCGCAAGCAGCGATCCAGCGCGCCACTCTGATATACGGCCGAACCGCCGCTGGCCTTGTAAACCAGTTGGACGGCGTCGGCACATGTGCCGACGGTATGCGTATACGCAGTAATGAAATGTGCCTGTTGCGCCGCAGTCAACTCACGCTTCTCGCGCAGCGTCGACCAGACATCTCCGATCACGTCGAACAGATATGACCGCGCTGAGCCAAGTAACGTCTCTGCGCGTGCTACGGACTCCTGTACAAATACTTCGTCGCGCAACATTTTCGCCGGTTCGGCAGTCTCGCCAAGGATCATTCGCCGCGCCGGCTTGCGTGCCGCGTTCTCGATTACAACGTCGATCGCGCGTCGCGCAATTCCAAGCGCAGGCGCCGCTCCTTTCGCGATGAACATGAGAGGAAACGCGTAAAGTGGTCCCGGCCGCTTAATGAGATTCGGATCTTGGAAGGAGAACGTCCGCTCGACGGGTACCAGGACATCATGCACGACCAGATCATGGCTGCCGGTCCCGCGCAGCCCGGTCGTGTACCATGTATCGAGAATCTCGACCTCCGATAGTTTGAGGAAGCAAGTGCGAGTCTCCGGAATACCTTTCGCACTTATACGCTGCCTGCCATTCTCCATCACATTGCATCCGACCCACACCCATTCCGAGTGTTGGCAGCCGCTGGAGAATGGAAAGCGCCCATTCACACGGTAACCGCCGTTGACCGGTGTCGCCTGCCCAGTCGCGGTAGCGGTGGCTGCTGTCGCTACCCGGATGTCGGGATACATTTCGCGCGCGACGTTTTCATCGAGAAATGCGGTGATGTAGCCACCGTCGCATCCGATCATGGCGCACCATCCAACCGATCCCTCAACCACCGCCAGCGCCTCGATGACGCGCAATTGCGTCATCGGGTCGAGTTCCTCCGCTCCCCACGACCGAGGGAACGCCATGCTGAAAATGCCGACGTCTCTCATCGCCTGCCCGATCTCGGGCGGGATTCGGCGGATACGCTCCATCTCGTTACTCGCAGCTTGAATTTTGGGTCCTAGCTCGACCGCTGAACGCAGGACTGGCGGGTCTTCAGGCAAGACTTTTCCAGCAGGAGGGATCATCTGATTTGCCTCGTATGATCAGGTCGAATGCCAATGCTCATAACGCGGGACCAGCGCAGCCGCAAACACCGTGCAAGGGTGGGCGGTACCCGAGTCGGGCCCAGTAGTTCATGGAACGTGAAAACGGCTGGGCCCGACTTGAGGGGAAATCACCGAGCCCGAGCCGGCTATACGATCGCGGCTCCGTGGATGACAGGCTGAAACTGTTGGAGTCGATTTTTCGAGAGCTCCAGAGTCCGCCGCGACGGCGTGGAAGAGCGCACTGCGCAGAAGCGCCAGCCGCACCCGGTATATTACACGCGTAACTAGCTCGACGACCTGTGTGAACAGATCATCCTGAGCTTCTGCATGGAGCGCTACGGGACGGAATTGACTCCGACCGAAGCGCTCCTCAGTTGCTCGGACAACACGCCCAAAAGCGATACGGCTCAGGTGCGCTTGGCGAGAAGATCGTCCGCAAATCTTTGCATCAGGCGGGCGAGGTCCTGGAGATCTTTCTTGCTCCAGTCAGCAAGCAGGATCGACGCGATCCGTTCGCGGGCTGCGTCCAGAGCGTTCGTCATCGCCCGTCCTTTCGCCGTGATGGTCGCTTCGCATACCCGCTGGTCGCTTCTGGATGTTCGCCGAGCGACCAGTCCCAGGCTTTCGAGCTTTGCGACCTGACGACTGACGGTCGTGTAATTCCGGCCCACGCCGTCCGCCAGTTCGCCCACTCCGATCGGTCCCTTTCGCTCAACGCCGACCAGCAAGGGGAACAACGCGCGGTCCAGGGAGATGCCGGCTTCGCGGATAAGCGTTGTGTCGCGCTGTGGCCTGTTCATCATGCCCACTAGGTCGATGAGGGCATGGTGTAGGTGGCGAACCTCTTTGCTCAGGGTTCTGGGGGATCGGTTCATGATCCTTACTTTACTCGAAATTAAGTGTATTATACATATAAATTATGTGTATAATACAAATAAGTCAGTCGAGTTAAAAACATCCCGATGAAACAGTTAACGACGGATGTTCTCATCTGCGGTGCAGGAGCTGCCGGATTGACTTTGGCCATCGATTTGGCCCGCCGCAACGTTGTATTTCGCTTGATCGACAAATTACCAAGTCCGTTCGCGGGCTCGCGGGGCAAGGGAATACAGCCGCGCAGCCAGGAAGTGTTCGAGGACCTTGGGGCCATCGACCGCATTGTGGCCGTCGGCGGGACCTACCCGCCGCAACGCGAGTACCGGCAGGACGGTTCTTATGAAGATTCGCCAGTGGCCGAATTGCGTGAAGCCACGCCCGACGAGCCCTACCTAATGCCGCTGATGGTGCCGCAATTCCTGACTGAGGCGATGTTGCGTGAACGTCTCGCAGAACTCGGTCACCGTCCGCATTTCGGTTGCGAGCTGGCATCTTTCGAGCAGGACGCCACGGGCGTGTCGGCACGGATCAAATGCGCCGAGGGCGAAGGGACTCTGCGGGTCGGCTATCTGGTCGGTACTGACGGCGGCAAAAGCTACGTGCGGCACGCTCTGGACATCGATTTCCCTGGCAAGACCCTCGGCGTGCGAGCCCTGGTCGCGGACGTTCGGCTGGAAGGCCTCGGCACCGACGCATGGCATCGTTTCAATGAAGGCACGATGGAGCAGCAGACGTCATTCTGTCCGCTGCGTGGAACCGACATGTTCCAGTTGCAAGCGCCGATCCCGATGGAGGGCGATATCGATTTCTCTCCGGAAGGATTGACGGCATGGGCGGCCGGGCGCATCGGCCGGAGCGACATAGTGATTCGTGAGGTCTTGTGGGCTTCCGCCTTCAACATGAACGCGCGTTTGGCTGACAAATACCAAGTCGGCCGTGTATTCATCGGCGGTGACGCCGCCCACATCCATCCCCCGACGGGAGGCCAGGGTCTCAATACCAGCCTGCAGGACGCTTACAACCTGGGTTGGAAGCTCGCGGCCGTCATCAACGGCGCGCCGGAGAAACTGCTGGCGACATACGAGGAGGAACGGCGCCCGATCGCGGCAGAGATGCTCGGCCTTTCGACCAAGCTGCTGGAGGCCGCGAAAAATCGCGCTGGTAGGCGTCGCGGTCGGGAGACGCACCAGCTCGATCTCAGTTATGCTGAATCCAGCCTGTCTCTCAACAAGCCCGCGCGATCACCGGAGCGCCTAATGGCGGGTGACCGTGCCCCGGACGCTCCCATCAGAGGCGCGGCCGGCCAACCCACGCGGCTCTTCAAACTCTTCCAGGGTCCGCATTGGACATTGCTTGGCTATCAGGTCGAGCGCGAGGCCATCGCACCGCGTCGTGACTTGCATATCCACACGGTTGGCGTACGCGGAGACATTGTCGACGAGAGGGGATACTTTCGCGATGCCTACGGCGTGTCGGCGGGCGACTGGGTGCTGGTCCGGCCGGACGGCTATGTTGGAGCGATCGTATCGTCCGGCGAGATAGCCGCCCTGTTTCGATATCTGAACGGCGTCGGCATCAACACATAACCCAAACTCGGTTTATTGCTTCTGATCGCGCAGAATCGCCGCCATCGTATTCGCGTTGAGTTATTCGGGGCCAAACTCGCTTGTGTATTTCCTTGAGTGATCGTGGATCAGCTCGAGGAGCAAGAAGATTAGACACGCTATTCGATAACGCTTATAGGCAGTAAATTGTCCTGGTTCGCCAGGGTCGGACCAACCAAAGCAGTTTGCCCCTCGGAGGGGCAAACTGGCCGAAATCAGCCATATGCGGACATATTCCCAACGGTAGAACCTTCGATTTACTTGGGTTGTCGAGGTTTGCGCGCGGGTTCAAATCCTTTCTGCTCCACCAAATTTCGTCTCTAAACCAGCGGCTTTTTGGACCTACTACGTCTCGGAGGGGCAAAGCAGGGGCAAACTGCGCCAATTCGAGACCGCGGGAGTCGATTTTCGAGAGCTTGAGAGCGTCCGCCGCGTCGGCGTCATTGAACTTCCCATAGGGCCGCCGAAGTGTCGCGTCGACACTCCCAATCTGCTCAAAAAGACACGCAAGGTCGACCCCGCGAGTCAGTGCCGTCGAGACGTAAGTGTCCTTTGTCACGTAGAGAAGATCGATGCGCGGTTGACCAGCGGTGGGGAAGCACCGTCCGGGCACATGTCACCAACGTCCGTGAGCGGTGAGGTGGGCTTGGTCTGGATTTCTCGCCGTCGCGTCCTCGTGAGGCGGAGCGAATCAATCAGATGCGAGGAATTTTCAAAACATCCGAGGAGATGGTATACGCATAACCTGATTTAGATTCTCAAACTTCAGCAGGAGACGCCCATGTACACACGTCTCTTCTTCGGGGAAATTCAGCCGGGCAAGGCTGCCGAGGCCTGGCGGGTGCTGGAAGAATTCACACATCGGGTCAGGCGACAAAAGGGCTGCGTTCTCAACCAAGTCCTGCAAAACGGCAATGACATTGTCGGCATTACGACTTGGGAAACGAAGGAGGACCTGGCAGCGTACGCTGATGGCGAGGTCGCACGCGACCTTTTCAAGCGTATTACACCGCTTTTCATGGGCATGCCGACTGTGAAGACTTTCGAAGTCAAGCTCAATCTTTATGATGCGACCGCCCTGAAGCCCATCACAGGTTGACTCCATGTTTCAGCTGACAAAGACCTGGGTCGATCCGAGAGTAGCGATCGACACTGTCGAGATTCGCTATACCTGGTCCGCTATCGGCGTGCAGCCAAGATGGGGAAGTGCAGAGGAGGCGGAGGTGATGGCGGTAATTCCCGGAACGAGCCCGAGAACTCGCAGGGCGATTCTAGAGATCCCCCGGTATCTCGACGGCAAGGACGACTATCTCTTGCACTACAAGTTTGGCGGTGGCGGAGAGCACCACGAAGGATTCTCGCAAGTTTTCAGCGAAGAGATCCGCTCACACGAAGTCTCCTACACCGATAACGAGGGGAAGGTCACCGAAGTCAGAGTCTTGTGGACCGTAGGCGACTGGGGTGCTCCGAATTGGACGCAGGCACGTCTCGAGGGGCTTCCGCTGCGCACCGACGCCTCGAAAGCGGGCCACGATGCGGAAGGTGAGGGCATCGCTGACGAGGCCATCTACGAGTTAGTGCAGACCGTGCCACTACCCCGCCGATTCGTCGGCAAAGTTTGGGGGCCGAAGGGCGCTGCGATTGAATATTGTTTTCAACTGCTACGGAGTAACACGCCGATTCCCGGTGATGAGTTCGAACGATGGGACAACAACAATGGCCGAAACTACGCTGTCCTCATCGGCTGAAACAAGCTAGGCTTGCATAGTGTCGTTAAAATGACCGAGCTACCAATGAGCGTAGAACTCGTCGATCGAACCCTCGTAGCCTGCCGCGTGTGCGGCTGGGTTCATTACCTGATGACCGCGGCAGAAAAGCGCGCCCACGACCAATCGATCGCGCGCTATGAACTCAGCGTCGCCGAGCGGGATGCCTACGAACTCGAGTTCCGTCAGTGCCTGCGCTGCGAGACGCCTTCAGAAATGTTCCGGATCGCGACTCGGCAAGAAATAGATCAGGCCCTTAATCGCACGGTGACCCCGGTCCTGGTCGGAGACCCCGCAGGCGACGCCTAGCTGCGGCGGTCCGCATTGCCGTTGAGGTGGAACAGCCGCCGCGCGTTGTCGCCCATAAGTTTGCGCGAAACGTCTGGATCGAGCGAGCGAACCAACTCTAGCAGGCCCTGGTTGTAAGTTTCCGCGCCTTCAACATTGGGGGGCTGGCGTGTGTAATGAGCCGGACCGTCGATCGAAGCGTCGGAGCCGAACAGAATCCTATCAGCCCCAAGGCCGGCTATTAAACCGCGCACCACTCCCCACCGACACCAGGAAGTTTCCAGATAGAGGTTAGGCTGCTCGAGTGCATGTGCGAGAGCCCGGGCGCGACCTTCGTATGGTCCAAGGTAGGTGTGGTAAAGAATCACCGGAACCTGCGGAAATCGCTCGGCAAGACGTCGAATGTGATCGGGGTCCGCGAGTCCCGGAGCGCTGTGGCAGGCGACCGGACATCCTACCCGCTCCGCGAGTTCCATATACCGATCAAGGCCGGGGTGATCGGCCGGGTAGTCATCCACGGTTGGGTGGAGTTTCAGGCCTACGGCGCTATTAGCAAGACGTTTGCGGACGTCTTCAATCGGGGTTTGGCCCGGCCGAACCCACACCAGCGGAAACAGGCTTGCGGCACGAAGATCGACCCGATCGAGGGCTTGATTATTAATCCAGGAGCTGATTCCCGCTACCATCCCCGCAGATGCCATTGCCGTTCCGAGATTTCGTATACCCAGCGCACCAGCTCCCTCGCCGCTTACGTGTAGATGAGCGTCGAGAGGGTCAAACCGAATCCACAGCCTGTAATCAACTCCTCGGTTGTTGTCCCAGGCGCTCCCGTCGGTAATCGCGCAATCCAGCGCGAGGTGTCCCTCCGATCCGCTGATTTCAGCTACCGCCAGGTGACTGTCCACCTGTTCGAGAGCGACCTCCCCAATCGGTTCTTGCCATCCGTCGAATCCGTAGCGGAGCCGCAAACCGGAGCCGCTAAGCCCTCCCGAATAGGCGAGCCATCGCTTTGCACCTTCCCCGGCATACCATCTGACGGAGCTGCTCATGGATGGTCCATTTTCGAATAGATCGGGTCGTTACTCGGAGATTCGCTAGCCAGGAAGTTTTGACCGATCTTCCAGATCAGTAATTACTTGCTCCGTGAATTGAGGAGAGTAGCTGCGATCGCCTCCCTGGAAAATCTCAAAGTAGTAGTGCAGCAGGTAACGGGTTGTCGGACCATTGGCTGACTCGATCGACAAAGGAAGATTGAGTGTTATTCGTCGGGTTTCATCATCGGTTCGTGGAAGGTAGAGCGTATGACGTTGCGACCAGTCAGGGACTCCATCCTCAGCTACAACGAGGTAGTGAATATTCACGGCTTCAATTTCAGACGAATAGTCGCGAAAGGATTTCTCAATCTGATAGGAGGACATAATCTTCAGAAAACCCAAAGAAGAGGGTCCAACCAGAGACCGAAGATATGGATGCGCTGGTCAGAGATTGTGGACCACGTACTCCCAGTAGTCCTCCCAGCGGTCAGCATGAATGGGCGTCCACATACCGCCGACGTGCCAACGCTGGTGCACCTCAGAACCCTTTGGGCCGCGAATTCTTCCCACGAAGCGTCGCGGCATGGGAAGCGCTTTCAACATCTCCGAACGGTTGCGTGAGAACTCCTCCCTATTGTCACATCCATAAAACTTGAATGAGCGATATGGACTGTCCTCTCCGTATCGGACGGTAAAATTTTGCTCTTCGGTGGGTTGATACTGAGGCGAATCCCAATCACCTATACTCCAATAGATGCACATACCGCCGAGATTTCCGTTGTGGTCTATATACTCAACTTCCTTGCTAACGATCTCCTCGGTATAGAGCTGACTGTTTTCACGTTTTCCATTTCGGAAAACTTCGAAATAGTGATGAAACAGATAGTTGTCGGTGTACTTCCCGGTCGCCCCATCAAGAATCTCGTTGGGCAGTTTCAGGATCTTGCGCCGCACGCCGTCGTCCGGAAGGTGAATCACCTCGGTCTGCGTGTGTACTGACTGGCCCTGCTCGTCGAGAGTTGTACCTCCCATGCCTCTTAGCAATGTTCCACCCCGGGGCATTGCTCGGGTTTCGCGATGCGCCTCCCAGTTCGGCATCTGCGCGAGAGGCGTCCAAGTGTAGTGGATGTTGACGAGCTCTATTCCGGGCGACCAGTCCGCATAACTTTTCTTCATATAGAAGGAAAACATCGCCGGTCCACCTTCTTCGCGAGGCGATGGATGCAGGCGCCTCGTCACTTGTCTAGGGCACTGCTAGCACATCTGTTGGAAAACTTCACCTGCCATATATAGGGATCGTGAGGGACTGACAGGATAGATACCGGTGCGAGCACTCCAGAAATCGAGGGGCGGCGGGGGCATGGACCGTCGCGAGCAACCGGGTCATTCATCTCGCTTCATCGCCGACGTGTGCCGCGCCCGCGAATCGGCGGCCCACAGAAAAGCCAACAGATCTTTAAGGTGGGCACGCCAACTCGTCCAATTGTGGCCCGCCGGAAGCCGCTGATAGAAAAAGGCCCATCTGCGTTTCTTCAGCACACCCACGAAGCGGTCATGGGCGGGTATGAAGCTCGGCTCGTATTCGCCAACGTCCAGGTACCATCGGAAAGATGTCTGCTTCACGCGAGAAAGCAGCGAAGCGATCGGCACCTCCGCGAGCTGTAGTGCGCTCGACTGCCCTGCGACTCGTGAAAAGATGGCCGGATAGCGGAGTGCGGTGTAGATCGAAATCAACCCACCGAGCGAAGCTCCCATCACTGCACGCGAATCACGATCGGCAATCGTGCGATACCGCGCATCGATCGCGGGCACGAATTCCCTCGCCAGAAAATCCGCGTATGGCTGGTTGGCACGGTACTCGAGCATTCGATTGACCGGGTCCATCAGCACGACAATTAGGGGTGGAATATCCGACTTGGCGATCAGGTTATCCATCACGATCGCAAACCGGGAACGATCGAGATACTCGCCCCCGTCGTGGACATACTGGGTCGAAAAGCGCTGTACAGTAAACTTGTCGTAAGCGGCCGGAAGATACGCATAAATCTGTCGGTGGTTGCCTAACCGTCGGCTGTAGAACTCGAATTTCTCGACTCTACCATGGGCGATTCCCGGAACAGTCTGCAATTCCGGCGGGTCCTTCAAATCACCGACAATGAACGCCGAGTTCTTGTCTCCAACGCCGTTGTCAACCGTCATCGCGCAGAAGGGATCGGTCTGCCACTTACCGTCGACAATGAATTTGTATTCCAAACGTCCCGGACTCTTCAGCTTTAGGGTGTGGTAAAAGACGCCGGTTTTGCCGAGTTCCTTAAGCTTGATCAGGCGCCCGCGACTGCCCCACTGATTGAATTCGCCGGCGAGCTGGACCTGGTTCGAGCGCGGGTTGCAATAGACGAAATGCACTTCGAGACCATCGATCATCGGGGTACCGATCGCCCGGAGCACCTCGACGAACTGCTGGACTTCCTTGCGCGTTTGAGAAATGTCGACTTGGCCGAGCCTTCGCTTCCAAGTCGAAAAGGTCGGTGCGGCTTCTTCACGTCCCGTAGCCATATCTCGTCACTCTCGTTGCAATTGTGCGAAGGAAGCGAACCCGGCGACTGAGGGACAATCACCCATAGCACCGGTCGCAAGGGTTCGCCCAGCGAACATGCGCGAAGTTGCGAGGAAAAATTTTCTCCAAGTCGAGGAAATGACACCTATGTGCAAGCGTTAGGAATATCGATGGGCGGGTTCGAGGAGCACGCGCTCGGCTACTATCGCGGCAATGATCGGAGCACGCCTTCTTGCGTCAGGCGGGCGACTCGGTCGGCGCTGTACCCCAGCAATGACGAAAGGATCCGTTCGTTGTGTTCACCCAGGAACGGCGCCTCGAGATCGAGCCGCCCGGGAAAGGACGAGAAACGCAAAGGAAAGCCGGGAATCTGAAAATCGCCAAGGATTCGATCGTGCACCGTCTGCACGGTTTGGCGTTTCACCAGATGAGGATGCTGCATCGCTTTCTCTACCGTCAGCACCGGACCGCAAGGCAGCCGCGCCTCCCGCAGCGCGGCAATCGCAGCTTCATCGCTGGGCATCGATTGTAGCCAGATCTCAATCGCCTCGATTACTCCCACGCGATTTTTTACTCGGCTGGAATTATCGATAAAGCGCGGATCACGGCCCAGTTCCGGCCGCCCCATTAGCTCGCACAGCTTGATCCAATGATGGTCGAGCCAGGCGAATATCAGGATGTAGGCCTCGCGGCCCTTGAACATCCCCGCCGGCGCGAGAACCGAATAATGCAGGCCCGTACGTACCGGCTTGACCGTACCGCCGCTCGAACTGAGTGTCTGTACCCAAACGTCATGATAGCTGAAATATGCGTCGACCAGTGAAATGTCGAGATGCTGCCCTTCGCCGCTGCGCTCGCGATGCAACAATGCGCATGCAATCGCCGCGAGACCATGAACTCCCGTAGAGACGTCGCCCAGCGCGAGCATCGGCGGATAGTGCGCTCCACCCTCTTCCCCACTCAGTGAGGTTACGCCCGCATAGGCCTGACCGATAAAATCGTAGCCAGGATCGTTCGCCAGCGGTCCGTCCTGGCCGAAAGTCGATACCGAACACATGATGAGCTTCGGATTGATTTTCCGCACGGTGTTGTAATCGAAACCCATTCGGCCAATCACGCCCGGGGCGAAATTCTCCACCATCACGTCCACTTTCGCTATCAACTCGCGGATGATGGTTTTGCCGGCTTCGCTTCGCGGATCCAGGCACAGGCTCAGCTTGCCCCGATTCTGCTGGACGAAGTAGCCGCTGCGCTCGTTCTTCAGAAACGGCATCCCGCGCGAACGGTCGCCATCCGGCGCGAGCTCGACCTTGATAACCTCGGCGCCCATCTCCGCCATCATTTTGGTGACCGTGGGACCGGCAACAAATTGCGTGAAGTCCAGCGCCTTGTAGCCATCGAGCACGTGCTTGCGTCCATTGGTTGGCATGGTGGCAGTCCTCCCTGTCGCAAAACGATCCTTATCGCCGGTCGACGGATTCTGCCAACGCGAACTCTCTCGAACGATCAGACGCCGGACAAGCGACATCTCGCGGATGCGGGGTTACGCGAAGAAGTCAGCCGCCTCGGGCGGCGGGGTACTGGCGAGCTGCTTGACAAATGAACAGTGTACCATGTACAAATGTACACGATGCTGTTCAAGCGCGAAACTGAGACGAGCGAACCGCGACGCACTCAAATCCTGGAAGCTGCGCTACGAATCGTAGCCGCTGGTGGCCCTGACGCGATCACGTTTCGCCGCGTCGCTGAGCGCGCCGGGGTCCCGCTCGGCTCGCTCACCTACTATTTCGAATCACGCGAGGACCTTCTGCGTGAAGCGTTTCGTCTCTACCTGGCGGAAGCGGCCGCGTTTGTTCGCGATGTCGAGGAAGGGAGCCGCTCCCATACTCCGTCGCAAGTCATCGAGATGGTCATGGCGATCATGCGCCGCGAATTCTCCGATGATCCCGCGATGGTTCGGGTTGAATACGAACTCATTCTCTATGCCGTTCGCGAACCTGAGTTGGCGCGCGAGTTCAACGCGTACGAGCGCTGGATGGAGACCAAGCTTGCGGGCTCGCTGGAAAAGATCGGAGCGCCGCGGCCAATCGATGCGGCCCGCACCATTATTGACGTCGCGCGCGGCTTCGAGATCGAACGCCTGACCCATGCGGGTGCGCAGCTCGAAGATTTGCAGCGCAGGCTTAGCCTGGTGATCGACGCGCTAGTCAATGACCGCCCGGCGGAACCTCGCAACCTGAGGCGGCGTCGCGCTCAACAAGCTAACCGAAGAAGGAGGTCTGCATCTTGAGTATACCGCGTCTGAAAGCAGAAGCTTCGTGCGAACAGGTGTTGGCCGCGATCGAAACCGCCGGCGGCGTAGTTGTCGATCGCCTCGTCTCGGCGGATTTCATGGACGAGGTCGCTGCCGAACTTCGCCCCTGGATAGAAAACACTCCCACCGGCACAGATGACTTCGAAGGTCACCGGACGCGGCGCACTGGTGGTTTGATAGCTCGCTCGCCGAAGAGCCGCGAACTCATGATGCATTCGCTGATTCTGGGAGCTGCCAGGCACATCCTGGGGCGGGCTACCAGTATTCAAGTCAACGCAACGCAGGCGATCACCATCGGACCCGGAGAACCGGCGCAGGTGATCCATCGCGACCAGTGGGCCTTCGACATGTATCCCTTTGCGAAGGACTACCAGGTGATCGTCAACACGATATGGGCGATGACCGACTTCACCGCGCAGAACGGCGGTACGCGCGTTATTCCCGGAAGCCACAAATTCGAAGACAAGCTGAGGTTCAGCGAAGGTGACACCGAGCCTGTGGAGATGAGCAAGGGCTCGGCGTTTTTGTATCCCGGGACCACCTACCACGGCGGCGGCGCAAATCGATCCGAAGCCAATCGAATCGGAATCTCCCTCAGTTACAGCGCTTCATGGCTGCGCCAGGAAGAGAATCAATATCTGGCCGTGCCGATAGAGATCGCGCGCACACTGCCGGAGGATCTGCTGCGCCTGATTGGCTATCAGCGCGGCGCTTACGCACTCGGCTACGTAGACGACCTGCGCGATCCGATGGAGTTCGTTCGGCCGGATCTCGCCAGGCGAGGACTGGCCCACTGAATCAGAGATCATTGAGAACTGACGGAGATAGCGATGGAAATCCAACATTTGGCGAAAACTGCAACCGGAGAACAGCTGGCAGACGCCATCACTCGCGACGGCGCGGTGATCGTCGATAACCTGCTGGCCCGCGACCAGGTAGACGAGGTGATGGCGGAACTGCGGCCGTGGATCGAAAACACCAAGTCGGGTTCCGATAGCTTCGCCGGACGCAATACCCGGCGTACCGGAGCCTTGATTGCGCGATCGACCAAATGCCGCGAGCTGGTGGTGCATCCTCTCGCTCTCGCCACCTGCGGCAAGTTTCTCGGTCACGCGACCAGCTACCAACTTCACCTGACGCAGGTTATCTCAATCGGTCCGGGCGAGCCTGCGCAGCAGATTCATCGCGATCAGTGGGCATTCGATTTCTTCAGCTTCCCGAAGGGCTATGAAGTCCAGTGCAACACGATCTGGGCGATGACGGATTTCAACGAGCGCAACGGCGCCACACGGGTGATTCCCGGTAGTAACCGATTTGATGACAAGCTGCGCTTCACGGAGGCGGACACGATTCCCGCGGAGATGAGCAGAGGCTCGGTGCTGTTTTACAGCGGCAGCGTTTACCACGGCGGCGGTGCGAATCGTTCTGAAGCCACCCGCGTCGGAATCAACATCACATACAATCTGTCGTGGCTGCGGCAGGAGGAAAATCAGTATCTCGCGGTGCCGCCGGAAGTCGCCGGGACGCTGCCGGTCGAGTTGCTGCGATTGATGGGTTATCAGATGGGAGCGTATGCCCTCGGGTACGTGGGCGACACGATGGATCCGATTCAGGTGGTGCGACCCGATTTGACGAAGTTCGGCTTCGGGTACCTGGAAGGCACGGTCGAGAAGCTGAAAAAGCAGAAGAACGAATCGTGGGAGCAGAAGCGCGAGTAAACACTATGCGCCATCGCGCGCAACGGATACGCGATTCATCACTGAGATTTCAAAAGAGGTAGACAATGACCACAGCGAATCGATATGCGATGCCCGTCGATGGGCTCGAATGGATAGTTCCCGAAGCTTTCGAGAGCTGCTTCAAATGGGAATACGAGGATGGCAGCGAGTCGCTCCATCGCCTCTACGAGAAAGGCAAAAAGCAGCAATGGAACGCCACTGATCGGATCGATTGGTCTCTTGATCTTGACCCGGAAAATCCCGAGGAACTGCCTGACGAGTACCTCTCGATCTACGGCTCTCCGGTTTGGGAGCGCCTCACGCTCAAGGAACGCGCTGACCTGCGTCGTCATTCCCAGGCCAACGACCTGTCGCAATTTCTCCATGGCGAGCAGGGCGCACTGATCTGTACTGCCAAGATCGTGCAGCAGGTGCCGGACGTCGAGGCGAAGTTTTACGCGGCGACGCAGGTGATGGACGAGGCGCGCCACGTCGAAGTGTACAAGCGGCTACTGCATGAAAAATTCGACCTCGCCTATCCAATCACTCCGCCCCTGCAGAGCCTGCTGGATGGCATCCTGCGCGATTCGCGATGGGACATGACCTATCTCGGGATGCAGGTGCTGATCGAGGGACTCGCGCTGGCCGCCTTCGCAGGTATCCGCGATACGGCGAAAAACCCGCTCGCCGCAGCGGTGAATGCCTACGTCATGCAGGACGAGGCGCGCCACGTCGCGTTCGGCCGCCTGGCGCTGCGCGAATACTATCCGCATCTGAGTCAGAAAGAACGCAACGAACGCGAGGAGTTCGTAGTCGATGCGTGCTACACGATGCGCGATCGGTTCAACTCGCGCGACGTGTACGAGCGGCTGGGTTTGCCCCTCAAGGAATGCATCGAATGGGAAGAAAATTCGCCGGGAATGCAAGAGTTCCGCGCGGCGCTTTTCACCCGTATCGTGCCGGCGATCAAAGACATCGGGCTGTGGGGTCCGCGCGTCAGGAAGGCATACAGCGACATGGGTGTTCTCGCCTTCGCCGACGTCGATATGGATGAGCTGGCGGCAAGCGACCAGTCAATCGCGGACGAGTTTGATCGGACATCCGCAGCTGCGCGCCGAGGAACTGAATGATGAAGGTCAGTTTTTCCGTAAAAGACAAAGTGGCGATCGTGACCGGCGGTTCGAAGGGAATCGGGCGCGCGATTGCGCTCACCCTGGCCGAGCACGGCGCCGACGTGGCGATCGCGGCACGCGGACGCGAGTCACTGGAAAAAACCAAATCCGAAATAGAGGCGACCGGCCGCCGATGCATCGCGCTCTCCGCGAACATGGCCGACGAGAAGGAGTGGAAGCGGCTGGTGGACGAAACGATCGCGGCGTTCGGCGGCGTGGACATCCTGGTCAACAATGCCGCGGCTGATTCCGGATACGGTCCGATCGCAAAGACCGAGAGCTCGCGATGGGATCTGGTAATGAAGGTCAACCTGAAGGCGCCATTTGCTCTCTCCAGCCTGTGTCTGTCGTCGATGAAGGGGCGAGGCGGAGGTGCGGTGATTCATATCACCTCCAACGAAGGCCTCCGGCCCAGCTTCGGACTTGGAGTATATTCCGTGAGCAAGGGAGCGCTCGTGACGCTGGCCCAGGTGTGCGCCAAGGAATGGGCGCGCGACAAGATCCGGGTCAACTGTATCGCGCCAGGCCTGGTGCGCACCGAAATGGCTGCTCCACTGGTCGAGATGGTCGAAAAATCCGGACGCTATCCCAATCCGCTGCATCGCGTGGCCGAACCCGAAGAGATCGCCGGTCTCGCCTTGTACCTCGCAAGCGACGCGGGCAGTTACGCGACCGGCCAAACTTTTGTGGTTGACGGAGGCGAACTCGTCCTCGCACCGACGGATCAGAACTGAGGAATTGATTCCAATGCCGAAGACCAAAAATGAGATCGATGCGCTGCTCACCAAGCCGAATGTGGCCGTGCTCGCGGTGACTGGGCCCAATGGAGCGCCGCATGCGGTGCCCACCTGGTACGATTACCCAGGACGGTACCATTGTCTTCCATAGTGATCCGCGTGCTTACAAATACAAGTGCCTTCAGCACGACCCGCGTGTAACCTAAAAGCGATGTCCGGGACTCGCCGTTCGTAATCAGCAGGTCACTGGTTCGAATCCGACGGGTGGGTCCAAAAAACCTGGGTCCGGCCCGGAGACATAGGTAACACAATGTACCGGCTACATAGGTGACAACCTGGGGCCGAACGGGTTGTCGAGTGAAGCCATCGATCCCGAATCGCGACGCATGACCTGTGCCGGCCAAAATCAATACACGCTTGGTTTCACAGGTGAGCGGGACGTAGAGAACCCTTCATGTCTCTAGCTGCCATCGTCCTGGCACTAGACACCGCCGTACCAATCGTAACCCTGATCTTCCCAGTATCCACCGGCGCGCGTTGGCAGAAAATTTACTTCGGTCAGGTACTTCACCATCTTGTAGCCAAGCTTGACGGGTGAATAGAGGCGCAGTGGCGCGCCGTGGTCGGGATATAACGGGCGCCCGTTCATGCCGTAGGCGAGAATCGTCTGCGGATGAAGCGAGCTCTCGATGTCCCACGTCGAATAGTAACCGTTGTCGAATGAACGGAACTCGACGTACCGCGCCTCGCGGCTTGCGCCAACCATGCGTGCGATCTCGCGGAGCTGCACGCCGTGCCATTGGGCTACGGCCGACCACCCCTCGACACAGTGGTGGCGGATTCGCATTCCCGTTTGCGGCATCCGCTTGAGCTGGTCGAGTGTGAAGACAGAGGTCCGCGCAACCAGCCCGCCAACCTTGAGCGCCCAATTATCAGGCGCGAATGGCATCGAGTCGGAAATAAAGTAGCTCGGGAAAGCGACCTCCGGTGTGAGCTCGGACGCAGGCGGTTCGGCCGCAAGGCGATTTTCGGAGAATAACAGACGATCTACGCGCTCATTCCACCATCCCATCCCGGCGAGAAACATCGACGTGGCACGGCTATCGCATCCGGCGAGCGCCGTGGTGGCGGCAAGACCGAGCAGAAGGCTTCGCCGCGTGATAACCCTAACCACGCTGCCCCCCGGTCACCATCGTAACGAGCGTACGCGGATGCAGTGCGACGAGCACCAGATGCATCGCGGTGAACGACGCGAGCAAAACCAGGCAGCTCAAGTGCACCACGCGCGCGACGTCGTATCCGCCGAAGGCCGCCGTGATCCAGTACAACTGGACAGGTTTGTAAATCGCCAACCCCGACAGAACCACGACAACTCCGAACAAGATCGCGGATGAGTATGCGAGCCGCTGCAGACCGTTGTAAAAATCCTGTGATGGTGGAGTTCTGCGAATGCGCAAGTAGTAAGCGAACATCGCAAGCGCGTTTGAAGTATCGCGAGTCGGAATGAAAATTCGTCGTCTCCACTCACCGCTCGCGACCATATAGATCAGGTAAATGGCCCCGTTAAGGATGAGGAACCAGGCGATCGCGAAATGCCAGTGACGCGCGCCCGCGAGCCATCCGCCGAATCGCAGCCACGACGGTGGCGCCTGGTTCTGAAACGGATACCAGCCATATTGTCCGCCGCGCGGCCCGAGGGCCGGATACGCCGCCAGGATCTGCAGACCGCTGCCGGCCATGATGACCAGCAGCGGAATGTTGATCCAATGCGCCAGGCGAATCGCGGCTGGCTGAGGGAGTCGGCCCTTAGCTCGAGTTTCCGCGGCCGATGGACCGGTCGACTCACTCCGGGGCGGCGAGAATCGAAGTAAAGCGATCGCTCTCGCGAGCTTTCCACCACGCGCTGGATCGCGATCCGCCGTGAAGCTCTTACTATCGCGCGAACGCGGAAGTGGCCCTGCGGGTGCCTTCTCCACGAGACCGAACCTCCGCTTAGTGGCCCATTCCTGTCGTCGAAGAGCGGCCCATCATGCCGCTGTTTCCGCCGTCCATCATGTGTCCATCCATCATCATCATCTGTCCTTCCTTCATGCGCGTTTCGCGGCCATCTTTCGTTTTAACCGTTCCATCGGTCATGACCGTGGCTCCGTTGGACATGGACATCGCGCTCTCCATGGGTCCGGTCGCCTTCCCCGCTTTCATCATCACCATCTTGCCGTCGTGCATCATGACACCGTCTGAGTCCGCGGCCTTAACATTCGGGGTCACACAAAAAGCCATGACCAGCGCAGTCGCGAGCAAGCAAATTGCTCGATACCTGTTCATCAGCGGATCCTCCATTGAAACTTATTGACTTCGATAGACAACCGTCATGGTTGTGGAATTGTTTGGTTGAAGGATAGCAACTGCCTATTTGGCAACTTTCTCGGTGTAAAATCGACGGATAGTAGAGGCGATGTAATCCAGAGAATCCTCCACCGCGAAATGACCAGAATCGAGCCGATGCATTTCGGCTTGGGGCAAGTCCTTCAAGTAGGCTTCGCCGCCCTCGCGCGTGAAGAAGATGTCGTCCTGCCCCCAGAAAATGATTGTCTTGGGCTCACGGGCTCGCAGGGACGCCTGCCATTCGGGATACAGAGCTGGTTTCGTCCGATAGTCGTAAAAGAGATCCAGTTGGATCCGCCGCGCATTGGGCCGCATGAACCGGAAGTCCATATTCCAATTGTCCGGGCTGATAAGCTCCGGCTTCTGGTGGCCGTGAAGATAAATGCTCTTGATGGCTTCCAGTTCCAGAAATGCGGCGAGCGGCTTTTCAGTCTCTAGTGTCCGATTCTTCCATAGTGCGCCGCGGAAACCGTCCCACGCGCTGGTGAAGCCGACTTCGTATGCGTTCGTGTTCTGGATGATCAGCCACTCAAGCCAGTCCTGACGGCGGGTCACGATCCTGAAGCCAAAGGGGCCGCCGTAGTCCTGAGCGTAGAGGCCAAAGTGATCGAAACCCTGCTGCTGAAGAAAGCTTTCGACGATCTCGGAGAGCTTGTCAAAGGTGTAGGAAGACGTGGCCGGGTCGGGCATATCGCTATTGCCAAAACCGGGGTAGTCCGGCGCAATCACATGGAATTGATCGGCCAGAGCTGGAATCAAGTTGCGATACTGATGCGAAGATGCAGGAAAGCCGTGGAGAAGCACTACCTTCGCACTGTCAGGACTGCCGGCTTCGCGATAGAAGATCGAGTGGCCGTCTACGGTTGCGGTCTTGTGAGAGACCATATGTGCTCCCAGGATGGTGTGGATCCTACTGAAGTGACCTTCCTCGGATTTCACTCGCGGACCGGGCTCCTTTTCCGCAACCCACGTCACCGATAACCCGATCGTCTCGAAGTGCGACGAACTTCGAACGGCGCAGGTAGTTGGAAAGGGCGTGCTCGATGAGTCCATCCACAGCGAATGGTCCAGATCCGCCTATTACGAGAGCCGCGAGGCAGGCGATATACAGCAATGCGACCTCGTAACCCGGAGGTCCGAATTTCGGGCCCGCCGCCGTCACGGCGATGAGCTTTATTGAACTGAAACCGTAGGGAAGGTGTACCGTAAACATGGCCGTCAATAGGACTGCGGCCATCGGCAGACTGACGATCGGCACGAAAGCGCCCAGGATTACGGCAAGACCGCCGAACAGTTCGGTAAGGATAGTGAGCCGTGCCATAAGATGCGGATCCGGAACTCCGATGGCCCCGAGGATGGCGGCGAACGTGTCCACCCCGTTAGACAGCTTGGCGAACCCGTGTTCCATGAAGCCGTATCCAACAATCAGGCGCAGTGGAATCGGAGCCCAGCGGGCAATCGGAAATCGGCTGGATAACCCAAAGGAAGTGTTACCCAACATCGTCCGAACCTCTAAGACGCAACACAACCGAGCACTTAACTGAATTCAAATTTGGCCTGGCCTGACCTCGGGGAAGTCCAGTAAGGTGAGGGCCACGTGGTTGACGTAATTCGTCAGGATGTTGAGCACGACGTTGGCTACGGTCTCCACGATCTCACCATTCGTCAGACCGAAGATGCGAGCCCCCTCCACGTCGGAGTCGCTGACCTCGCCGCGCTGGACGACGATGCTGCGCGCGAGCTTCAAGATGGCGTCGATCCTACCGATCGTCGCAGTGGCGTGAATCGCATCGGCGATGTCCTTTTTGGTAAGGCCGACTTTCTCACCGATGAACGTGTGGGCACTCAAGCAGTAGCCGCACAGGTTGCTCTCGGCGACGGTGAGGGCGATTTGCTCACGGACCTTTAAGTCGAAGTTGCCACCGGCGAGCGCATCATTGAAATTGAGATAGCCCTCGAGTGCCGCTGGCGAATTGCCGAGCACGCGGAAGAGGTTAGGTACGGCACCGAGTTTGGCCTCAACCTGGTCGAACAGTTTTTTGGTCTTGCCCATGGTGTGGGTCGGGTCGAGTTGAGTGATGCGGTTCACTTGGGTGAATTCCCTTTATCTTTCGTCTTGCTCGGCTTTTGATGGGCGGTCCGACGGACCGATGCTAGAACATTTTTCATGCCAGGCGGCGTATTGCTGCCAACGTTTGAAAACCTGGATATCCGTGACTTCTGCGCAGCTTTCCGACTGCCAATTATCGCAAAACTACGAATTTACGTGCGCGTCAACGCGAAAACTCGTAGTAAGATGGATTCTCATCCAATGAAGCCGTCAGCTTCGGAAGGCGATCTGGAGCGCCTGACTGAGCAGCTCCGTCAGGCGAATGAGGCTCTGACCGAGAGCGAGGAGCGGTTCCGCGATCTCTTCGAGGAGGCACCGATCGCGTACGTGCATGAGGGCGTTGATACCCGCCTCATCCGGGCGAACCGCGCCGCGTTGAAGATTCTAGGCATGAACTCCGAAGATATTGTCGGGACCTTCGGGAAGTCTCTTGTGCCCAATACCCCTGAAGCGCAGCGCCGTTTGCACGAGGCGCTGCACTCCATCGGTCGCGGGACGGAGACCAGTGGCATCGTCCTCGAACTACGTCGCAAGGATAACGGCAAACCGGTCTGGCTCCAGTGGTGGTCCAAGCCGGCAGAGGGCGGCAAGTACACCCGAACGATGTTCCTCGATATTACGGACCGGGTGTTGATGGAGCAGGAAAAAGCCAGGCTTGAAGACCAGAATGCTTACCTGCTCGATGAACTCCGCGGGGAACATAACTTCGGCGAGATGATCGGTGAAAGCGAGAGACTGCGGAAAGTGAAGCAGCAGATTCGGCTCGTGGCGCCAGTGGACACCTCGGTGCTTATCACCGGAGAAAGTGGCACTGGCAAGGAACTGGTCGCGCGTGCGATCCACGAGCAGAGCTCGCGAATAGGGCGCGCCCTGATCAAGCTGAATTGTAGTGCTGTACCCGAGGGGCTGTTTGAGAGCGAATTCTTCGGTCACGTAAAAGGTGCGTTCACCGGCGCGCTCAAGGATAAGCCCGGACGATTCGAACTGGCAGATGGGGGCACATTATTCCTCGACGAAATTGGAGATGTGCCACTCGCAATGCAGGTGAAGCTGCTCCGCGTCTTGCAAGAGCAAGAGCTGGAGCGGATTGGCGACACTCGTACTCGCAGAGTCAATGTCCGAATCATCGCAGCGACTAACCGTGACCTAAGGAAGGAGGTCGATGCGGGGCACTTCCGCCAGGACCTCTTCTATCGCCTGAGTGTCTTCCCGATTGAGGTCCCGCCGCTCCGTGATCGGAAAGAGGACATCCCCCTACTGGCAACACACTTCGTGAGGCAAAGCGCCCAGCGAATGAATCGGGCTAACCTCAAAATCAGCCAGGTCGCACTGACTGAGCTCTCCAATTATGACTGGCCCGGTAATGTGCGTGAACTTCAGAACGCCATCGAGCGAGCGATCATCCTTTCGCAAGGAGGGCCGCTACGTTTCGAACTGCCAGGGCCAAACACCACCTCCGCTCCTCGCGTGCGCGCTCAGCTGTCTTCAAAGACTGACATGCTAACGCGCGATGAATGGAAGCGTCAGGAACGCAATGCTATCGCTGCCGCATTGAAGCGGACCGGGGGCAAAGTCTTCGGTCCGGGAGGTGCAGCAGAATTGCTTGGCATGAATCCATCAACCCTCAGTTCGCGCATCAGGGCTCTGGGTCTGAACCGAAAGACTCCGGCCGGTTGAGTTTTGGCGATCGATGGCCTCTGCTTTTGTGGCAGATCCACTTATCGGGTCCGAGCGCGTTTCGGATCCTGGCTGTCTGCTCCGGCGTCACATACAGCAGAAACGTTCCCGGTTTCGGCGCCGGCGAACATCTTCGGCGTCAAGGCCGCGATCACTTATCAGAGGATCCGAAGCCGGCCTGGGTGCACTGTAGGGAGCCGCCTTAATGCTCGCCAGGTACTCGCGCATGAAAGCGACGGGCTTCTCATACGTGAGGCCGAGTTGCGCCATCATCGGGCCCTGATTGACGCCGAATCCCGGGATCAAGCGGTCAGGAAAGATTTCCGCAAGGGCGCGGGCCGCATCGCTCATCGTGATCGGCTGGCGCTTCCAGACGTTGGCGATGCCGGTCCCGACGACTAGCTTGTCGGTCACGGTTAGAGTTAGAATGTGAGCGGCGACCGCGAATCGATCGCGGCCAAACGCTTCCGGAAACCAAAATGCGCTGTGGCTCGGCTGGTCGACTTTCCGCGCGAGATCGGCGAGGTACGCTTCAGCGGTTGCCTATGGCAATCATGGGATGAAAGTCCGCAAGTAGAGCTTATTGTCTAGTCCTTCGAAGGTATGGTAGCGCGTGGCGAATTTCCATTGGTCGCCTTGCTTTCGGTACCATAGCAACTACTACGGCGGCTTCGTAAAGGATCCCGATGGCAATAACATCGAAGCCGTGTGTCATCAGGAAGAGTAGCTAGTGCTCACGCTGGGTGCAAAGCGGCTTGGTTGACGGCTGCAGCGGTGATGCAACGGTACTTTCTTCAGCGCCCGGACAGTGAGTCTGTCCGAATGCGGTTAGCGATTGGATGTACCCTCGATTCCCAGGTTAGAGAAACGGAGCATGCGGCCCTGCGCCACCGTGAATGGCAGGCGATGCAGACCTCGGAAGGTTGAAAACTCCTCGCGACGGCGGGGTTGCTCCAGAAGCCGGGACTCGCCTTCGTGAATTTGGAGAGACTCTCGCGCCAGCTTTGGTTCTGGTGGGCTAAAGACTCCGGTACTACATTGCCAAAGTGTCGGAATTCGCGGTCGCGGAAAATTTGCCGTGCGAGAGAGCTTTTTGGCATTCTGCCGATGGGTGCCTGTGTCGAAAGCGCCAAGTATTGTGTCGCAGCAATCGATGGAAGGCAAAGGACACATAAGCGATGACCAGGTCGAGTCGCGGCATCCGAGCCGAAAGCGCACTCTCCATCGATTCTTTCAACTGGGCATATTCGTCAAGGGAGTGGACGGTGGCCTCGAGCTAGTGGGCGGGCTTCTGCTCTTGTTTCTTACTCCGGCTACGATAAGCGGGATCCTTTCCTTTTTTATTGGAGGAGAACTGAAAGAGGATCCGACCGACCTTGTCGCAAACCTCCTTCTCCACACCACTGGACGGGTTGTTCAGGCCAAGGTGTCAGCGAGCGTGTTCCTCATCGTCCACGGAGCGGTAAAATTGTTGCTAGTCGCCGGACTTGCCGCCAATAGACTTTGGTCATACCCGACGGCCATTGCGGTGTTTGCCGGGTTCACTATCTATCAGATCTTCCAACTCTGGCATCAACGGTCTCTGTTCCTAGCAACGGTCACGGTCCTGGACGTGATCGTCATCCTGCTAGTCCTTGAAGAATACAGGCAGGTAAAGATGGCCAGCCTTGCGCTCTGAAAACGCGTTGATATCCTGCGCAAAGCGGCGCTCTCGTTGCCATTCCCTGTATCGGCTCGGAAGTCGCATGCGTGGAGCAGCGACGAGAAAAGAGGCGGCCTCTTGGGAAGGTCCGACTAGACTCATGCGTCGAGGCTTATTGATCACGGGAATCGCGGCAGCGCTGCTAGGGAGCGTTATTGTTTGCCGCGTTTGGGCAGAACGGCCGTCACCATTGCCGCTGTCGCCGTCGGCATCGTCGTCGGCAGTTTATGACCCATACCCGTCCGGCATTCTTCCATCGGATTTGGATTCGGAGATAGTAAGGGTCCAGAACGAAATTCGGACCATTTTCAATAAGACAATTGCTGAGTGGCACGCCTTGCCGGCGCCTAAGTCCCCGGGCAGCCCACCTACGCACCGGGGCACCGGTTACATGGAAATGGAGATGCTCGGCAAGCTCTTGAATTTCGACTTGAACATCTCTCCTTTCAGAAACCGGGCGTGCGCCTCCTGCCACATGCCGTACGCGGGGTTTAGCGGACCGATCCAATCCGTGAATCTGACGATGGTCGCCTATCCGGGTACTGCACACTACAGGGCCGGAAAGCGCACAGCTCAGCGCTATACGTATTCACCGGATTTCCCCGTCCTTGAATACAACTCGGCGCAGGCCGCGTTTTTTGGAGGCAACTTCTTTGACGCGCGCTCGACGGGATACTTACTGCAGAGCGCCGACGCTGAACAGGGGCAGCATCCTCCGGTCGATACCCAGGAAATGGGTTTCCCTGATGCGGCCTGTATCGCCTACCGATTATCTACGGCAGTGTACCGTCCCCTGTTTGAGCGGGTATGGGGCAGTTCGTTCAATATCAAGTGGCCCGCTGACACCGAACAGATTTGCAACACTCCTGGTGGGGCGAAGGTATTCGGCACCAGCACAATGCCGGTGGCGCTCAAGCCTGAAGATCGCACCAAGGCGAACGACATCTTCGACCACTGGGGCCAGTCTATTTCCAAATACGAACGATCATTGCAAATAAGTGCCTTCTCGTCGAAATTCGACGCCTTCTTGGCGGGCAAGTACAAAATGACCGCGGACGAGATGTCGGGCTACCAACTGTTCAACGGCAAGGGCAACTGCAACTCCTGCCATCTCGACGGATTGTCGACTACCCTGAAGTCGAGTCAGACTGATACCGGCGCTCCAGCCGAGACAAGGCCTTTGTTCACCTGCTTCGGCTATGCCAATCTCGGCCTGCCTCTTAATCCTCGAGTTGCGTTGTTTTATCAAACCACGCCGGATGGGTACGGCTTTACGCCTAACCCTTACGGTTTCGGCTACAGGGATTTAGGGGTAGGCACGTTTCTGAGAAGTGGCTTCGGTTCCGCTCCTAATCCGAACTCGGATTGGATACCGTTGGCGCCGAAATCAGACGGTCAGATGCAGACGACCACCGCACGGGATGTGGCGATGACGCCGCCACAGTGTCCCAGTACCGAGGCACCGGGTCCCTACTTCCAGAAAGAGTTCTTTCACAACGGCTACATCAAAAGCCTGAAACAACTGGTCCACTTCTACAATACCAGGGACCTGTACGCATACCCGGTTACTTCGGGACATTGTCCACCCGGTAAAACGGAAAAGGTCGATTGTTGGCCGATGCCAGAGGTGCCCGATAACATCGACATGACGTCGGGCAATCTCGGTTTGACAGACCGAGAGGAAAATCAGATCGTGGCTTTCCTGGAAACACTGACCGACGGTTACACGACGCCCTACCCGGACGCGAATACCTATACGGGTAGGTGCTCATCGGGCGGCGACGCCTCCACGCAAGGCAACGGGTTGCTGATGCCCGCTCCGGAACCACTTCCGCCCTGCGCGCGGGCTATATGCGGGATCGCGCCGACACCCGGACCGAGCCCGATTCCGTAAAACAAAAAACAAGATGCTAAAGGCGCAGGAATCGGGTGAATCTACAGTGAAAACCGCGAAAGCGATAAAGTGTTTCAGATCTGAGAAATGACATGTCTAAAGGGCTAGGCTCAAATGTTTTGAATGCTGCTCTCCAGAACTGAGGCCCCCACTCGCTCTTCCTTTCTGAGCAATTCTGGAAAGGAACCACTTAAAAATTAGGAACGATCCCATGAACGTTCTACACATTCAGTCATCACCGCGAGCCGACAAATCAAACTCTATCGCACTGACCAAAGCCTTTCTTTTGGCTTCCAGGAAGGTCCTCCCCACGATTGCTGAGGACGTCCTGAATATATGGGACGAGAATCTCCCCGAGTTCGACGCCGCATCGAAGCGCGAAGTACAAGGCCATCAAGGACGAACCAATGACAGACACGGAATCGCATACATGGAGCCGGATTCAAGAATTGATGGGTCGCTTCCAACGAGCGAACCGAAGTGTCCTGGGCGTACCGATGTGGAACTTCTCCATCCCATACAAGCTCAAGCAGTTGATCGATTTGACGGCTCAGCGCAATTACTTGTTCACATATGACGGCAAAGAATATGGGCCGTCCCTCAACATCCCTAAGGCGCTGGCCGTCTATACGCGGGGATCAACATATCGTGAGGGGACTTCAATACCTCCAAGCTTCTATCACCAGGCGCCCTACATTGATTTTTTGGCTTCGCATGATAGGAGTGCATGAGGTTCGCAGCGTGATCGTGGATAACGCGTGGAATCTGAACGATGCCCAATCAGCAGCCAGCGTGGCTGCTGCCAAGCAAACGGTAGAACGAATAGCTGACGACTTCTGGTGATGGTCCGGGTCCAACGGAAGCCTCTAAGGTCAGTTTTTTTCACGAATGGATCATTGGGATCATGACAAGCTCGTTTTTGAAGCTCGCGATTGTCGCAACGGTTAGCTGCCTGGTCTCGTCGAGCACAACGCTTGCTCAGCTGCCTCCTTATTCCCAAAAGGTCACGGCCGTCGAATTCATCCAGCGGCCAGCGCTCGAATTGGCGCGCGCCGATTTCGCGGTCATCCGATGGACCACTAACAACCCCGGCGGGTCGGACCAACATTTTGGGGTAGTGCAATACGGAAAGGATCCAAAGCAGCTGAGCCAAAGAGCAAAATCTCAAATCAGGCTCAACCGGGGGCATAGAGAGACGATTTTCCGTGTGCGCTTGAGCGGACTGGAGGCCTCAACGACCTATTACTACACAGTGGCTTCAATGGATGGCAGTGGCAGATGCGACGGGAAGACGAGCCCTATGAGCCAGTTCACCACTCCAGGGCCGGGCGAGAGATTCGTCGCTTACCCAACGCGACTTGTTGCGACACCGAAATAGCAACAGCTCTTGCGTTCCGTTTTGACGATCAAGGGAGAGGAAAAAGGCAGGACCGGCAGGTGTTGCAGCGGAAGGATCGGTTCTGACAAACCCTCCACCAATCCGCGAATTTGCGAAAACGAACGCGGCTGCTCCGAACATGGCCGCGGACGCCAACGGGAGCGGGCACTGCATGACGATCCTGCCGTGGAGGCTTCCATGCCTCACGGCGGTGACGCCCGGAAACCAAGGTCGCATCGACATTCGGTTTTGCGAATGTCGGCCTCGTTTGAACCCGCCGTTGTGGGAGAAATTACGGACGAACAGTTCGATCGGACTTTCGACATCCAGCCTCAAAGGACGGTTGTTCAAAGTAAGGAAAGCTTTGCTTCTGGTTCACGACGGCGGATCGATTCATCTGAACGCCGCGATCCCGGCGTTCAAAGACAACCCTGCGTCGACCTGTACAGCGCGACCAAGGCGGCGGTACGGTATTTCGCGGGCACGTGGACGATGGATTTGAAGAAACGTAAAATCCTTGTAAACCCGCTCAGCCCGGTCCGGTTAACACACCCGCCTGTGACCGATTGGTGCGGTGGCCAGCGGGTCAGCGGATGTTGGCGAACATCGTAAGCAGGTTCCTGATGGGTCGCTTCGGCACACCGATGAAATGGTCAGTGCGGCGCTCTTGCTCGCGTACGACAGCACGTTTGTCACCGGCGCTGGGCTATTCGTCGACGGCGGCCCTGCCCAAATCTGAGTGCCGGAACGGTTCGTAGTTACCATCCGTCGCGAAACGCTGTCATCCATATTGCGAAGCTGCCATGCGCGGGAATTGCCGAAACGATAGCTGGTTTAGTAATCGGTGTACTGCCAAGAGCGTCGGGAGGCCCGACCAGAGTGCTCAGATGATCACGTTTCTCGCATCCAACGCATCGTTTAGCAGCGGTGCAACTTTTGCCGGCGACGCAACAAAACGGCGCGATAGGGGTTTCGGCTTCGGTCAACGAATACGAAGAGGAATTACTCAGGAGGTAAGTGATGGCTCGCGGAGGCGTCAACCATATTGCCCTGACGGTCAGTGACCTGGAAAGCTCGAGCACATTTTACGACAAGATCTTTACTTTCATAGGATTAAAACGCGTCGAAGTTCCGGAATCCACTCAGCAGGCGATGAAGACCCGACTCCGGACGTGGGTCGGACCAGGCTACTCGATATCGATCCGTCCGTCGAAGGGTGAGTTCGCGCGCAGGGTACACGATCGAAACGCTCCGGGATTTAACCATTTGGCCTTTACTGCCGAGAACCGATCGGAGGTTGAGAAACTGTACGAGTTGTTGAAGGAAATAGGAGCGACAATCCTCGATGCTCCCTTCGAGTATCCGTATTCCCCCGGATACTTCGCGGTCTATTTCGCCGATCCTGACGGTTTAAAATTCGAATTCGCTCACGCACCCGGATATGACCGCTATCGGGCAGAACCTGACGAGTGAGGCCCCGCCCGACCACCAGGTCCTTGTCGTCATCGTGCCGCTCGGGTACCACAGACGGCGGGTGTTGGGAGACGGCGGATTCGCTCACCCAAGCGATTCGGCAGCGATTTCGAGAAAGACCGGGAGCCGGGTCCTAGTCCGGGCGTTCAACCAGCGCATAATGATTCCTCGGCGGCGACGTACCGGAGGAAAGCAAACGCCGC
The DNA here is from genome assembly GCA_019237115.1 of Deltaproteobacteria bacterium. Lineage (GTDB taxonomy): Bacteria > Desulfobacterota > Binatia > Binatales > Binataceae > JAFAHS01. The sequence goes on from JAFAHS010000068.1 coordinate 50,512, forward strand.
TTTAATCTCGCGAAGTATCGGACCTTGGCAGCGTCGGGTTATTTTGATGTGGACAGTCGAAGCGCTGAAGGAATGGCACGACTTTTACGTTCTGGTAGGAACGGCAGGGGCGACTTTGCTCGGCTTGCTGTTCATTGCTGTTTCGCTCGGCGCCGGTTATCTGACCAAAGAGAGTCAATCGGCGACGCGCACGTTTATGAGCCCGGTAGTCATCCATTTCACTAGCGTTTTCTTCTTGTCTGCCCTCGCCTTATTTCCATCGCATCAGGCTAAATTCCTCGCCGTGCTAGTTGGTGCCACCGCTCTGATCGGTGCGATCATTTCCACCTACATCACGATCCAAGTCGTGCGCACCGACATGACGAACTATCTCCAGGACTACTTGGCGTACGGCTTGTTACCAGGGGTCGGGTACCTCGTGCTGCTCGTGGCCGCCGTCTCGATCTATCTGCAAAAGGATTTTGGGCTGAATGCGCTAGCAGCGGCTCTTTTGCTGTTGGCGATCGCCAACATCCGCAACGCCTGGGACCTGACGCTCACTATGGTCCTTCGGCACCAGCGAAATGATTAGCTGAGAGCGGTGAGCTGGTTGCATCCAGCAATTTGAGGCGCTATGCGGGATTGTCTCCGAGGAAGCTGTGGATGACTGAAAGACGGGATCACAGAGACTTGCGGCTCGTCGCCGATACCGCTCGTCGCGTTTCGAAGTGAACAATTCAAAACGCACGCGAGGGCGATCGCGACGTGTTCGCCAGTTCAGCTACTGACTTTTGGTCAGCAGTTTCTGGCTCAAATCCGAGGGGTCGGTCCAGAGAATCCTGTGTCCCGCCGGGAGACACAAGTTCCATAATGTACCGGCTACAATAGTCTCTCCCACAGATGGCAGGAATCGTTGGTCTTTGTCTGTCCCGGCTCTTGCGCGATCAATGTTTGTTGCGCTCAGGGCGATTCCGGAATTACCGGGCCCTGTGCCTTGCTTTCGGCCTCCTTGATGACGTCGCGACCGGACTTGTTGAGATCGTCTTACTTCCCCCAATTCGCAACGCCCAGCTGTACGTATGACCGAGGCGGTGTAAGGGAGCCGGTGCATTGGCGGACGTGCTGGAACCGCGGGGCCTGGGGCGTCAAGCTGATCCCGCTATGCTGCCGGCACCCGCGAAGAAAACCAACGCGCGGACTTCTATGCTCTGACGCGCCTGCACCGGAGCAGCCATCGTGGGCAGGTCGAACGCGGTATGTGCGGTGACGCGGGCCTGGCTATTTTTGCTTGAGTCGAAACACTTGAAGAGCAGCACTTCACTCGTGGTCATCGCGGAAAAATAGTACCAACGGTGGTTGGGGTTGAAGTCGAACAGATAGACTTCGTGCTTGACCCCTTCTTCCGTGGGTATGAGGTCTGCGGCCGCGATACTTTGCGCATCACAGACTGCCAGCGGTGTGTCGAGCACAGGGCCTGTGATCGGCCGCCATACATTGATCACGGCGTAGCGCTCTTTCAGCAACGCCTCGGCTTCCAGAGGCAGATACAATCGCACGCGTTCCGGAGCTGACTTCTCAGTGTAGTCATCGTGCACGATTTTGACGGGCTGGCGCGCACCTTTCGCGGCGCGCTCGGCCTTCGAGGCGGAGCGCACGTCATGTTCGAACGCGACCGCTCTTGCAGCCCCAGTGGTCTCCTTGAGGAGTTGTTCGACCTCCGGGTAGTAGACCGCACGCACTTCCGCCTCGTCGAAGAAATTTGTCGACGCGGTCTTGTGGCGACGTAATATAAATCCCTGCTGTTCCAAGGACAGCTGGTCGACGACGGCACGGGCATTGTGAATAGGCACCGACCTGCGACCCGCGCCGGCCGTGGCGTAATTGAGATGAGCCTCGACATGTTCGAGCTTCTTGGTGACGATGCCCATGGTTTCGTAGTATCGCTCGGGGTTCCTTTCGGGCCTTCCAAACCCGATTCGTAATATAAGATCGAATGACTTTCCTCGCCAGGACTCGATCCGATTCCGTTCCGTGTTGTTGGCAGCCGTGCGCTATTACGCTGCCTCGAGCGCCTGACGTACGCCCTCGCCGACAAGAGGCTATCGAGCCGCACGATGGCGGCTCGCTTGAACGCATCGTGCTGTTCAGGAGTGGAGAATGACGGCCTGGGTACGAGAGTCTGGGGCGCGGTCACAGCCGTCCGGCGATGCTCAGATGCGGACGCTGCCCTACGAAGAACTAGACCACGTAAGGATCACGGAGACCTTCCTCAACAACCCCACCAAGTTCCTGCGTCATCTTATCGGAACCAGCAGAGAATCCGCAGATTACGCAGATTTCACCGATACGGAAATGTGCGTGAATCTGCGCAACCTGCGGACCTCTTTTTTATACCGTTATCGTGCCGAGCTTCACAGGCACGCCGCCGACAGTCTGCGGTACGGCTCCTACTGTGACGGAGGCCGACTCAACCGTCTGCGTGGACGAAAAAAGACCATTACCGCTAGGGCCGCTGCTGCTCCCACCGCATCCAGCCGCGCCAATCGCGACGACTGTGAGCATCGCGGCGAAAATCGCGATCTTGAGTCGCCGTCGCTCGCTGGTTCCGGCCAGACACATGCCCAGTAATCCCAGCCCGAGTAGTAGATGACCCAAACCGTTGCCGTTGGTTCCATTCCCTGCGGAGGGAATGATCGAAGCATAAGCGAATCGTACGCCTGGTCTGTCGATCATCCCTGGAGTAAGCGCGATTACGGTCGAGAGTGCGAAGGTCGCGGTCTGGCCCGCCGGCAGACTCAAGGCGGGTGAGAATGTGAAGACGGTGTTCTTGAGGGTTGCCGGGGGCGAGGAGGTGGACGAGGTGGTACCAATCGTTGCGGTCAACGTAAACGACGAGAACACGAACGGGTCGCTCACGTTAATAGTCACCGAGTTTATGGTTTGGGTGCTTTTGGTCTTGTTGGCAATCGTAAAAGTGCCTCCCGCGACAGTATTTGTGGGAGACCCGCCGCCGGTTCCAGACTTAGTTACAGTAACGACCGCCTGGGGGCCCGGAGTGGCGGTGGCCGTGGGAGTAGGAGTCGGAGTAGGAGTGGGAGTGGCAGTGTTCGTCGCCGTAGCGGTCGCCGCGGGCACAGCCGTCGCTGCCGCCATCGCGCTCGAGGAGCCGGTCGGGGTCTCAACAAAAGCAGTGACGAAATTGTTGATGTCGATGGTGCCCCATCCGGTCACCTGGTCGTAGCCGGCCTGCGCTGTGAATCCCGCGACTCCATTAAAGTTGTTGTCGCCGGCGGTGATGTCATAGAAGCCTGCCGCCGACTGTCCAGCACCGGCCGATTGGTAGACTTGGGAGTTGATCGAGCCAACATTGGCGCCTGACTTCTGAACGAGCAGGTCTGCAACGCCGGCCCAAGCGGCTGCCGCGAGACTTGTTCCTCCATAAACCTGGAGGCATGCACCGGCGGAGGTTTGCAGACAATTGTTGGTGCCGACAGTTGTGGGGTCCTGGTAGACAAAGGCGCCCGGATAGTTGGGACTGGCGACAAATGCAACGTCCGGCTGGTCGCGCGCATTGTCGTTCGGGGTCAGACCGTTTTGGTAAGTGGGTTTGCTGAAGTAGATGCTGGCACCACCGCCGGTGGCTCCTCCACCAGCGAACGATCCGATGGGATCATCGCTATCGTTCCACGCTCGCTCGGTCGTATGCGAAGTCAGACTGCCAGCATTAAAAGCAGTTCCACCTACGGAAGTGATAAACGGATTTGAGGCAAGCTCGTTAACATTTTTCGTGGTACCAGTTACGCAAGAGGCGCCGTTAAACACGGCACCAGCCGCGCCGTCATCGCCCGCGGAAACCAGAATGGTCTGTCCCTGGATCTGCGCCTGGGTGATGATGTTTCCGATAGTCGTCGTGTAGAATGAGGAACTTCCTCCGCACAACGAGAAGCTGACGCTAATGACGCCGCAGGCGCCATTGGTGACGGCGCCCTGAATTGCATCGACGATGGGACCGTTGGTCGAGCTGCTGCCGTTACCAAGGAAATACTTGATGGCGGCGCCAGGCGCGACTGAGTGCGACCATTCCAAGTCCACCAGTGTCTCGACTTCGTCGCTGTTAATCCCGGGACTGGTGCCATCAACCAGAATCTTGGTGATGTTCGCGCTATTGTCGGGGAGTCCAAATTGGTTGTTGAAGGCCGCAATCGGAGCGGTGTTAAAATCCGAGTCTCCAACAATCGCGATGCAGCCGGTGCCGGTTACTCCCGCTGTCTTCAGGGGACCCTCATCGTAAAAGGTATAAAAGTCGTTGGGGGTGAGCGATGTCTGGCCCCCCATGGTCACGTCAGGAGATTCTACTGCGGGGGAAGCAGCCGGAAGCGACGCCAACATCAGCGGCTCCTTCAATGAAGCCGCCGGATTCGACATGGAGCGCGCCGCTAGTCCCTCTTCCGCCGGACGCGCCGGGTTAGCGCTCAGTGCCTTGGACGCGAACAGATTGCTCAGTCCGGTTATGCTGCTAACTAAGCCCCCATATTCGGCCGGAAGCTGCGGATCGGTTGCATTGGCGAACTTGGTCCCGTCGGCCGAAAACTTCGAAATGGCCGTATTGAACGTATGGCTGATGGAAGCGACGCTTCCGTTGAACTTGACGAAGCCCTGGGCAGGTGAGCCACCGGTCACCTGGAACCCTTCGCTGGTCAGCCAGTGTGAAACCTTGTCGAATTCCTCCTGGGTTACGCCGAAACGCACCGTGTATTCCTGGGGCGTCAGCCATTTGTGATACTGCGGCGAGCCGGGGTTCTGTTGCGCGGCGGCCAGAGTATTCAGCTCACCCTGATTGCGCGGCTTGAACCAAATTTGCAGCGCGAGGTTCTGGGTCGCTTCGAGGTCTCCATAGGTTGGGAGTCGAAGTGACTCAAATGGGACGGTCCCTGAAAGTTTCACAGTAGATTGCGCCCGCGCCAACTCAGCAGGAGACAGGTATAGGGCGATGGTTGCAAAACAGGCCAGGATTCGAGCGAGCTTCATGCGATTCCCCCGTCAAAACGCTAACAAGGCTGTTTATCAGCGGTGAAAGGTTTAAATTGATAAACCCTATTGGAAAACCCCAGAACGCTTCGGATGCGTTAAATCTCTGTTACGTGAAACGACGGGGCACCGGAAAGGGATGTCTTCGCCCTGACTGTCGGAGAGATAGGGGGCCGTCACAGCCCTTGACGGCCACCTGTGCAGCGGTTTGGGAGCTTTTCGGGTGAACAACCCTGCGATTAATTGGTCTGGGGGTCGGTTTTCAACACTCCGGGAGGTTCGCAGTAGGGATGAGGACGCATCTCCCGCCGGGCCCACCCAGTGCATCCAGCGCGGTCCACTTGCTGCGAAGGCAAAGGGCATCGAAAAGGAGGATTCAGGTTCGACGAATCCTTCAATGCTTGTCTGGTATTCGGCTCATCCGGGTGTGACTTTTGCGGAACGCAGTCACAGCTGGGACTATGCCAGCATGGCGGTCCAGATTACGATTCGCGACGTTCCGGAGAAGGTACGCAATGAACTGCCGGGACGCGTCGCGTCGCAGGGTAAATCGATGCGGGTATTTCTTCGGGCTGAGCTCGAGCGCCTGGCTGCTCGCCCGTCAATCGAAACGTGGCTCGAACAGGCCCGGAGCAGAAAACAAGCGGCCGGGACAAGGATTAGCGCCGCGCAGATCCTTAAACATCGCAACGCGGACCGTCGTTGAGCGCCGTAGTCGATTCATCGGTGCTGGTCGCCGCACTCGTCGATTCGGGTCTGACCATGACCTGGGCGGAACAAGTTCTGGCCGGCGGAAATCTATGCGCTCCGGAGTTGGCAAAAGTCGAAGCGATGAACATAATTTATCGCCTTGAGTGTGCGAAACAAATTGCTACCGTCGAGGCCAACCTCGATGTCCACGCGCTGAGCCAACTTGAGATCGAGCTGTTTGCGTTCGAACCCTTCGCAAGGTGGGTGTGGGAACTTCGTCATGCCGTCACCTGCTATGATGCATGGTACGTGGGCCGTCGCCGAAGCTGCGGACTTGCCGCTCGCAACGCTGGGCCATCGTCTGTCCCGCGCCAACGGCCCTACCTGCAAATTCCTCATGCCCCGGTGACCAAGCAATCGGGCGCTTGGAAGACGATTCTCAAGAGTTACGCCCCGCGCTACCGACTCGCTTCCCACTGACTAATCGCTGAACCAAAAAACGCGCTTTTTTTCGCACGCCGGCAAACCGCCAGCAATATCAGGTCGATTCCGATCCAAGGCGAGCTACCAACATCTATATGTCACAGGGCATCCCACACCTCTCCCTAAAGGCGAGAAGTGTGACCCATGTGTCGGATACGTCCTGTCACCTGTGTCGCGTCGCTTACCACGTTCCCCGCTTGGCCCGATGAATTTGCCGCGGCAACTTCTCCCATGCGTTTCTTCAAAAGCTTCGCGCGGCACTCTCATTCTCGCTGCGCGCGCTCCGGGTATCTCGAAAATACTGGACCAGCTTTGGCCATGGCGTCGAGTCCATCGCTAGACTTTTCCAGGCTTTCGGAGTTTTTAGTAGGAACAGGAACTTTTATGAGTCTACCGCTTCATGGTTACCGTGTGGTCGAACTCGCCCAGATTTATGCGGGCCCCTACTGTGGCTTCCAATTGGCCCAGTTCGGCGCTGAAGTCATCAAGATAGAACCGGTCGGAACTGGCGAACTTCTGCGCAAACGTCCGCCCGCCAAACATGGCACCAACTACGGCTTCCTCATGCTCAACACGGGCAAGAAGTCCGTCTCTCTCAACATCAAGGATCCGCGTGGCCGCGACATCCTCTTCCGCATGCTGGCCGATTCGGACGTGCTCCTTGAGAACTACGCTCCTGGCGCGCTCGAACGGCTCGGGCTCGGCTATGACGATCTGGCTCCGCGTTTTCCTCGTCTCGTTTTCGCTTCAAGCAAAGGATATGGTCCAGACAGTCGTTTTGCCCAACTGGGAGCGATGGATTTCACCATCCAGGCTGCCTCCGGGATCATCAGTATGACCGGGTATGCCGACCGCCCGGGCGTACGCGTCACCGCCGCGTTAATCGACACCAGCACGGGGATGCATCTTGCCGCAGGCATCCTGGCGGCTCTCCTTCAGCGCGAGCGCACCGGCCGAGGTCGCAAGGTCGAGGTTGCGATGCTCGACGTCTGCATGCCCGCGATCAACGGCGCTATCGGTGTCGTTCAGGACGGATTCAAGGTCCGCCGCCTCGGCAACCGCCATCCCACCAGCTGCCCTTGCAATACCTATCCATGTTCCGACGGCGAGATCTGGATTTACTGCCTGACCGAAGCCAACTGGCAACAACTCGCGCGCCTTATGGCACGGGAGGAACTCATTGACCATCCTGACTACAAGGACCATCAGAGCCGTTTTAAGATGGTCGACCAAATCGACTCCATGGTCGGGCAATGGACCGCCACCCAGAAGCGTGACAGCCTGGTCAAGCTTCTTCTTGCCCACGCCATCCCATGCGCCCCAGTGCGTGAAATCGATGAAGTCGCCGCCGACCACGAGCTTGCCGAACGTCATATCGTGCGCAACGGCACCATTGCCGATTACGGAGACATCAAGGTTCTAGGATCCGCCATCAAGATGTCCGGCCTGCACGGCGACGAAATTCCACCACACGTCCCCGAGCTTGGCGAACACACCGCAGAAGTACTGCAAAGCCTCGGTATCTCCGCGGCCGAGGTTGACGTGTTGCGCCGCGACGGGATCGTCTGAATTGCCTGTTGAGCCGCGGGTTCGGGCTCGTTAGCCCGCATGATTACCCGCGTTAGCCGGCCGTACTCATTCATACAATAGGGTTGGTTGGCGAGCGTGGTCTGTCTTGCGATGCGGAGAGATCGAACTAGGTCAATAACCCGGACATTCAGAGCCGGCCGGTTTTTGTCAGCGGTCGCCGGTTTCGTCCGCGGTCGCCGGTTTCGTCCGCTGTAGCCGGGATTCACTGCCCTCGACCACGCGCGATGGCCTCTTGCCCATCCCTTCCCGCCCCACGGCGTGCCTTCCAGCACCAGCGTTTCTTTTTTCGCGGCCCTGCGCTCTGAGATCCGCGCTTCACCCATACCCTCTCATCTCAAAGCAGCGGGAATAGCTCTTGCTTGGACTAGACAAATTTTTGTCTTTTTCCGCTCTACAACGGGGTAATCACGAGCGATCTGACGCAAAAGGATTGTGCACATGCCTGATTTTCAGGAGATTGACCTCAACATCGCACGAGCACGAATCGTCCTTTACCTCATCGCGATGCTGTCGTTGTACGTGGATCCGGCCACCGCTGGTCGAATGGATAGCGCGAGCAGTTGTTCCATGGGACCGCGATCGTACGCCGATGTCTATGCAGAAGCTTCATACCACTCAATGCCTGGAAGATGCGCAGGCGGCGATTTACCAATTATTCGATGAGATTCCAGAAGCAGAAGCCATCGAGGTACGAGTCTTCAGTGGGGAGACCCAACCGCCCGTGTTGGCCGGGATCGTGCCGCGCGCGGAGACCTGAAACATGCGATCTACGAGTCGAACGGGAATGAATCTTAAGTCGCTCGGCTTGAGATTCAGGCTGAGCGATGGTCGACTCTATCCTTTGCCTTTATCGGAGAAGCGCGAAACCGCCCCCTGAACGTTGCTGACCGCGTTTGCCGTGAACCCACTTTGTGTATTTGCGGATCGCTGGAGTTTTGGCGGAACTGGGGCTCCAAGGCGCGCTCATCTCGAGCTGCGAAACCTGGAAATCAGCTGTACATCTCCTCGTGCGCGGTCCGCGCCAAGCTTGGAGCTCGCCGGCCTGGAGATGGGTGATGGCAGCCTGCGATCTCCCGCAAGAGTTGATCAGTGGGGTCGAGGACAGTTTCCACGATTTGGGCCTGGAGACTTGGACATCGGCAACTATCAGGATCCCAAGCGCCCGCGGATCGGTGCAGCGCGCTGGTGCTAGCGATCCAGGTACGCCTCCCGCTCTAAACGGTGGGCATGGTCGGGGAGAATTCGAGACCTGGAGGTCTGGCCGCGAAGCTGTTCTAGAACTCGTCCTGCTCTTCTGTTTCCTCCTTCTTTTTGGGGCGCAACGCGAATGCACTCAACGTTATTCCAAAAGCCAACGCCAGCCTGCCGAACGTGTCACCAATCAGGTCGTACACAGTCATTCCGGACCCGATCGGCACCTTCGCTTCCAGCTCTGCATAGGGTTGCTCCGAACTGCGTTCCTGGTCGAGCACCCGGCCATAAGAATCGCTGATCGTAAGAAATCCGTCTCGCGCGGCGCGCACGATGGAGTAGCCGCCCTCAATTCCACGCAGGACCGCAACGCGAGAATGCGCCCAGGCGTCGTGTCCGAAAGTCCCATCCCGGGACCAGCATCAAACGCACACTTGCTCGCCCGTAGCCGCGTCCTAGTCGCGGAAAATCCATGTCTTGGCTAATCGCGATTCCGGTCAGGGTGTCCTCTACGATCCTGACGATCCTTATGTGTCCGGGAACGAGCGCATGCTCGAAACCCCGGAGCAGGTGACGTTTGGAATAGTCTCCACCCAATATTCCAGTGGGGCTCAACAACCATGCACAATTTTCCGTGTGACCCGGAGCAGCGACAGTGACCCCACCAACAAGTAGATCTTTTTGCCCTCAGCAAAACGGTCGAGAGCATCATGCATCGACTCGGCCTGGGCCGGGGTCAACGGAGCGATCTTTGCCGGCAGGACCACGACGACTGCGCCGCGGCGCACCACGTCGTCGATTCCGGTCCTGTAGGTGGCCCACAGTGGTGCGTCGATGGAATTGGCCTCGACGTTGGACCGCGTGTCCTGCACTACCAGGCCGATTGGTATCTGGCGCTGGCGCGGCGCGACCGCCAGTCGCACGTAGCCAAACGCCAGCGCCACCAACACCATGCCTGCATGCAACTGCATGGCTCCTGCGAAATTGACCTTCCAGCGAGCCCTGGTACCACGCAATCGCCCAGATCGACGCGAACCGGTTCACGATGAACACGATGCCGCTCTTCCGGAAAGCGAAGCGATTTGAATCACGTGGATGGCGTTCATTTGACTTAAGGCCACGCTGCCCACCGAGCCGTGAGCGGAAAATGAACTTTCCAGCATATCGAAGCCCGCCGTCAGCGCGGGATACACAAAGATGGAGAGCCAGTGACCCCACTGCACCACCGCGTATCGCGCCAGGCTGACGGTGACTGCGAGGGTCAACGCCCGCTCGAGCGAGGCCATCAGCGCCGCAAGCGGCTCGCTGACCTGAAGGTAGTACAGGGTTGTGCTGAGGCTTCCGATCAGCCCCGCAATCACCGCTAGCTTTACGGTCTCGCGCGGTGGCGCCGAAAATGACGCCGCGAGCAGAGGCGTCGCCGCAATCCAGGCGATTGGCCACCACGGATGGAGGCCCGTGGCGATCGCAATCATGACGCCCGAGCCGATGGCTGCAACAATGCGCGGGCGCGACGTGTCGAACGAAGGGATCATCATCGTATGAAAGATTTAACCAACTACCCGAGACGACGGCAGTGCGATTGCCGTCGTAAGGAGTAGCCGCTACCGGCAACTTCAGCTTCAATTTGCACCGCGGCGCATCCATCTGGCGGGTGGCGATCTATAAATGCCTTGCCGCATGCGCACCCCGACCAGCGGGCCGGGGCAAGGGTTTCGCGTGGGTGACGATACAACCAAGTAACCTCGCCCCACGTGGGGCAAACCGTACCGAAAACGGCCATTTCCGGAAAGATCTGGGCGGAAAAAGCCAAGGTTCTTCGAGCTTTCTTAGGGGTTTCAGATCCCTGCTGCTCCAGCAAATCTCGACCGCAATGCGCTTGCAGCGGAGGGGAGTTTTCTTGTGCGGCCATCAAGTGCGACGTACGTTGGGTACGAAAATCAAGTTCTGGTGGTCACGCTCAAACGGTGACTTCAAAAGAGCTTGCTGAAATGAGCCCACGGGTGGCACGCGCGAGGATGGTCCAGGGACCCCGGCATGAGTGTGAACGTGATGCGTGTGTGACGATCGCGGAATCAAGTGATGGTATGCCAAGTGCTTAGGGCATTGTTTGAAATGACGCCGGACCTTGCGGTCGGCTGGAGAGGTTGAGCGAGCCGACGAAGTTACCCGTCGGGAAAGAAAATCCGGGCGCATGTAGAAAATTCCGTGGTCGGACTCGTTTGATTGAAGAAATCAAACAAATCAAGCGGACGATTCCCTGGGAGAGCTTATCAGCGTTTCCCATCCAGAGCGGGCCACCGTGCCCCCTTTTGGTATCTTCGTGTGTCCCAAAAATTGTACCCTTCCTTATGTCGCAGCGGGTTTCTTAATAGCGCTCACAGGATGCGAGAGGGCCTCAAGCTCTTCTCCACCTAGAGTCGAGAAAAAGGTGAGTATAGAAAAATGAGCGAGTACATCCCCCCTAAAGTTTGGACGTGGAACAAGGCGAGCGGCGGCCGGTTCGCAAGTATCAACCGCCCTATCGCGGGGCCGACTCACGACAAGGAGCTGAGCGTAGGGCGCCACCCCCTCCAGCTCTATTCGCTCGGCACCCCGAACGGCGTGAAAGTCACGATAATGTTGGAGGAACTTCTGGCCCTCGGGCACAGTGGCGCAGAGTACGATGCATGGCTGATTAATATCGGAGCCGGCGACCAGTTTGGTAGCGGTTTCGTTGCGGTAAACCCGAACTCCAAGATCCCGGCACTGGTGGATCGCAGCGGTCCCACGCCGATCCGTGTTTTCGAGTCCGGCGCCATCCTGCTGTATCTCGCCGAGAAGTTCAGCGCATTCCTGCCAACCGAGGTCGGCGTACGCGCCGAATGCCTGTCATGGCTGTTCTGGCAGATGGGAAGCGCACCATATCTGGGTGGCGGCTTCGGACACTTCTACGCCTATGCTCCGGAGAAGATCGAATATGCAATCGATCGGTACGCCATGGAGGTGAAGCGACAACTCGACGTGATCGACCGTCGCCTCGCACAGAATGAGTATATGGCGGGGAGCACCTATACGATCGCCGATATGGCCATCTACCCTTGGTATGGTGCGCTCGCAAACGGCGAATTGTATGGAGCAGCCGAGTTCCTGAGCGCGCAGGACTACAAGAACGTGCAGCGCTGGGCTGACGCGCTCAAGGCGCGCCCGGCCGTGAGGCGAGGACGGATGGTCAATCGCGTTTTCGGAGAGCCGTCGAGCCAGTTGCACGAACGCCACGACGCGAGTGATTTCGACACCAAAACGCAGGACAGGATCGCAGCGGGAGGCTGAGCATTCAATCGGGCGGCGCGAAGGATTTGTGCGGGCTGTCTTCGTGCACTCAAACGAAAGCGACTACGATGACGCTCGAGCGCTAGCTCCCAGTTCGTTTAGATAGCTGCGTTTGGGTCTCTGTGGAAATGCTTCCATGACGGCAAATCTTGGCGCCGCAAGATAACGATCGTCCCAACTTCGCAGATTGCCAGATCTCAAATGACGAAAGGAGATCACTAATGAGCGAGAAGGAAGTGCTCGAAAAGCTCCCGGCAGAGATGCCGAAGTGGATTAGGGACCATGTGGAATTGTATCTATCCGATCCCGACAAGGCACATCTGTGGGATTCGACCATAGGCGGCGGGCCCGGCCCGTTGCCGACACTGCTTCTCATCGCGCGCGGCGCGAAGAGTGGCAAGCTCCGACCGCTGCCGCTTCTCTATCAGGAGATGGATGGGAAATACCTCATCATCGGCTCGAAGGGTGGCGCTCCGACGCATCCGGGCTGGTACGTGAATCTGAAGGCGAATCCAGAGTGCGAAATCCGGGTCGGCTCAAAAAGGATGCGCGCCCGTGCCCGCACGGCGAGCGGCGAGGAACGAACGCGCGGCTGGAATAAGATGGCGGCGATGTATCCGCCCTACAACGACTACCAGAAGCGAGCGGGTTCGCGACAGATCCCGGTGGTAGTTCTTGAGCCGACCGGCCCGGCATGAGCGTTCCACTTTGTAAAGGCGCGTTGAGAGCGCGCAACCAGAGTGGGACGGGTCTCTAGGGATGTGGTCGGGTATTCGCTGCGCCCCAACATAAGACGTCGTGCTCGACCTTCAAGTTTTGGAGCAAAACCGCTCCGTCGGGGGTTTGACTCGGTTCGACCAAAGAACGGAGTGGTCTTGGGAGCTCTGCACTACAGGATTGGAAACATCCGCCCATTTGTCCTCATCGGGAAATTAAATGGGCGGACCCCGGAGCCTCCGTCGCGGAACGGTTTGGCTCTTTTCACCCGGGTCAGGCCCGACGTATAAACAACGAGACGGGGACCTGCCCGTCCGCTATGCTCCTGCCGATTCTGCAACGGGCAGCGAACTCTCCAAAAGGCCATTCGCTTCGAAGAACCAGGAAACAGATCCAGCGAACGCGGCGAAGATCTGCAGAATGGGTACTAACCAGGCGCAAGCAGCAGTCGATTTCGAGGAGCTTCTGGGCGACTTGTCCTCTTCGTTCGTTCGCAGTTCGATTGATGAGATCGACTTAGAAGTAGAGCGATGGCTCGAAAAAATCGCCATGGCGATGGGAGCAGATCGCAGCAGTGTCTTTCAAATAGATCCGGAGGGCGGAGGTGTCTTGGTCACGCACCAGTGGTCGCGGCCTGGGGTGACGACGCCGGACATCAGAGGCCTGCGGACGAACGTCGCCAAGTTGTATCCGTGGGCCATTGCCAAGGTGCTCTCAGGCGAACTGGTCATATTTTCGAGTCTTGATGAATTGCCTCCGCAAGCTCGCAGAGATCTCGCCTCAGCGCGTCACGTCTCTCTAAAATCAAACGTTTTGATTCCAGTCAGGTTTGGTGGAGCTGTGGTAGGTGCACTCTCCGTCGGCATGGTCTTTTCCGAGAGAGCTTGGTCGCCGATTGAGGTCCAGCGAGTGAAGCTGGTCGCTGAAATTTTCGGAAACGCCTTCGAACGAAAGCGTGCCGAAGCGGAGATTCACCGGCTATCGGAGGAATTGCGCCAGGCGTCACATGTAATGACGATGGGAGAGCTGGCCGCCTCGCTAGCGCACGAGCTCAACCAGCCGCTCGGAGCAATCTTGAACAATGCGAAGGCAGCTCGGCGCCTACTCTCCGCCAAGACTCCTGATCTAATCGAAATTGACGCCGCGCTGGACGACATTATTCGCGATGACGCACGGGCGGTAGATATCGTCAAGAATGTTCGCGCCATGTTTCGACGCGGCGAAGCCAGGATGGCACCGGTCGATGTCAGGCAGCTTCTACTTGAGGTAGCTCGAATAGTGAATGGCGATGCGAGGATGAAGGAGATCTCGTGGTCCTTGGAGTTGCCCGATTCACTGCCTCCGGTGCTGGGGGACAAGACCCATCTAACGCAGGCCGTCCTGAATCTGGTCGTTAATGCATTCGACTCGGTTTGCGACGCGAAGGGGCCGCGCGAAGTGGCGGTGCGGGCGGATCGGGAAGATCCCGATCAGGTACACGTATCGGTGTCCGACTCGGGCAAAGGGATCGACACCAAGCTGATGCCGAGTCTGTTCGAGCCTTTTTACACGACCAAGCCGAGCGGGATGGGCATGGGGCTCACCATCGTTCGTTCCATCATCGAGAATCATGGCGGGCGCATTTGGGCGACCCAGAATCCTGTCCGCGGCGCGACGCTGAAGTTCGTTTTGCCTGTCACACCGACAACCGGCGGAGCCGATACGGCAGGTTGATCGGAGAAAAACGAGATCAGTTCGGGCTAGATCAGACCCAGGTCTTTGCCGTCGACAAGAACGGAACGCCCAATCCGGGGCGTGGGTGCTCGAAGCTGGAGCTTGGACGGGACCGGCCCCAATCACTTGAGCCCGGCAATACACGCCTCGACGCGGGTAGCGCGAAGACTGCGACCTGCAGCAAACCAGCTCTTTCGAATGCCGCGCGACTGCCAAACCGGCTAAGCAAGCAAGCAGGAATCGTCGAAATCATTGCAAGCGTAGCGCGGACATCATTGAGCGCCGAGCCAACTCGCGCGCCTGTTCACCACTTCACCAGGCTCAGCTCGAGATTACCAACAATTCGCATGCCCCAAGTTTTGAGAGAGGGAGACCTTCACTCCGTTGACGGATGCGCGATTCGTCACCAAACAGCAGTATCGGGGGGTAGGTCTAACAGAACGCGACCGACCGCTTCATACATCGCCGGTTGCACGACGATATGCGCAGTCACTACGTGCGCGTCGCGGAAACATCGCTCCAGTTCGCATGATTCGTAGATCGCGGTCGCCGCGGCCGCGTGGTACATGAGATCCGCCGCCTGCGCGCAACGTTGCACACAGTCCGTCGCCGCAAGCCGAATCAGAGCGCGTGACCGTGGTGGGATCGGGTTGCCTGCTAAGAGTTCCCTCCAGCCCTCCTCGACGCTCTGATACAAAAAAGCGCGGGCCGAAAGCACCAGCGCCTCGGCATGGGCGAGATCGATCTGTGCGGATGGCCGTTCGCGCAGCGTGTTGGTTTTGGTCGCCGGCACTTTGGAGCGTGCGATTTCCTTGAAAGCCTCGATCGCGTGGCGCGCGATTCCTAGAGCCACCGCTCCCTTGGCCACCGCGAAACTCGCGAGCATCGGAAAGGCGTAGAGCGGGCCGCGCTCGACCGGAGTGGTGATGTTGAGCGGCAGAGCGCGTTCAACGGCAACCAACAGATTGTCGATGGCGAAATCGTGGCTGCCGGTGCCCCGCAGGCCGGTTACCCGCCAGGTGTCGAGGATGCTTATTTCAGATGGTCGCAACGCGATCTGCAACAATTCGGGAGCGCCACTCGGACTCACCACCGGCTTCCCGCCTTCGCACAGCAGCGCGCCCACCAGCACCACATCGCAATGCTGGCATCCGCTGCCGAATTTCCATCGCCCCGAGATACGGTAGCCTCCGTCACTTTTCTCGATTCGTCCGGGCGAACTGAGGGTCCCGGTGACGATCGGACGCGACAGCGACCTGATCAGATCTCGCGAGGCGCCACTGAGAAATCCCGCCCACAGATCCGTGTCGAACACGATCATGGCGTTCCAGCCGCTGGCGCCGTCTGCGAAACTGATTTCCTCGATCGCGCGAAGGGCCACACCGATTGGCGTTTCCAGCCCACCCAGTGCGGAAGCGAGACCGATCGAGAAAAGGCCACCGGAGCGCAGTGCATCGACCACCGGTGCGGCGAGGCGGCGCCCCCGCTCGGTCTCGTCGGCGTGAGTGCGAATCATCGATTGCAAACTCCGCGCGACCGCTACTGCATCGAAGGAAGCTGCGCTCGCAGTTAGACCATCACCGACCTGGCTCGACCCCGCGTCTTTCGTTTGACTTTGCACATCCGATTCGTAGTCTTTTGCCGAATAAAGGGTCAAGCGGGCTGCAGTTCGTGCCGATCCGAGATGGTTCCGATCGGAAGACCGTGGGTCGCATATTTTAACGGACACCCGTTTGAATTGTACTCATTCATTGTCCTGGCAAGAGCGTCGTTGGCCTTTTCAGGCAGGGTTCCTGCCCCTGCTCAGCGTGGGTGAGGAGCGCCTCACCGTTCTCTGAACATTGCGGCGTCATATCCGAGGTTTTCCAATGACTCAAAATCGCGAATCAAACCCGAAACGCAAGCCGGTCACAGTAGTGATCGGCGCCACTTCAAAATGGCAATCGAACGGCCGCAATACTTTGTTAGCTCATGGCAAGGCGCTGAACGAAGGCGACTTCCCGGTCGGCGCGCGCTGGGGTGTGGGGGGCGCTATTGCGCAGAAGTTCGCCCAGGAGGGTTTCCTGGTTGTGGTGACGACCCGCAGCAAGGCGAATGCAGCATCGCTGGCGCAGGCAATCGAAAGACAGAATGGGGAATGCATCATTGTCGAACTGGACCTTGTCTCGCAGGCGTCAATCGCGACGGCGTTTGCGAGGATCTGCCACGACGCTGGTGATCCCGAGGTCGTCATCTATAACGCTGGTTACATGGAAGGGCGCGAACTTCCCCGGGAACAGGAATTGCTCGAACACATCCCGGTGGAGATGTTCGATACCGCGCAGCACATATCCAGCCGCGGTCCCTTTCTAGTTGCCAAGGAGATCTTGCCCACGATGCGAAAGAACGGCCGTGGATCGTTCTTCTTCTCGAATAACGCCAACTCGCTGCGCGGGCGCAAGCGCATGACCGGACAGTCTCTTTACTATCCCAGGGTCATGATGCGCACGCTGTCGCAGGTGCTGACCGAAGAGTACTCCGAGTATGGTGTACACGTGGCAAACGTGGTTATCGACGGTATGATCGACTCGCCCGGCACCCGTGCGCTAGCGATCGCCCAGAAGCGACCCGAAATCGTGATGGATCCCGTGAAAATTGCCGAAGCTTTCTACTACCTGCACACGCAGGACCGTTCGTGCTGGACGCACGAACTGCAACTAACACCGTTTCCCACCAAGCCAAGCTTTTGATAGGCGGATCGTCCGACTCGCGCGCTGACGCCGCGGGTGTTCCGAGCCACGACGAGCCCGGTCGCCGCTGCCGGTGCTGAACTCAAACAGTGGAAACCCCGGAGGTGCTGGCGCAGCTCGGCATCCCTTTTGTGCAAGTCGGTCTCGATACTCGCCGATGGGAGTCCAAACCGCCCGGCGCGATGGTTGGCTTCACCACGCACACGAGGACGCTGCTCTCCTGAAACAGGCTTCCTGGTCGACCCGGGAGGGGCATTTTTTTGTGTGGCCATCAAGCAAGACGCGGCTTGGGGACAGAGTCAGGGACGGGGGTTAGGCTCAAACGGCGACTTCCAAAAAAGGTCTCCGAAACAAACCCGGCGAGACGCGACGCGAAAACGTCCGACCGACCCCGACAGCAATGCGAAAGTGGCACGTGTGACGATCGCGGATGATCACGCGATCGTGCGCGAAGGGCTTAGGGCCCTGTTCGAGGTGACACTGGACATCGCGGTTGCCGGAGAGGTTGAGCGCGCCGACGAGCTTAAGTTGACGGTCACAAAAACCAGGTGTGACGTTTTGCTGCTCGACCTGCAGGTGGACCGCTGGACGATGGATGATGTCCCCGGCCTGCCTCAACTAACCAAGGTCGTGGTGCTGACCGGCCCCGAAAGTGAGGACGATCTCGTCAGCGCTCTGCGCCTGGGCGCGCGGCCGGGCGATCGTCGAGAAAACTTTTGCTGCGGAACCATTCAAGAGGCGATTGGGGCAGTGGTCAGGGGCGCCGTCTGGATGCCGGCCGACCTGCGCGACAAGCTGACGGCCAAAGCGCGGGCCGAGCGCGTGGCGGGGTTAAGCGCGCGCGAATCAGAAATTGGGCGAGACGTGGCTTCGGGATGCACAACGCGGAAGTAGCTCGCAAGCTTGGCATAACCGAGGGGACGGTCACGGTTCACCTCAACCACGGGTTCAAGAAGTTGCAAATTCGGGATCGCGTGGGACGCACACTGTACGCAATCCGCAACCGGCCAATCGGATCGCGCGACACGCCCTGACGGCCATATCCATAGTTAAACCGCCGGCTATATCTTTCGACAAATTGACGGCAGACCCCGTCCGCGCGACGATTCCTGCGAAGCGTTGGCAAGCGGAACGGGCCAATGGCATCGGAGCGCCGAACCAGAAAGGAGGTTCGGCGCTCCTGGAGAGAAGAATGGACGCATGCACGAATGCTCGGGGCCAAAGAGCAGCAATCGTTCTAGCGGGAGGCGAGGGTACTCGCCTGCACTCATTTACGGAAAGCGTTACCGGTCGTCCGATCCCTAAGCAGTATTGTCCCATTTCCGGCACGGAGACGACGCTCCAGTGGACCCTGCGACGGGTTTCGCTTGGCATTGGCCGTCACTCCATACTGGCGGCCGTGGCAGCCGCGCACGCGGAATTTTACGAAACCCAACTGACTGGCATCGACGAGCGGTCGCTGGTAGTCGAGCCCGCGAACCGGGGAACGGCTTCCGCAATTCTCCACGCGCTGCTCAGGCTTGCGAAACAGACCCTGGACAGCGCGGTTGCGATTTTTCCGTGTGACCACTATGTGAGCGACGATTGCCGTTTCATGAGTTACGTTGACCTGGCCTTTGAATACATCCAGGTATTTCCACAACGGGTGGTGCTGCTCGGAATCAAACCGCGCGGGCCCGAAGTGGACTATGGGTGGATCGAACCGGGTCGCCCGGCAGTGCTGGGCTGGTCGGTTTTCCGCGACCTGCTGCGCGTCAGGCGGTTTCATGAAAAGCCGCCGCGCGCGATGGCCGAGGAGTTGTTCCGGGGAGGATGCCTGTGGAACAGCCTCGTCCTGATCGGGAAGACGCGAACACTGTTGGCGCTGATGGCCCGAGCGCTCCCGGACCTCTACCGGTCGTTCAGCTCCGTGAGGCCAACACTGGACACATCGTTGGAAACCGAAGCCATCGAGTTTCTATACCGGAATTTGCCGTCCGCGGATTTCTCGTACGGCGTACTACAAAAGGTTTTCAGCAGTATGGTCGTCCTGCCGGTGAGCGGCCTCGAATGGAGCGATCTGGGCACTCCGGGGCGCCTGCTTGCGGTGTTGAGGCGGACCGGGGACGCTTTGAACCGTGCCGCGCCGGAACTTCAAACCGGCTTCGGGGGACTTCAGCTACGAATCACTTCGCCTGACGCGACCGAGTCCTCGCTTGCGGGTTCGACTCAACCGATCGCTGTGCGAAAGCGCGAGTCTCGCCCTCAGAGCCGAGTTCATCGATCGTGACCCTGAACGCAGGTCGGGCGTGTCCCCCCGCGTCCGGCCTGCAACCATCACTGCAGCAAGGATTGGTGGAAAATCGTACGGGCAAATTCAAGCTGGAGCGGGAATCGGTTCTCCAAAATCGTGTGGTTTCACCGGCTCACGGCCTCTTCAACATTTTCTGGGATCTTTGTTGGTGAGGCAGAGGACATCGCTGCTCGGCGGTTGGAGCGCCAGCCAAACCGTCCGGCTCTCAGAAGGTATTGAGAAACGCAGGAGAAACAGTGCCCCATGATTGCTTACGGCGTCGCACATATTTTTAATTGACCGAGTGAGGTTGTCATGCGACCTTCCTTGCGCGAGCTTCCCACCGTAGCAGGAGACTGTAAGTCACCGGTGGGGTCGCACGACCGCGACGATCGCGACAAGTCAGGGGCGCAAGTTCCGACGAGATCGGATCCCGGCGTCTACTTGCAGAAGCCTACGCCAAGGCGAACCGGGTGATTTCTGCGGGCTCGGGAGACAAAGGGGGACGACTTGAAGACCATCTTGGTTGTCGACGACGATCCCGACCTGCAGGAAGCGCTGGCCGATTTACTTCAGAGTAGAGGGTACCGAGTATCGTCTGCTGACGACGGGGCGAAGGCGCTCCAATGGCTCGGGCAATCAGAGGCGCCTTGCTTGATACTGCTCGACCTCATGATGCCTGTGATGGACGGTCACGAGTTTCTCGCACGACGCAACGCCCACCCGGTGCTGGCTGACATACCCGTCGTGGTCATAAGCGCGGGGCATCATCCGCGGGGGTCTGTCGTGCCTGGCGCAGCCGAGGTCCTTTACAAGCCGTTCGAAACGGATCATCTCATGAGAATAGTTCAGCGTTACTGCGGTTAGAGCGAGGACCGAACGTTACACCGGGGGAATGTCCCGGGGAGAAAGCGAATCCGGACTCCCCTGACCAGCCTGCTGGTTCATCACCACGCGAAACTGTGGGCAGGGCCTCCAGTATTCGCGGTTCATCAGCCCATCCGCCTGGATCAAAGCTTTGCGCTGGCAGGAGCGACGATCGAGAACTCGAACCCCCGGCTAAGTAGCTTCCGCCTTTTTAGGTGACCGCCGATTGGCAACAAAATCGAGAAGTGCTCCGGGGTCTGCGGGTTTGGTGAAGTAAGTGCTGAAGCCGGAGTCCCCTGGGCGCTTGTCCTGGGGATCGATTCGCCAGCCCGATAATGCCGCGAGCGCGAGGCCGGGAAGGAGTTCACGCAGACGCCGGGCCAGTTCATAGCCGTCCATTCCCGGAAGACCGATGTCCACAACCGCCGCCTCAGGTTGAAAATCCTTCACCAACAGCAGGGCGCTCGCACCATCCTGCGCGGTGCGCACCTCATGGCCGTTCGCCTCAAGGAAAAGAGCCGCGGCTTCAGCCAAGTCCGGATTGTCGTCGACGATCAGTACTTTCCTCTTTGGAGACTGACCATCGGCCGTGCCGGCGCGTTCATCAGCGGTTGAGGCTGAGTGCGCTTCACGTGGTGCTGCTGGAGCAAGCGGCAGTCGAACCACAAATTCCGTGCCCTGTCCCAGCCCAGCGCTGCTCGCCGTGACTGTCCCGCCGTGCATCTCTGCGAGACGCCGTGCCAGGTTCAGCCCAACACCGAGGCCACTCTTTTCAGATCCGCGCATGGGCTCACCCTGGAAATAAAGATCGAAGATCCGCGGAAGTACCTCCGGGGTGATCCCAACCCCGCTATCACGAACGTGAAGTCTGACTTCTTGGCCGCTTTCCTCGACCACTACGTCGATGGTTCCGCCCTCTGACGTATATTTCAAAGCGTTGTCCAGAAGATTGGAGAGGATCTGGGCGAGGCGAAGCGGATCACCTTCGACGAAAAGCGACTGCTGCGACGTGGTCACATTTAATCGGTGCCCTCTGGAGGTAAGGTTTGGTCGGCAATTCTCCAGGGCTGCGTTAACGATGTTGTTGACAGCGACTCGCCTCTTCTGGAGCGTCAGTCGACCATGCGCCAGTCGTTCCACATCAAGCAGATCATCGACCAGACGGGTCAGATTCTTCAGCTGCCGCGCCAGAATGTTGCTCGCACGAGCCATCGCCTGCTGGTCGACTTGGGGATGCTGCAGCACCTCGACACCGCTCACCATCGCGGCCAGGGGGTTACGTAGTTCGTGAGCGAGTATCGCCAGAAAGAGGTCCTTGTTTTGATCAGCCGCCCGCACGGCCTCCTCTGCCAGGCGGCGTGCGGTAATGTCGTTGTTCACTTCGAGAATTACCGGCGGCAGGTCGGGATGCCGGCGATGCAAAATCCAACGGCTCGCGATCGTCAGGTGCGTTCCACTCTTGGTGATCTGAGTCAGCTCCCCCTGCCACTGTCCGTCGCGCCGGAGGGCCTCGTCCTGCTCTTCGAGCGGACATGGAAACTGGGTTTTCAGAAGCTTGTGAGCATCCGTGCCAACCGCCTCTGCGCTCGAATACCCGTAGAGCTGCTCACAACCGCGGTTCCAGAGCAAGATTCGTCGGTTGTGGTCCAGGATCATCACGTGGGCCAGGCTCAGGATTTCCGCCTGCTCCTTCAGCTCCATCGTCTGACCTTCGAGTTGCTCTTCGAAGAGCTTGCGGTTGGTAATGTCGACGAACGTGAGCACGACCCCGTCGATCTTGTCTTCGACCGTACGGTATGGCGTAAGGCGCGACAGGTACCAAAGTCCCTCGGTGCTGCGGACTTCGCGCTCGAGGGTTTGCAGCGTGTGCAACACCCGCTCGGCATCCTGATGGAGCGAGTCGTAGTCGAGCTTGTTGGTGAAATGCTCAAGTGGACGGCCGACGTCGGTCGGCGTGATATTAAACAGCTCGCGTACCCGCGGAGTGTAGCGTTTTATTTGGAGGGCGCGATCGAGAAAGATTGTCCCGATGTCGATCGAAGCCATCAGGTTTTGCAGGTCACTGTTGGCGCGACCGACTTCCTCGATCTTCTCCTTATACTCCTGATTAACCGTGGTCAGTTCTTCGTTGACGGACTGGAGTTCCTCCTTGCTGGTTTCGAGTTCTTCCGTCGCCGAGCGCAGTTCCTCGTTAATCGCCTGCAGCTCTTCGTTGGAGGCCCGCAGTTCCTCGGTCGAGGTTTCGTACTGTTCAATGGTGATGCGGAGCTGATCCTTGGTGCGCTGAAGTTCCTGCTCGAGCTGCCCGACCATTTCCAGGCGTGCGCCATCAATGGCGGCCTGAGCAGCTGGGGGTGGACTAGCTTCGCTGGTCTCGTCGAAAGTGACCAAGAAAAAACCACGGGCCGTATCCGGGCTCGAAACCACCGGACGGACGGTGAGCGTCACCGAGCGTTGCTCACTGTCTGAATTGGTCTCGACCCTACGGAGCGAAGCGGCTGTGCTGGCTCCTCGCGATTTCATTTCCAAAAGGGCGGAACGCAGCTCGAGCCGCAGCGCGGGGTTAACCAGCTTCAGCAGGTTTCGCGTCGGCTCTCCGCCTCCAACCTGCAGATAACGCCCAACCGTAGCGCTTGCGTGGACGACGTCGTACTCCTCATTTATGAGCACGCTGGGCGGTGCGAGCTGTTCGACCACTTCCTGGTGGAGTTGCCCCGCGGAGATGACAGTCTCGCTGCCGCTGCCGGACAGAGTGGGCAAGCTGACCCGCCATTTGCCCGTCGCGAGGCTGGTGGGCGGCGCCCCCGCGCCCACCCCCCCCCGACGACGATAAATTCGATGTTTCTTGTCGATCGGAAGATACAAAGAAGGCACGTTTTCGGCCGACTCGGACCCTCCGAGGAACAGGGAACCGTCTTGTTTGAGGGCAAAATGAAAGATTTCGAGGACCTGGTCCTGCATATCGCGATTCAGGTAGATGAGCAGATTACGGCAGCTCACCAGGTCGAGCTTGGAAAACGGGGGATCGCGCAGCACGTTGTGCGTGGCGAATAACACCATCTCGCGGATTTGCTTCTTTATCTGGTAATGATCGCCCTCCTTGCTAAAGAACTGCCTGATCCGAATGGGTGATACATCCAGTGCAATCGTCTCCGGATAGCGTGCCTCACGTGCCAGGACGATAGCGCGATCGTCAATGTCGGAGGCGAAGATTTGAATCTTCGGCGATTCGGCAATTTGTGCCGCGCGTTCCGCCATCAATATCGCGATGGAATAGGCCTCTTCTCCAGTCGCGCATCCGGCGCACCAAATCCGGATTTGGTCGTTGGGGCCCTTGCCTTGAAACAATTGCGGAACGATCTCGTGTTCCAGAACCCCGAAGGCCTCGTGGTCCCGGAAAAAATTCGTCACCGTGATAAGAAGATCACGCAACAGGGCCACGATCTCGTCCGCATTTTCGCGCAGAAACGCCAGATATGCGTTCAGATCGTGGAGTTCGTGCACCTGCATGCGGCGCACGATCCGGCGCAGCAAGGTGGGGCGCCGGTAGTGGCTGAAGTCGTTTCCGGTGCGTAGCCGCAACAGGGTAAGCACGTTGCGCAGGGCGCCTTCATCGAACTCGGGAGGAGGCGGCTCTTCCTGTTCCTCGTCGATGCGCAGCCGTTTGGCTCCGTCGTGCAGCGACAGCAGCTTGGCGGGCATTTCCCCGGCGGGCAGAACCAGGTCCACCACTCCCGCATCAAGTGCGCTGCGTGGCATGTCCTCGTACTCCGCTTCCGAGGGATCCTGGACGATGACGAACCCGCCCTGCTCCTTGATCCGGCCGAGTCCGATCGTCCCGTCCACACCTGTGCCTGACATCAGGATCGCCGCGGCGTCTTTTCCATAGGCGTCGGCAAGTGTCCGGAAAAACAGGTCGATCGAAGTGTGCTGACCGCGTGAATGCACCGGATCGGTGAGCTTGATCATCCCGCCCGACATCATGAGGTACTTGAGCGGAGGGATTACGTAGACGTGGTTCGGCTCGACCTTGAGCGGTCCGGTTACCTGAGTGACGGGTAAAGTCGTTTTGCTTTGCAGCAACGCCGGCAGGTTGCTCTCGTGCTGCGGCGAGAGGTGGAGAACCACTACGTAAGCGATCCCGCTATCTTCTTTTACCTTGCTGAAGAACTCCCGCAGTGGTGCGATGCCGCCAGCAGAAGCTCCGATTCCAGCCACGAACAGGTTGCTGTCGCTTGGGTTCGCCGAACCGACCGTCTTCTCGTCGTCTTCCAATTGATCGTTCCCAAGAGCGCCGGGATCAGCTCTGGATGAGAGGATTAATCAGGAGCCTAGCTTCCTTCGAACCAAGGTAGAAAGCAAATTGCCATCGATACTGGCACTGAGCGCAAAGAGTGTCGCACCCACTGCCAAGCAGCTCCGGAACAAGCTTCCGGACAGGTGCGGGTAGATGACGCTGCTGAGCCTAGCATCTATTTGGGAAGCGCAGTCCTCTCGAATGCTCCTCCAATTGCCGAAATCGAGTTTTCGAATTTGATCACCCCGGACAGACTGCAACGAAACAGACACTTTGGGACCTAAAATCTTAATCGTTGTGTGGCTGTTTCGGGGATTCGAACTCCTTCTACTCCCCAGTTAACAACGCCCGGAAGCATGGGAGCTCGCGGGAATGAAAACTTTTCATGGCTCGACTATAGTCCTTCTGCAAATCGTGTGGCGGGACGACCAACAAGTAGTCTGTCACTGAGGGGTTCAAAAGATGTCGTCGGGACCTGATTTCTCCGGCCGGGTTGACGAGGCGTGGCTGGCCCAGTACCGCGAAGAGATTATTGAGCCTGAGCTGCCGATCGTAGACTGTCATCACCATCTGTGGAGCCGCGCAGGCAGCGTTTATCTACTTCCTGAGCTTGTGGCTGATCTCTCCAGCGGCCACAACATCCGAGCTACGGTCTTCGAGGAGTGCGGTTCGATGTACCGGGCTGATGGGCCGGAAGAGCTTCGCTCGCTGGGGGAGACCGAGTTCGTCACTGGTGTGGCCGCGATGAGTGCGAGCGGCGGCTTCGGACCGGCGCGAGCATGTGCGGCAATCGTCGGGAACGTCAATTTGATGCTGCGATCACGGGTCGAACCGATTCTGGAGGCACATCTCGCCGCCAGCGGCGGGCGCTTCAGTGCAGTCCGCTTTTCGACGGCGTGGGACGCGGATGAGCGCGTGCACAAAACCGTCCCGCGTCCTGGGATGCTCGAGGAGAGCCAGTTCCGCGAAGGCTTTCGGTACCTGGCGCGGTTCGGACTCGCCTTCGATGCCTGGGTTTACCACCCCCAGTTGGGTGAGGTAGGGACACTGGCCGCGGATTTTCCGCACACCCAGATCGTTATCAACCATTTCGGCAGCCCGATCCTGGGCGGTCCCAACGCCGGGCGCGCGGCGGAGGTTTTTGCAGAATGGCGCAAAGCGATGACCACCCTGGCGTCGCACGAGAACGTCAGTGTGAAGCTAGGTGCGCTTCCGGTCAGGCGCTCACAGACGTCGCGCGAGTCCAGAGCACTGCCGCTCTCCTCGGAGGAGATTGCCGCCGCGTGGCGGCCGTTCTTCGAGGTTTGCGTTGAGCATTTTGGCGCTCGCCGGTGCATGTTCGAGAGTAATTTCCCGGTGCAAAAGCGCTGGTGCAGCTATGCAGTCCTGTGGAACGCGTTCAAACGTCTGGCGAGTGACGCCTCCGCTGACGAGAAGTCGGCGCTGTTCCGTGGCACTGCCGCCAGAGCGTATAAACTTCCACCTGCGCTGGCTTAGTGCGGGCTCCTCGCGACTGGAAATGACGAGAGACCAGGCTTGCTTTCGACCGTGTCGCCACTTTTTCTCCGATCGGTGGTAATTTGGAGACGCTTTGCGAAGTCTCCAGGACGACGCCCAAGACCACGTTCACGTTCGATCGGATCCTGCCTCGCGCCGCGGTTCAAATACCTTCTGCACCACTCGTTTCATGCGAACTCGACGGTGCGTTCCGCGTCTGTCTTCTAAGAACCGACCAGCAGCAGGCAATTCCCCCCGTTCCGTATCTCGATTCAATGGCAACAGTGGAAATAGCAACTCCGCCACATAGTATGCTTCTTCGAGGCCCGGATAACCCGACAAGACAAAAGTGTCGATACCAAGATCAGCGTATTCCTCAAGTCGACGCGAGAGAGTACGCGGATCTCCGACCAATGCGGTGCCCGCTCCTCCACGCACGAGCCCAATACCGGCCCACAGGTTGGGACTGACTTCGAGATCCCCGCGTTTGCCACGATGGAGCTGGACCATGCGGCGCTGACCAACCGAGTCCATCCGGGCGAAGTTCTGTTGGGCAATCGCAATTGCGTCTTCGCTCACGTACTTGATCAGATCCTGCGCCACGGCCCACGCCATTCGTTCCGTTTCACGAACGATGATGTGGAGGCGCATGCCGAACCTGACGGTACGGCCTAAAGCCGCGGCGCGGGCACGCACTCGCGCAATCTTTTCCGCGGCCTGCTGGGGAGGTTCTCCCCAAGTCAAATAAAGGTCGACGTGCTTCGCCGCGACTTCGATCCCCGCATCGGACGATCCACCGAAATAGAGCGGGACTTTAGGCTTGTGTTCGTGATCAACGAGAAGGCGCCCGCCGGAAAGCCGGATGTACCGCCCCTGAAATTCCACTTCCCTGCCGTCGAGGAGGGGCTTCCACACGGTCAGGAATTCATCAGTTAGCCGGTAACGCTCATCGTGGTCGAGATGCAGGCCTTCGCCCGCCAGCTCAACCGGATCGCCGCCCGTGACAACATTGATGAGACATCGGCCACCCGAAATCTTGTCGAGCGTAAGAGCCATCCGCGCTGCGACCGTCGGAGAAACCAACCCGGGACGCACGGCAACCAGAAACTTCATGCGCCGGGTTAGCGGCACCAGCGAACATGCCACCACCCAGGCGTCCTCGCAGGAGCGCCCGGTAGGCAGCAGCGCTCCCGCAAAACCCAAGCCATCAACCGCTTCAGCGATTTGTTTCAAATAGAAATAGGTCGCGGGACGATGCCCCTTTTCCGCGGCCAGATAACGCCCATCCCCGTGGGTCGGCAAGTACCAAAAAATCTCCATCGCTCAGTACCGCTGCGCAGGTTCTCCAAGACCAATGGTTCGCGGTGCGGGTGCCCTCCGGGGAGGCGCAAGGAGGATAACCTGGGCGCTTGCCCCGCAGGTTTGCGCGGTTGTCCGCATGCGGCCTCCGGGCTAAGAAGCCGCGGCCGCGGCGATTGTCGAAGCACGGACTTCCCTTTTGCGGGTCACGCTGCGCCGGCCATCGATGCTGACCGGGACATCGCCCGCTACCGTCACGCGGCGGTGAAGTCGCGGCTGATCGTCGTAGTCGTCCACTGCCGCGTGCTGGGTCGCGCGGTTGTCCCAAATCGCGACGTCGCCGACCGACCAGCGCCAGCGCACGGTGTTTTCCACGCGGGTCACGTAGCTCTGAATCAGGTTGAAGAGAGTTCTGGAATCAGCCTTCGGCAAATCCACAAATTTCTGTACGAACGCGCCCAAAACCAGCGTGCGTTCCTGGGTCTCGGGGTGAACCCGGACTACGGGGTGCTCAGTCTCGTATACGGTAGACGAGAACACTTCGAAGTATCGGCGCAGCGCCTCTGGTTTGAGGTTGGCCGACGGCACTGAATAGTCATAGGCATTGCTGTGTACTGCCCACAGCTTGTCGCTGATTTCGCGAAGCTTGGGAGGAAGCGAGTGATATGCGGCCGCGGTATTGGCCCACACGGTGTCGCCGCCTCGGGTCGGTACCACCAGTGCGCGAAGAATCGACATCTGTGGATAGGCGTCCACGAAGGTGACGTCGGTGTGCCACGCGATAGCGCGGTTCCCGTTGGTCCCATCGATGTTGAGGACCGCCTCGGTCCCCTTTACGGACGGAACCGTGGGATGGGGCACTATATTTCCCAGAAGTCTTCCAAACGCCTCGTGGCTCGGCTCATCCAGGTGCGTCTGGCCGCGGAAAAAGATTACCTTGTACTTGAGCAGGGTGCCCCTGATCTCCTCAACGGTCGCCGATTCCAGCTCGCCCGACAGCCTGACGCCGACTACCTCGGCACCGATGCGTCCGGCGATGGGATGCACCTCAAAATTGACTCCTCGTCCGTTTGTACTCATTTGCTTAAATCCCTGCGGGAGAAAGTGTGTCCGGTCCCTGTCCGGCTTTCGCCAATTGAATGACCGAGTTCACCAGAACCCGGAGTCTCTGCTCAGCGCCTGTGCTGGGCCTTCCCGACGCCATATCCCCAGCCTCAAGATGTACACTCGCGGGCACTGTAAGCGCGTCCCACCACACCAGGACGTTGCGCAAGTGCCAATCAATTCCGACGAACTGATCGCGCGTACCACCGATCACGATTATTCCGATTGGCTTCGATGCGACCGCCTCGACCGGCAGGTGATAAAGCAGGTTCGATAGCGAATCGCTGATACCTCGTTCATAGACGGGCGTGGCCAGAATCACCGCGTTGGCTGCCGTGAGCTTGCAGAAGATCGCGGCGCTGTCATCTTGATATCCAGGCTTACCGCGGCCGAAGGCGAAGTGTTTTTCGACCAGACTGATGACCCCGGCATCCACTCTTTCAGGAAAGCCGTGGTCCAGGAGCCAACGGGTCGCTGAAAGCAATTGGCGGTGAGGAGTGACGTTCCCTAAAAGCGCCGCGACCTTCATCTTCCGGTCACCCTCGGCTCAAGTCAGGTTCTTCGGCGCGCCAGAACAGGAGAGCGCGTACTTCGATACTCTCGCGCGGGGCTGCGTCCGGGGGGCTGGTGGGGTCTTCGAACGCGCTGTGTGCCGTGAAACGCGCACGCCCGTCCTCCTTGGAGTCGTAGCACTTGAGCAAGATGACCTCATTCTTCTGAAGCCGCGGGAAATAGAACCAACGATGGCCGGGATTGTGGAGAAAGCGGTAAGTTTCGCCGACCTTGTCGCGATAGATCAGATCGGACGGCACGAAGTCTTTGGGCTCGATCGAGCGCGCATCGCACAACGCCAGCGGCGTCGATTGGATGGGCCCCCGAATTGGACGCCACACGTTGATCTCGGCGAAGCGGTGCTGTAGTCGCTCGGCCGCCTCTTGCGGCGGTAGATGATCGCGAACCCGGCGCGGCCCGGACTTGGCGGTGTAGTCGTTGTGAACCGCCTTGCCGTACTCACGGGCATTCTTTTCACCACGCTGGGCGAGCTCGATGTTGCGAACCTGATGGTCGAAAATCACTACCTTCTCCGCCCCGGTCGCCGCTTTCAGCAAGCTTTCGACCTCCGGATAGTACACGCGCCTCACTTCGTCCTGGTCGTAAAAGTCGACGACCGAGGTCTGGTGACGCACGAGTTGGAAGCCCTGCCGGTCCAGCGAAAGATCCCCATCGATCTCGCGCGCGTTGCGGATTGGAACGACGTGCGCGAAGAACTTCCCGGTCGTTCGGGGCGTGCCCGGAGGCGGCTCGTAAGCGTAATAGACCGGCTTTTCGTCAGACGGGGCGATGTAGTTCAGGATCGCCTCGACGCCGGTGCCAGCCTGGGGTTGCCCCGCAAACTCACTCGTTTCAGAACTTGTGCCCATTTTGAAATACCTCCTTGTTGGGCTGATGGCCTTGGTCTCGCTGCGGCACTCAATTCGGCCGCGCTGTCCGGGCGGAGAGATTCGGCCAATTGACAAATTTGTGGTTCCTCGTCGAACTCATCGATCAATTCGAATCGTAGTGGCTCGTGACTCATCAGCAACCGTGTCTCTATTCGAAAAACATAAGTAGGCACTCCTTTGCCCTCCTTCGTAGTTGCTGACAGGTTGACAGACCGAGTTCGGCCCTTCCCGGTTCTGCCAACTCAGATTCCTGCACCAACTGCATGGCGATCGGTTGTTCCGTAGGTGTCCTCCGCGACGGTCGCGAGCAGTTTCTGGGCCAGGGCCGCGGCTTGCTGGCGGATTTCCGGGATCGCAATGCTCTCCCACAGCACGCCCTTCAGCAGAGGGCCTATCGCGTAAAGCCGATCCTGCTCTGCACCATCTTTCCCGATCAGGTTGCCGTCGCTTGCGGCATCGACTCCCAAAAACAACGGGTCATGCCGGACCAGCCCGTCTGCTACCAACTGCCGCAGCAATGGGATTGGAAAGCGGCGCGCATCGGCTTCTGGACCGGTACAGTTGATAACCCGGTCTGCGACCACAACCAGCTCTCCTCCGCCTCTTTGCGCAATGGTTACCTGGCTAACGCCGCTCTTCCCCTGCTGCGACGACACGATTCTTCCGGCGGTCACGACCAGCTGACCACGCGAGCGCATCTCCTCGATTGCCGCGCCCACCGCCGGGGCGACCCGATGGCGGTGCACGTCCCAGTAGGGCCGTAGATGCCTGACGAAACGGCGCCGCTCCTTCAGCGACAGCCGCTGCCAGATATCGTGTGAGTGGGGCCGCAGTCCATCAATGGGGCCGTGCCAGGTGCCGCCACTCTCCAGGTCTCTCCTGGCAGCGATCCTCACTTTTGAGAAAATGCCCCGCAGCGATTCAATCGAAAGATCCTGTGCGCGCCAGTGAGTTCGCTTGGCGCCGCGAACATGCACGCGCGGCATCAGTCCGTGGCGCGATACGATGAATATTTGTCCACGATGGCCGAGTTCTCTAAGCGAGAGACAGGTGTCGACCGCCGTCAACCCAGAGCCCACCAATAGTACGGTGGTGTCTGGAGAGAGCTGCCGCACCGCCTCGGGCGACCACGCACTAAACGGCTCGGGAGTTTCGGTCGGCAGCGGATTGTTGGAAGGGACGTTGCCGAGGGCCAGAACCGCGCAGCTAGCTTTCAGAACATCGCCGCGGTCGGTTTCGACCACCAGACGGTCGCCACCATTGGATAGCCGCGTGGCGCGGCCACGAACGTGTTCGAAGGTAACTGACCGCCGCGCTTGTCGGACTGCGCTGGCAAGAACGTCTTCCAGGTAGGCTCCGTAGGTCAATCTCGGTGCAAAGAACCAGGGGCCGGCAGACGGGAATCCGTTGCCGCGAAGCCACTGGAGAAAATGTGCCGGGCGATCCGGAAAAATGCTCATGTTCGCGGCGCGCACGTTTAGAACGTGCGATCGAAAGACCGTGGAATATGCGACACCGAGCCCAAGGCGGGACCGCGGTTCGATGAGCGTCAGTCGCAATGGAGAAATCGCTTGCCGTAGCAAATGCACAGCTACCGCGGCCCCGCTGGCGCCGCCCCCGATTACCACGACTCTGGGCGGCCTCGCGGAAAAGAGCTTTCTTGTGTCCGCCATAAAGCGACTAATACGATAGACATACATGGCTGAATACCCGGTGACAAGCTTTGCTGGCAACTATCTCGAAATTCGGCAGAAAAGGCCGTAAATCCGAAGTGTTTTTCTCTTTTCAGGTGGCCCGTCCACCGTTTCGTATCCCGTGGCTTCGCTTCCTGGTTGAGCCAGATGACCTTGTGCAGCTGGCGAGGGAATCACGCACTGCTCATCGGCGAACCATGGGGTCACGAAGCGGCGCCGTATCTGGTGGGAAAAGCCGCCAGACCTTCCGCGAGTCTTAGAGGTTCATTCAGCTGGGCGCTCATCTGGAGGGTGCGCCGAGGACCTTCCTCATCCAGAAAACTCTGGAAATCGGACCACTGCTCACTTACGGATGGTTGCCCTCGCGGAAGACGGTCTGTCGACGACGGCCCAAGGCCGCTGAGTGGATCTCTCCTTGACCCCTATCCGTCACAAGAGCCAAGGTCGCCTGACGGGCAAGGTGGCCGACCAAAGGAGATGACATGGCGACAGTTGCGGAGTGCCTGGTTAAGGTTCTTGCTGATGCGGGCGTCAAGCGAATCTATGGCATCGTCGGCGATTCGCTCAATGGAATTGTTGACGCGATCAGCCGCGAGAAATCCATTCAATGGATCCACGTGCGCCACGAGGAAGTTGCAGCCTTTGCGGCCGGCGCCGACGCCCACGTGACCGGCGCGCTCGCGGTCTGTGCGGGGAGCTGCGGGCCCGGCAATCTTCATCTCATCAACGGTCTGTTCGATTGCCATCGGAACGGGGTACCGGTCCTCGCCATCGCGGCCCAAATCCCCAGCAGCGAAATCGGTTCCGGCTACTTCCAGGAGACCAATCCCGAGTCGCTGTTCAAAGACTGCAGTCATTACTGCCAGGTCGTATCGACGCCGGCGCAGATGCCTCGCGCCATCGAGTCCGCGATGACTCACGCCATCGGTCAGCGCGGGGTGGCGGTTGTTGTTGTGTCCGGCGATGTTGCCCTCCAAGCCGCGCCGCATACCGAGTTCAGTCCTTATCGAAAGCCCGCACCGCCTTTGGTGTGCCCCTCGGATGCGGAACTCAGCAGCCTTGCCGACCTGCTCAACCAGTCGAGCCGAGTGACGCTTCTGTGCGGCAGCGGATGCGCGAACGCGCACGGCGAGCTGCTCGGGCTGGGCGAAAAGCTCAAGGCTCCGATGGTGCACGCGCTGCGCGGCGCCGAGTACGTCGCATATGACAATCCTTACGACGTTGGTCTGACGGGTTTAATCGGGTTTTCCTCGGGCTACTACGCGATGCTTGGGTGCGACCTGCTATTGATGCTGGGTACCGACTTCCCGTATCGGCAGTTTTATCCGACCCACGCCAAGGTAGCGCAGATCGATATCCGCGCCGAAAAACTTGGCAATCGGGTCCCGCTCACGATGGGCCTGGTCGGCGACGTAAAGACCACCATCGCAGCCCTGCTCCCGCTGCTGCACGAGAAGAATGATCGCACCTATCTCGACAAGGCGCTTGCCCACTACCGGGCTGCCCGCGGAGAACTAGATGAGCTCGCGGTGGGCCATGCGGGACACAAGCCCATCCATCCTCAGTATCTGGTCCGGCTACTCAGCGATGCCGCTACGGATGACGCCGTATTTACCTGTGATGTCGGCACCCCATCCATCTGGGCCGCCCGTTATCTCAAGCTGAATGGCAAGCGGCGTCTGCTCGGCTCTTTCAACCACGGCTCGATGGCGAATGCGTTGCCGCAGGCGATCGGTGCTCAGGCTGCGTTTCCGGGCCGCCAGGTCATTTCACTGTCTGGTGATGGCGGCTTCACCATGCTGATGGGCGATTTCCTGACCCTGTCGCAGATGGAATTACCCGTCAAAGTGGTCGTGTTTCATAACTCAAAGCTTGGGTTCGTGGACCTGGAGCAGAAAGCAGCCGGCTTTCTACCGGTTGGCGTTGACCTGAAGAACCCGGACTTCGCAAAAATGGCCGAAGCGATCGGCATCCTGGGTATTCGCGTCGAAGATCCCGCTTATCTGAAAGATGGTGTTTCAAAAGTCCTCGCCCACAAGGGTCCCGCACTGCTCGATGTGGTGACGAATCCCCTCGAACTGTCGATGCCCCCTAAGATAGCGTTCGAACAGGCCTATGGATTTGGTCTTTTCATGCTCAAGACGGTGCTCAGCGGACGCGGTAGCGAACTCGTGGAGCTGGCCCGTACCAACATTTTCCGCTGAAGAAGCGGCCGGCGTTCATAGACCGGCCAAGCGGCAACGGCCCGGCCGCCGGGTCTGCGGGTTGCGCATGTGTCGGAGGCATGGCGATGAAAATAGTTTTTCTTGACGGTGGTGTGCTGAATCCGGGGGATTTGAGTTGGAACCCCTTCCACGAGCTTGGCGAATTGGAAGTCTTCGACCGGACGCCCGAAGGTGAAATCGTCAGCCGGGCGCAAGAGGCCGAGGTGCTCCTTACCATCAGGGCAGCGGTGTCCGCGGCAACGATCACAAAGCTCCCGCGACTGCGCTACATCGGCGTGGTGTTCACCGGTTACGACCAGGTTGATCTCAAGGCCGCTCGGGCGCGGGGCATCCCGGTCACCAACGTGCCTACTTACGGCACTGCCTCGGTAGCTCAATTGGTGTTCGCACTCCTGCTCGAACTCTGTCATCACGTCGCACTGCACAGCGCAGCAAGTCGCGCTGGTGAATGGTCGCGCTGCGCGGATTTCAGCCTCTGGAAAACACCTCTGATCGAGTTGGAAAGCAAGACCATGGGAATCGTGGGTTTCGGGCGTATCGGCCGGCGCGTCGGAGAGATTGCGACAGTCATGGGGATGCGCGTGATCGCCAGCGACGAAGCCAGGGAAAATGCTCCTGCTTGGCCTGGCTTTGAATGGTGCGAAGTGAACGAGTTGATGGCGGCCGCAGATGTGGTGAGCCTTCACTGTCCGCTCCTGCCGCACACGCGCGGAATCATCAATGCCTCTACTCTATCGAGAATGAAGCCGACCGCCTTTCTGATCAACACCTCGCGGGGACCGCTTGTTGTAGACCAGGACCTGGCGGAGGCGCTCAATCACGAACGCCTCGCCGGCGCAGGTGTAGATGTGCTCTCCAGCGAGCCCCCGCCGCTCGATAATCCCCTGTTACATGCAAAGAACTGCCTGGTAACCCCGCACATCGCGTGGGCGACAAGGGAAGGGCGCACGCGCCTGATGGATACCGCGACTGCGAACCTGAAAGCATTTCTCCAAGGTCATCCGATGAACGTCGTCAACTAGCCCTCGCCAAACCGAGATAAGTTTTGTCAATCAATTTCCAGCTGCTGGATGGTTGATATTTTGCGGCCAGAGCGACGCCTCTGTCCCGAGCCCGCCCTTCCATCGAATGAGCGATGAAAACGCTATGCCAGCCGGGTATTCAAGTTAGTTGGGCGCGCTTTTGGGTCAGCGCTATCGCGGCGCTGATAGGGATGCCGAGGCCGAGCACGAGCGCTCCGACCATGAAAGTCGGCGAAGGCGGCTTGTCAGTAGTGAACATCGAGAAGAGAACTGTGTTCGTTACCACATAGCCCGCGTAGACCCAGGCGAGCGGTAAAGCAAATCGGCGCATCTGCCAGATCGCGATTACGTAAGCGACCAGAATTAAGCCGAATACGGGACCGATAACATCGTTGGGAACTCCGGAGAGGCGGTGGCCGAAAAACACGAAGCCCGTGTGGGCATCGGCGAGGACCGGTTTCAGGAAATTCGAGAGAGCGAGCACAGCAAACAGAACCGCGCAGACCGTCAGAAACCAACCCCGTTTTCCTTCCATCGATCTCCTCCATCGGCGGGATCTATGCGATGGAGGTCATCTACCTGCTGGCTGCAATACTGTCCAGATGTTTCGTGGCGTGACAGGAAGCGGCAAACGCGCCTCTCGGTGCGCGAAATGGAGGCCACCTGATCGCCGGGTCGGTCAGCGAAGCGGCCCTGGTGTGCGCGACCTCAGCCCACCGCGCCCGCGCCGCGCGCGACTTCACTTCGGCGCTGGTCAGGATGCTTGGACTATTCTTCGAATGAGCGGCGGACAGACCCGCCGCCCACGCGCTCGAGTCAGTGAGCGGGGATCGACGAATGCTGGGGCCGTTTGCGGCGGAAGCCCCAATACATCAAGTGTGCGGAACTCGCCCACACTGCTATCGAAGCCAGGCTGTAGAGCCACGGCGATACGCTGATGGATTCCAGCCAGTTCATGGGGACAAACGAAAAGAGCGCGAGCCACAACGCGATCGTAATGGCAAAGCCAGCCATCAACGCTGCGAGCTTATCTTTCTCGACTACGTTTACTTGTTCGACGCACTTGGGAACTTTCGCGAGAGCGGCACACCTCGCGAGTCGAGCCTCGCGGGTTGCTTCTTCGTGCTCCGGGCAAAGCGCCGGGTTTCGTCGCTGCGCCCGAACTATGATTGTGTAGGAGACGAGACTCAGCACACCCCAGGCCGCGGCGAAAATTGGTCCGTAAAACCATATGGACAGGGGGCCCAGCGACACGAACCACTCCGAGGCAAAGGCCCCACCCGCAAGCCACACCAGCACGACGATCGCGAGACCGGCGCTAAGCGCGGCAACCCGCTCTTTTTCTTTGGCTCTCTTCATTCGGTCTGCGACGCGCTAGTTCCCCTTGGCCATCAATGGACGGATGAGCTCACCCTCGGTGGCCGCCTGGCCGAGTCCGAGCGCCACGGTTTCATCGCCTTTCAGTCCGCGGGTGACTTCACAATTGATGCCGTCATCAAGGCCAAGTCTTACATCCACGAGATGAATTCTCCTGTCGCGCACTATCGGGACGTAAACCCGCTCGCCGTTAAAGATCAGCGCTTCGTCCGGGACTCGGGGTGCTCCGCCGGAACCGCTCACCGTAATTGCAGTGGTCGCATACATTCCGGGATACAGGGAAAGGTCTCGATTGGGAAGATCGACCTCGAGCAGCATCGTCCGTGTACCCTGGTCGAGCGCGCTGGGGTGGCGCGTAATCGATCCGCCGTAGTCACGTTCCGGATACTCGCTGACCGTAACTACCGCGCGGTCTCCGTCGCGGACGAAAGG
Organism: Deltaproteobacteria bacterium; assembly: GCA_019237115.1. Lineage (GTDB taxonomy): Bacteria > Desulfobacterota > Binatia > Binatales > Binataceae > JAFAHS01. The sequence continues at coordinate 87,472 of JAFAHS010000068.1, forward strand.
AGCATAGCTCTGCGGTAGATACACGTAAATTCTGAGCGGTTTGAGGGTCGCGATCTCGTAGATGGCGGGGTTGGAGGTGCCCGCCGCGGTGCCGGTCGCCACCAGCGCTCCCGGGTAAAGATTGCGTATCGTGATCATCCCGTCGAAGGGAGCATAAACCCGCTCGTATTTCTGGGTCTCGACCAGAGATTTCCAGGCTGCCAAATCCGCGAGCATGGTCTGGTGGCTTTCATCACCCTGCTGCAACGAAATTACCGATTGCGACACCAGGGCCTGATTGCGGTCGTCGGTTATCTTGGCAAGGTCGTAGGTCGCCCGGGCATTGCGGACCTGCTGATCAGTCTCCGGCGACTCGATGGTGGCGACCAGCTGGCCCGCTTTCACCCGCGTACCCTTGTCGACCAACATGTCCTTCACATAACCGGAGATCTTCCCGTAAATCGGCGTCTCGTAGAATCCGTGAATCTCGCCAGGCAACGCGATGGTCCGAGCGGCGGTCTCTCCGCGCAGCTGCTTGCAAAGTACTACGCGGCCCTGCGCTGCCTCCTCTTCCAGGCTGCCGCGCTGGCTGCGCAGGGAAAATTCCCGCGCCAGGACGATGCCCCCGGCCACGACGATCGCGACCAGCGGGAGTGCAATCCATTTGAGGTAAAACCCGGGACCGCCGGCGGGGTTACTTGCGATTCGTTCGGCCATGCTCCTACATCTGCGCTTCCTTGGCAGCTTCGGTCTGCGCCAGCGTCCGGCGCATCTGCGCGTCGCGCTGCAGTTTGCTGACGCGAGCACCTCCCACGAAGGAGTAGACGATTGGAATTACCAGCAAGGTCATGAACGTGGCGGCTATGAGGCCGCCGATCACGGCGCGTCCCAGGGGCGCGTTCTCACCGCCGCCGGCGCCGAGCGCCAATGACATGGGCAACATACCGAGAATCATGGCCAGCGCCGTCATCAGGACCGGTCGCAGCCGCGTGGTGCCGGCCTCGATCGCCGCGGTCAGAGGATCGACCCCTTCCTTCTCCATGTATTCATTCGCGAACGTGATCAGCAGGTTGCCGTTGGTGGTCGCGACGCCGACCGACATGATGGCGCCCATCAAAGACTGCACGTTGAGCGTGGTATGCCACAGCACCAGCATCCATAGTACACCCGCGAAGGCTCCCGGCAGCGCAATCATGATCAACAGCGGATCAAGCCACGATTGGTAATTGGTGGCCATCAACAGGTATACCAACACCATCGCGAGAATCAGCCCGCTAGCCATTCCGCCGAACGCTTCATGCATCGCCTCGCTCTGGCCACGAATCCGGATCGTCGTCCCGGGGGGAACGTCCTTCAACTGACCGATCGCCTGCTGGACGTCTGCGGCGACCCCGCCCAGGTCGCGACCTTCAACGCCACAGTTGAGATCGATGACCGGCAAAACATTCATGTGCGCAATTCCGAGCGGTGTTACCGTGTGCTTGACCGACGCGATATTGGACACAAATTGAGTCTGCGCGGTGGTGCTGCTGGTACCGTCGACACGGCCGGTGGGATTTATGGGGGTCTTCAGAACTTCATCGATCGAATTGACCACATGCTGCGGGGTTTGCACCGCCACGCTGTAATTGACCCCGTTGTCCCAGTCGAGCCAGTTGTTCGGAGCGACCACCACGCTGGATGCCAACGAATCGAGCACATTTTGAGCGGCGAGGCTTTCCGAGATCCCCAACTGTAGCGCCTTGCTCCGGTCGATATTCACCCTGAGCGTGGGATAGTCGAAAGTCTCGGGTATCCGCACATCGACCACTCCCGGGATGGTTTTGATCTTGGGCAGCAGCTCGACGGCCAGCTTGTAGGACGAATACGCGTCCCTGCCCTGGAACTGGACATCGACCGGCGCTGACAGACCGAAGTTGAGTACCTGACTCGTGATGTCCGCTGCTTGCGAATAGATCTGCACACCAGGCAGCTGTTCGTTCACTGCACGGCGGATCTGCTTGATATACGCGAGGCTCGGATGATGTTTCTTTGACAATTCGATTTGCAGGTCGGCGTCCTGCGGGCCGATGGTGTCGGTCTGGTAGAAGAGCAGCGCCCAATACACGGGCAGACCGATATGATCGGTTATCAGCCGGAGTTCTTTTGGAGGGATCACTGAACGTACGATGTTTTCGACCTTTGCCATCGTCCGCTCGGACTCTTCCAGACGGGTTCCCGCCGGAACCCGCACATGGAACTTTATCTGACCGGCGTCGACGTAGGGAAAGAAATCCTGCCCAACCGCCATCAACAGCAACAAAGACGACAAGATCACGCCACCAATACATCCGAGAACCAGTCCGCGATGGTGCAGCGCGGTGGTGAGGCCTGCCTTGTATTTTTCTTTGAAGCGATCGAAAGCGTGGTCGAAACGCTCCAGGTACTCGCCCACCCTTCCCCCGATCCCATGTTCATTGGGATCCTCGGGCAACAGGTTTATCGCCATCGTCGCGACCAGGGTCCGCGAGAGCAGATAAGAGGTGAGCATCGCGAAGATCACGGCCAGCGCCAGCGGCGTAAAGAGAAATTTCGATACGCCCTTCAGCATCGCGACCGGGGCAAACACGATGCAGATGGACAGCGTACCGACCAGCGCCGGCATCGCGATCTGGTGCGCCCCATCCAGGATCGCAACCGCCAGCGGTTTCCCCATCGCGTGATTGCGATGGATATTCTCGACCTCGACGGTCGCATCGTCGACCAGCATCCCGACCGAAAGTGCCAGCCCGCCCAGGGTCATGATGTTGATGGTCTGTCCGGTGATGTGCAGCGCGGCAATCGAGGTCATGATCGCGAGCGGAATCGAAGTGACCACGATCAGGGTACTGCGCCATGAGCCCAGGAACACGATGGTCATTAACCCGACCAGTACCGATGCAATAAAGATTTCCTGGAAGACATCGATCAACGATTCCTTGACGAACTCCGACTGATCGAAAGCCAGATAAATCCGCGTTCCTTTGGGCGCCAGGGCCATCACCCGCGGAATGACCCCTTTGACGTCGTTCACCACATCCAGCGTGGATGCGGAAGCGAGCTTCAACACGTAGCGAAATGACGCCCTGACCCCATTCACACGCGCGATGTCGGTTTGCACCGCGTAGCTGTCGCTCGCCGGCGCCACGTCTCCCAGGAAAACCGTGGCGTTGTTCTGGTACTTGACCGGAATCCGGTTGAATTCGTCGACGTGAATCGGGCTGCCGTTGAGGGTGACCACATATTCGTAGTTGCCGAACTTGGCGGTGCCACCCGGCAGAATTACGTTGGAGGTCTCGAGGGTGTTTAACACATCCTGTGGCGAGACTCCCTTCGCGTAAAGCCGCGTAGGGTCGAGGTTCAGCATCACCTGGCGGGTTGCGCCGCCAAACGGAGCCGGGCTCTGCACCCCGGGCAGTGTGAAGAGAAACAGCCCGACAAAGTTGAACATGTAATCGTAAAGCTGCGTCTCGGTCAGCGTCTCGCTGGTGCTGACGACGTCGATGATCGGAACGTTGGTCGCGTTGAAATCCAGGACGGTCGGGGGTGCGATGCCCTGGGGCAGGATGTTCCTTATCGCGTTGGTGACCGAGGTCAACTGGGAAATTCCAAGCGCGGTGCTTGCGTTCTCTTTGAAATAGATCTTGACGACTCCGATGCCGGAAAAGGAGTTGGACTCGATATGGTCCACTCCGCTGACGGTCTGCGAGGTGGCGCGCTCGGTGATGTTAACGATCCGCTTCTCGATTTCCGGCGCCGACATTCCCGGGTAGTACCAAACCAGGTTGACCTCGGGGATGTTGACCGCGGGAAAGATGTCCTTGGACATCGAGAAGAACGAATACAGGCCGAACAGCATCATCAACGCGGCCATCGCGATGATGGTTACCGGGCGCCTGAGAGCGAGAGCGACGATCCACATAGAGCGTGTTCGCGGTAGGCCGCGGTCGGCTTGCCGGACTTCACTAAATGAAATCCGCCGACACCGCCTGAGTCAAATCGTGGGACGGGTAAAAAATCGCTCGAGTTCAGACCCGGAACTGGTGGGTCGTGGTCGTCTGCTTGCCTTTATCAGAGCCTTCGGTTCCAAAACCCGATTCAACTCGACATCGCATGCCTCAGCGGAAAGGATTGGACTTGGCCAGCGACCCCGTTCGTGGAGATGGCCGTGAGTTGTGAACAGACCGCCTGTTGGTCTCAGCCGCGCGGAGCGCGGATCATGGCGGCTCCTTGCACCATTCTGGAATCCTTGCGCTTGAAACCGAAGTGTTCGTACCACTCCACTAACTTGCGTGCCTTTTTTATGAACTGCTTGTCCATACCGAAGGGAGTTGCAATCAAGTGCAACCAGACACCGAACTTGTCAGCCAAATCGCAGAGCTGGCGCAGCGCGACGCTGCCACCGAAGCCGGGATCGAGGGTCTGGACCGACTGAATGTGCAAATAATCATCCCACACTCGCAGATCGAGCGTGGCCACGGCGCTAACGGTCCCCATCAGCACATCCTCCTCGATGAGCGGGTTTCGCGTGAAGTTCCCGTAGATGTAGTCGTACAGAGCGCGCGCTTTCGCGGCGTCGGGGGGCTCAGGGGCTGCTATTGGTTCGACTACGTTATCGGGCATTTCAAAATGACACCATGCTGCGCTCAGGTCCTCAAGCGGACGCACCCCGGGGCGTCCACGCCAGGGGGAAGCGCCGCGTTAGGCGTCTTTACTGAAAACCTAATCTGGCGCCACACGACCGCCGAAGGGTCTGGTCCGCGCAGTGGAGGACGGAGAACGCGAGATCGACAGGTGTGCTTTAAAGTCGGTCGCATGTTTAACCAGCGAACACCGAAGCTCGGAACGATTTGCGATCAACAGTTCGGCGGGCGCCTGAGTGCCGATTTCGCCCAGCAACTTTGAAGTGCTTCTGCGACGAACTGGTGGCGTGGGCCAAGCTCGATGCCCATGGATCGCTTGCCCGGCGCGAAGCTCAATCGCCTGGCCGATCATGACCTGCCATCTGCGTCGGCCGTACCTCGCTCGAGACTCTTGGCCTCGATTTGTAGCAATAGAAGATGATCGCACCGATCAGGATGAAGGGCATCGAGGTCAGAATGGCCGTACTTAGGAGATACGCACGGAGACCGTTGACACCGGAAGCCGCAAAACAGTTTGAGCAAGCCATAGCTAAGTCCGGTCCGAACGGAATCGAGAGAAGCACGATCGAAAGGAGGTAAAGCCGAATCGACGGGGTCAGCATCGCTACATCGCGTGTCGGAACACGAGGTCCGGAACGAGCGCCAGGGCCAGACCTATAAAAAACAACAGCGGCACGAGTACGATCAAGTAGATGAGGAAATGCTCGTGCTTTAGATGCATGTAGTTGCGGAGCACAAGTACGGCTTTGATTGCCGCTACGGCAAAGATCAGCGCGACGGCTACAACCCGCGGAATCGGCAAACCGAACAGGGTTAGTCCCACCGCGAGCAAGGCGACCAGCCAGATCCACACAAAAACGTAGAGTGAATTTTGGCTTCGTGCAGCTTCGTCTATGCCGGTCACCATCAATCGCGCCTCACGTCAAATACAACAGCGGGAACAGGAAGATCCAAACGACATCGACAAAATGCCAATAGAGTCCGGCCAGCTCGAGCCGACGCTCAAGGAAGGCCCACGGCGCTCTGCGAAGCGCAGCAACCAGGAGAATACAATTCACGATGATGCCGGCCATCAGGTGCAGTCCATGAAGACCGGTCATACCAAAGTAGAACGACCAGAACAGGCTGGTTCCTGGGACGAAGCCTTCTTTAATCTCGGTAGCGTACTCGACGGCCTTGATGATGAGGAAGGTCATCCCCAGTGTCACCGTGATGAACAGACACAGGCGGGTCCGGGCCAGATTACGTGCTCGTGCATAACCGAGCGCCAGGATCATGGTGAGGCTCGACGTCACGAGCACCAGGGTGTTGGTGGCGCCGAGGCGCCACTGGACGTGCTCGGCGGCGGCGGCAAACGCACCCCGGGAAGCGAACGAGAACAGGATGAATGCAGTTATGAGCCCACCGAAAACCATGATTTCGGAGGCCAGAAACCACCAAACCCCGATCTTTCCGGGAGGGATTTGGCGAATCGCGTCGTCGAATTCGCCGGGCTCGAGGATTGATTTAACGCCGGCACCCATCATCGATCCCTATTTCATTGCCACGGATTTGCAGTGATTTCATTCCGCGACCCTTCGGGTAGCAAATGCTTCTTCGGGTGCGAGGTCCTGGGGAATAAAATCGCGAACTGCACCAGGCACGCTGTATTCATAGGGGTCGCGATACACTCTGGGTGGTACCGAAAAATTCGGGTGCTGTGGCGGGGAATCGACCGTCCATTCCAGGGTGTTGGCGTGCCACGGATTTCGTCCGCATCGCGGACCTCGCACGAGTGAATAAATGAGGTTGAAGATGAAGGGCAACTGCCCGATCAGAAGCACGATAGCTGCAAGGGTCGCGATGACATGCAGTGGCTGCAAATGCTTCAGCGTTTCGTAGGACGAGAGCTCATAGATGCGCCGCGGGCTCCCGCCGAGTCCCACCAGGAAAAGTGGAATGAACACCGCGTTGAAGGAGACAAAGGTAACCCAAAAATGCACCTGCGCGAGAGCTTCATTCAGCATGCGGCCGAACATCTTGGGGAACCAGAAGTAGACTCCCGCGAAACCGCCGAAGAACACCACCGGAAAGAGCGTGTAGTGAAAGTGGGCGACGACGAAATAAGTGCCGTGCATCACAATATCGACCGCCGCCGAGCCAAGAAAAATTCCGGTCACACCGCCGATGAGAAAGGTCGCGACACCACCTAATGCAAAGAGCATCGGCGATGCCAGTTGAATCGAGCCACCCCAAAGGGTCGCGATCATTGCGAACAGAATTATCGCGAAGGGCACCGAGATCATGATCGTGGTGACGCTAAACGGGCTCGCCAGACGTGGATCCATTCCCGAAACGAACATGTGATGCGCCCAGACGATGAAACTGAGGAGACCGGCACCAATCGTCGAGTAGACTATCATGCGGTATCCGAAGATCGGCTTACGCGCGAAAACCGGAATCACCTCCAGCATGCTCCCGAAGCCGGGCAATGCAACCACGTAGACTTCGGGATGGCCAAAGAACCAGAACAGGTGCTCCCAGAGCAGGGGATCGCCCCCCCGGTCAGGCTGATAGAAACCGGTGCCCATCGTGCGGTCGAGCAGGAGCATGATCGCACCCGCCACCAACGGTCCTACCGAGAGCAAGAAAACCACGGCGGCGGTCAGCTCCAGCCAGACCAGCAGTGGCAGCCGCATCAGGGTCATTCCCCGCGCCCGCAGATTGAGACCAGTAACGAGGAAATTGACTCCGCCCATGAGGAACGAAGCAAATTCAAGTGCCAGCGCGATGATCCACAGATTCTGGCCCCAGGTCACTCCGGTATAGACCGCCTTGTCCGAGAGCGGCACGTAGCCGGTCCAGCCGGAGGCTGCCGGACCGTTGGGTACGAAGAATGAGGCAATCAGCACGGCGGACGCCGTGAACAGCGTCCAGAATGACAAAGCGTTTAAGCGCGGGAACGCCATGTCGTCAGCGCCGACCATGAGCGGGATCAAGTAGTTGCCGAAACCGCCCAGCAAGAGCGGCATCGCCACGAAGAACACCATGATCGTCCCGTGCATGGTGATGAGCGCGTTATAGTTGTCTGGTCCGATAGGCCCCCATCCGGGGATCGAGGTTTCCGGCCAAGCCAGCTGCCAGCGAATCAGATAGCTGGACGCTCCACCGATGAGCGCCATCAGCGCGGAGAGCGTCAGGTATTGTTTGGCGATCACCTTGTGATCGACCGAGAAAATATAACGGCGCACGAATCCGTGTTCATGTTCGTGCGCAGGCGCGAGATTTGCGGCAGGAGCCGCGACGGCAGTCGACATTGCCGGTGTTTCTCTCCCTGCTTACCTAGTGGCGCCACCGCCCACGGACTTTTCCGCCCGCCAGCGCGCATACTCAGCTTCGGTATGGACGATGACCTCGCCCCGCATTGAATAATGACCAAAGCCGCACAGTTCTGAGCAGGCGATTTCATAAGTTCCGGGCCTGGCTACCTTGAACCAGGCGACGATTTTGCGACCCGGGACGACGTCCTGCTTAAGCCGGAAGTTGGGTACCCAAAAACTGTGGATAACGTCCTCGGAAGTCAGAACGATTCGAACGACCTTGCCAGCCGGAACATGAAGCTCGTTTTCGAGCGTCACGCTGTTAGAGCTGTCCAGCTTTCCGCTCTTATCGGGATAGGTGAAGTTCCAATTGAATTGCTTGGCCGTGACCAAAACCTCGACCTCACCTCGCGGCGGATTCTGCTTGACCAGCGCCCACGCGCGATGTCCGGCTGCGTCGATGCCCAGGTCGAACATCAGGACTATGGCGGCGGGTACGAGGACCCAGGCGGCTTCGCGAGCTTTTTCGCCGCGGCTATAGACCGCGTGTCTGGAGCGACTGCGTCGATAGTGTACCGCGAAGTAAACTAAGAGAATCTCGGCGACGATGAAGAAGAATCCGACCACGTACAGGATCAGTCGGAAGACCGAATCTATGTCACCGCCGAACGAAGAAACGTTTTCGGGAAGAAGACCGCCAAACACGTCGCGAATACCCCTGCGGGATTTCGCCGCAAAAGCAGCTGCCGTGCCAGAAAAGTTGCCCGCGATTTGGTTGAAAAACTTCGAGATCTGCGTGGGCTATGTCCCGAATCGCGACACACTGCTTTCAACTGTATCAAAGCGAGACAAGCGGATGCCGGGTAATTACCGGCGAAACGCCGGAAAAGAGCTTAGTTAGCCGATCTCGCGATTGGCATAAGAGTTGACTGACTGAGGCCCGCGTTTACCGCGCAAGTGTGTAATCCCTGCGAGGCTGGGGTCATGAACTCAAGAATCCGGATTCTCCGAGATGGAGCCCTGGCGGGGCTCCTGGGTGCAGCGACGGTCGCGGTTTGGTTTCTTTTGTTCGACTTTTCACGCGGCACGCTTTTTCAGACGCCAGCACTGCTCGCCACGGTCTTGTTCCATGCCAGGGCCGGAACATCGATTTTGCCGCTGGTGGTCGAGTACACTATCGTTCACGTGTTCGCTTTTGCGTGCTTCGGAGTTGGAAGCGCGATCCTCCTTGAGGCAGTCGAGCGTCATCGCTCCTTGCTGCCGGCTCTGTTGGTTTTGCTGACCGCGTTCGAGGGGCTCTTCGTCGCCCTGGTGATACTCCTCGGCCCGCAGCTCCAGAGCGTGCTCTCATGGTGGAGCGTTCTGGTCGGGAACCTGCTCGCTACCGCGGTGATGGTCGCGTTTTTCTTCGCTCGACATCCACAACTTGGAGAGCATCTGGTTGGTCCATGGGTCAGTGTGCTCGCGGAAGGGGCGGCGGCCGGAACCATCGGGGGCACCGTAGTAGTGCTATGGTTCCTTTTCTATGATCTCGGCTCCGGTGCAAATCCGTTCCGCACGCCCGCGATACTAGGAGGCGCTATCCTCGAAGGCGCACGTAATCCGGCGACAGTCGCCGCCCGAAGCCCCTTGGTGATGAGTTACACCGTCCTGCACTTTGCGGTTTTCGTAGCCTTTGGAGTGGTGGTGGCAAGCCTCGCTGCCTCGCTCGACGAACCTCTGCTGTGGCTCAGCTTCCTCCTGGTGTTCTGCCTATTTCAGGGATTCTTCGTCGGGTTCGCTTCGGTGCTGAGTGACGCGTTACTCAATCAACTTGGATGGGGCACGATTGTCGCGGGCAACCTGCTGTCGGCGGCCGCGATGCTCGGGTTTTTTTACCTGCGCCGACGCGCCCTGCATCCTCGTCTGGAGGGCGAGCCAGCGGAAAAGCGCATCTCCGATCGGGACGCCCCGACCTCACAACCGGGGTGATCGCGGATCTTGCGCTTTGAGGTTTTCAGTGAGGCTGGGCGAGGTCTCCATAGACCTGTTCCGGTCCGCCCTTCGACTTACAAGCCAAAGGCTATGATAGAAAAGACCAAGGGCAGCTCATCCAACTTTGCAGAATTCGCCGAGCGGGCGAGGAGCGAGAGGTTGTTAACCCTATGGGCACGCAGATCAATGACGCGATTTCTCCACCACGTGTAGCGACGCTTGGGACCGGCGTAATCGGCAAAACCGAGCATTTCGATGTCATTATTGTCGGGGCCGGGATATCGGGAGTTGGAGGCGCGTATCACCTGACCAACCAGTGTCCAGGCACGACCTTCGTGATCCTCGAAACTCAGGAAGGCTTCGGGGGCACGTGGCGAACTCATCGTTATCCGGGTATCCGGTCCGATAGCGATCTGTATACGTTCGGCTATCGTTTCAAACCGTGGATCGGAGCGCCGATCGCCACCGCGGCAGAAATCCTCGCTTACCTTGGCGAAGTCATCGACGAGAACGACCTTGGCCGGCACATCCGTTATCGGCACAAGATCAATTCGGCGCAATGGTCGAGTAGTGACAATCTCTGGACCATCGAGGCAGTTCAGACGGACACCGGGAAGACGGTGCGCTTCTCGGCAAATTTCCTGTGGATGTGCCAGGGATACTACCGGCACTCGCAGGGCTATACGCCTGAGTGGCCGGGAATGGACAAGTTCAAGGGCCGAATCGTACATCCGCAGACGTGGCCGGAAGACCTTGATTACAAGGACAAGAATGTAATCGTCATCGGCTCGGGCGCTACGGCGGCGACCATCGTTCCGGCGATGGCTCCCGATACCCGCCACATCACGGTGCTGCAGCGTTCGCCGACCTATTTCATTCCCGCGCTCAACGAGAACGAGCTCGCTAACACATTGCGCGATTTACAGATCGACGAAGCCTGGATCCATGAAATCGTGCGCCGCAAGATCCTGCACGATCAAGCCGTCTTCACCCGCCGTTCATTCACCGAATCGGAGGTCGTGAAGCAGGAGTTGCTCGCGGGAGTGCGCGCCTATCTCAGCCCCGACGAAGTCGAGAAGAACTTCACTCCGCGCTACCGGCCATGGCAGCAGCGGATAGCCTTCGTCCCCGACGGCGACTTGTTCAAGGGAATTGCCGCCGGCAAGGCATCAGTCGTCACGGACGAGATAGACCGCTTCACGGAGACGGGAATTCTCCTGAAGTCGGGCAAGCTGCTGGAGGCCGACATCATCGTCACGGCCACCGGCTTCAATTTGAACGTGCTTGGAGATATCGCCTTCGTGATCGATGGCAGGCCGCTGGTCTTTTCGGACACGGTTACCTATCGCGGCATGATGTTCACGGGCGTGCCCAATCTGGTTTGGGTGTTCGGATACTTCCGGGCGAGCTGGACGCTGAGGGTCGATCTGATTGCCGATTTCGTGTGCCGCCTGCTGAATCACATGAAACTAATCGGGGCGAAGAAAGTCACGCCGGCGCTCAGACCGGAGGACAAAGACATGCCATTGTTACCCTGGATTGATCCGGAGAATTTCAATCCAGGTTATCTCATGCGTGCCATGCAGCTGCTGCCCCAACGTGGCACCAAGCCGGAATGGCAACACACCCAGGACTATTGGCGCGAAAAAGACACTCTGCCGGCCATTGACCTCGACGATCCCATCTTTGTCTACGAGGGATTTGAGCAGCTTCGGAACGCACGCGTCTCGCAGCCGGCAAGACCGATATGATTCTTGCGCGAAGGCTATAATCGCATCGACGACATCTTCGGCCTTCAACCACACGAACCCAGCTGCCAGATCACCGGCCAAATTGGCGTATTCGTGGCGCGAACGGATTCAGGTGATTTGAGCCTTACAGAGCCACTTTGGGCGGGTTAGGGAACTGAAAATCGGCTCGGTGGTGATGGCTCATGGTTTGCTCCTAAGGAAAATACCTGCCTTATAAGGAGACTCAGCAGTGATCCAATGCGTCATGGCTCATCGGGAGAACGATGGTTATTGCCTGAGGGACGAAACCGAACCTGAAGACTGGGAAGAACTGCTGGATGAAGTGGAAGGTGAACCTGAGCTAATCGAACACGTGCGCGGGTTTCCGCCCTATACCCATGCCTATCGCATGCCTAACGGGGCGGTGTACCTGGTGGCTATCCCTACCCCTGACTGATTGAGGAACCCGGGTTCACCTTCTCTGCCGACAGCCCGGTCGCAGTATCGAGCGCAGGAAAGCCCGGTGCCTTCGGCATGGTGAGCGCAGGGCGAGTCCTGCACCATTTGTCAAATCCGCTGGACTGAGAGGAACCCAGACCAGCGGCCTGCTCGCGAATCGCTGATGCTGGGTGACCCTACCTCGGGATTTCAGTGGCCAGGCGAGCCGAGATAGGCGATACATCCGTTGATGGTGGTCATTTGAGGGTAGTCGGCCTCGGGAATGTCGATGCCGGTGGCTTCGTGAATCGCAACCGCCAGATTCAATATGTCCATCGAATCGAGATCGATTTGCTCTCGCAAATCGATCGCGGGATCGATTTCGTTCAAGTCAACTTCGGGCGCGATCTTATGCAGCTCGCGGAGATAGAGCGCTCTGATCTCATCGTCACTCATAGCTTTAAAGGCTCCTGCAGCAAGCGCTCGATCGCGGTGAGGAACAGACCGCCCCGATGGCCATCGCTCGCCCGATGATCGCCCGACAAGCTCGCGCTCACCACCGGCCGTGCGCCAATCATTCCCCCGCTCGCCCATGGACGTTCCACGATTTTGCCGAATCCTACCAGCGCAACTTGCGGAGGATAGATAACTCCAAACACGGTCTCGACGCCCTGCTCTCCGAGGTTGGTGACGGTGATGGTGGCATCAGCAATCTCAGAACTGCGAAGGACTCCGGCCCGCGCGCGCTGTACCAGATCACGCAGGTTCACCATAATCTCGGCGAGGCTTTTCTTCTCGACGTTGTGAATCGCAGGTGCGATCAGGCCGCCCCCGCGTATCGAGATCGCAACGCCAACATGAGCGGCGTCGCTGCGCCTGAATGCGCCATCGACCCACAGACCGTTCATCTCGGGCACTTCGTGAATCGCAAGTGCGACCGCCTTGAGCAACAGCACCGAATAGAGCAAGCGTTCCGTCACCGGACGCTTCAGATTTTCGGCCTGCAGCCACGCCAGTGCCCTGCCCATGTCGATCTGCGTGCCGAGGTAGTAGTGAGGGATTTCGCGCTTGGAACGCGCCATCGCAGCGGCAATCACTTTGCGCATTGCCGCGCGATGATCGATTGGCGCGCGCGCAGGCTTCGCCGTGACTACTAGATCTGGGGCCGCCGGCTCAGTCGAAGTTGCAGGAGCGGGCGCGTGCGCAGCCTTCGCAGCGCGCTCGACGTCAGCTTTGGTGATGGCGCCGCCGGGACCGGTGCCCGTGAGGGTGGCGATATCGACCTTGAGGTCCAAGGCAACTCGCATCGCGAGCGGAGAGATATGCAGGCGATGCGACGCGGCCGGCGCCGGAGTCGGCCTGGTAGCCAGGCGAGGTGCTACCGACGCGGGTGCTGATGGAGCGGGTGGGGCGGGCTTGGGCTGCGGGGCTGTGACGGCTTTCGGCTGAGTCTCGGTTGGCGCGGCGGCCTCGCCGTTGGTGGTGAGCACCGCAAGCAAGGTTCCCACCGGAACCTTCTCGCCTTCTGAAACCAGGATCTTCTGGACGACGCCGGTCTCAAAGATTTCCACTTCGATGGTGGCCTTCTCGGTATCCACCACCGCCACGATGTCGCCGCGCTTCACGGCATCGCCAGGTTTCACCAGCCATTCCAGCACCGTGCCGAATTCCATATCGGCGCCGAGCGAAGGCATCAGG
>JAFAHS010000249.1 GCA_019237115.1 Deltaproteobacteria bacterium
AGCGCAAGATGTTGGTGTACATGACGAGGAAGGCGATGCCGAGAATGAAGGCGCTCACGGTTTCGAACTGATTTAGGCGAGTCCAGCCGAGACCCGCAGAGTAGGTGTAAATCCGGCGCGGCATGCCCCACATTCCGAGGAAGTGCATCGGGAAGAAGGTGCCGTTGAAACCGATTACGGTGAGCCAGAACTGGAGCTTGCCCAGTCGCTCGCTCATCATGCGACCGGTCACCTTCGGCCACCAGTAGTAGAAAGCGGCCAGGATCGCGAACATCGCCCCGCCGAACAACACGTAGTGAAAATGGGCGACCACGAAATAGGAATCGGTCTGCTGCAAATCTATGGGCGACGAGGCGTGCATGATTCCCGAGAGACCGCCCAGGGTGAACTCGATGATCATCGCCAACGCAAAGTAGAATGCGGCCGTCATCCGCAGTGAGCCGCCCCACACGGTAGCGATCCAGCTGAAAATCTTGATGCCGGTTGGAATCGCGATCAGCATCGAGGTGATTGCAAACGCACTGTCCGCCACCGGACCCATTCCGGTCGCAAACATGTGATGGCCCCACACCCCGTACGAAAGGAACGCGATCAGCACCAGCGAGTAGGCCATCATGGGATAGCCAAACAGCGGCTTGCGCGCGAACACCGGGACGATTTCGGAAATCATTCCGAAAGCCGGCAGCGCCATGATGTAAACCTCGGGATGGCCGAACAGCCAGAACAGGTGCTGCCAGAGAATCGGAGTGGCACCGTACAGGGCCTGGTAGAAATGCGTTCCGAAGAATCGGTCGAGGCTGAGAAAGATGAGGCCAACGGTCAGCGGTGGAAAAGCGATCAGGATCAGCACGACCGTTACCAGCATGGCCCAGACAAACATGGGCATTCGCATGTAGCTCATTCCGCGGGCACGCATGGTGACGATAGTCACGAAGAAGTTGAGTCCGCTCAGCACCGTCGAGACGCCGAGAATGAGCAATCCGACTACCCAGAAGTCCAGGTTCAGTCCCGGCGAGTAGAACCGGTCGGTGAGATTCGCGTAGCCGAACCAACCCGCATCGGGCAGGCCGCCGCCCCACAGCCATCCCAGATGAAGGAACAGCGCACCCACCATGAAAATCCAGAACGACAGCGCATTGATGCGCGGAAACGCGACATCGCGCGCACCGATCTGAAGCGGGATCAGAAAATTCGCGAAAAAGCCGATCTCCAGCGGCATCACGACCAGGAAGATCATGGTGGTGCCGTGCATCGTGAAGATCTCGTTGTAAACCGCCGCCGAGAGCAGATGATTGTCGGGCGCCCAAAGCTGCGCCCGAATCAGCATCGCCTCAATTCCGCCCAGCGCCATCCAGACCAGCGCAGCCGCGCAATACAGGACCGCGACCCGTTTATGGTCGACGGTCGTGAGCCATTCGAGCAGACCCCCGCCCTCCAGATAGTTCAGCGGTTCCGGCGGTAAGGGTTTGGGCTGGGCAGCCATTGGCAGACTCCGCTACTTCAGACTCTCCAGATAAGCGACCAGATCGCTCAATTGCTCCCCGGCAAGGCCGAGCCTGGGCATTTGCGCTCCGGGTTTGATGGCCTCCGGATCCGTAATCCACTTCGCCACGTTCGCCGGGGTGTTGGACAGGACTCCCGCAGCCAGGGTCGTGCGGGTCCCAAAGTGCGACAGGTCGGGTCCGATGTATCCCTTCGAGACACCGTCGATACGATGGCAGGTGGTGCACGGACTGTTGGCAAAAATTCTCGCTCCGGCGAGGACCGCTGCCGAGACGTTCTGGCTTGCAGTCGCCGGCGCAGCCTGCTCGGATCTTTCCCACGCGGCGAATTGGTCCGGCGTGTCGACCATCACGCGAAACCTCATGTTCGCGTGCGACAGACCGCAGAACTCGGCGCATTGCCCCAGATAGGTACCGGGCACGAAGGCCTCGAAGGTGAGGTGGTTCATCTGTCCGGGAACCACATCGCGCTTGCCGCCGAGCTGCGGCACCCAGAAGCTGTGAATCACGTCGTTGGAAAGCAGCTGCAGGCGGATCGGCCGGCCGGTGGGAATGTGCAATTCGTCGGCGGTCTCCAGCCCGGAATCCTGGTAGTTGAATTCCCACCACCACTGATGCGCGGTCACCCTGATTTCCAGCGAACCCGCCGGCGCGACCCGCGGCTGCGAGCGGAAGATGGTTCGCACCGTGGGAATCGAGATCATCAGCAGGATTAGCGCCGGACCGACGGTCCACGCGACTTCCAGCCCCAAATCCGAGGCGGCCGATGAGGGCGCCGCCGCTTCACCGACCCGAGTCGAGAAGAAGAACACCGCCAGGATGAAGGCCGTCACCACGATTACCAGAATGAGAGCGTCCCACAGCGTGACCTGGATAAAGAGATGATAAATCCACTCGGCGAGATCGGATTTGGGCGCGAGCGTGGTCATCGGGAGCTTGCGCCCGGTGGCGCAGCCCCAGCAGGCCGCGGCGGCTCCCAGAGCTGCCGCACCAACCAGGAGAGCGCTCCGGCTCATTGGTGCTCCTCCCAGGGTTCGGCCAGCGCAGCCGCCGCAGTCAGCTCCAGGCCCGGCAACGAGCACAACACAAAGGCGCCGAAAAATCCCAGCGTGACCAGCAACTCGACCCATCCGAACGGAATCGCACGTGGCGAGAGCGAGGGCACCACCAGCAGATATCGTTCGAGCCACACGCCCACCAGCCCTCCGCAGGCGATGGTCCCCAAAATCGCGGGCGACTTCTTGGGGCGCACGCCCAGCAACACGAGGAACGGAGCGACCCACATCAGGATTACCACCGCGTAGGAAATCGCCTCCCACGGCATATGGTAAACGCGGTGCACGATGAAGAAGGTCTCGACCGGAATATTGCCGTACCAGATCACGATATATTGGGCGAACACCAGGTAGACCCAGAAAATCGAGAAGGCGAAGACGAGCTTGCCCAGATCGTGGAGCACGGTGGGATTGCGGAATGCGTTATGCGCGCCCAGACGTCCGCGCAACACGACTGCACTCAGCGCGCTGGCGACTATGGCACTCCAGAACGCACCGCCGAAGAAGTACCAGCCGAACAGCGTGCTGTGCCATTGCGGAGCAAGCGACATCACCAGGTCAAACGCAATCAGCGAGTAGACCACCGCGAAAAGAATTGCGAGGGCGACCGCGGTTCTGCGGATCGCGGGCGGCGGCAGCTCGATATCGGCGGCGTTGCGCTGCCAGGCGGCCGCCTGGGGGCCGCGCGAGAGCCTGACCAGCACCAGGCTGAGCACGGTCATGAGCGCGAGCCCCAATCCGTCACGCGCGAACAGAAACGGAGTATTGAGCCAGGCCGCCTTCTGCGCAATCGGATGTAGCACCCACGGAAAAATCCGTGCGCGGCCGAGGTAAAGAAACCAGAACAGCACGAAGCCGAGCGGAATGAATCCTACGAACGCTTCCGCCAATCGATACTGGGTGGTTCCCGCCCATCTCCCCTGGGTAAGATAAAAAGCCGCCGACAGGACCATTCCGCCCTGGGCGATTCCGAGCCACACCAGCAGATTCACCAGGTATGCCTGCCAGGCGTGATCAGCCTGCCCACTCTCCAATCCCGCCAGGAATCCAAGGATTCCCAGCAGCACCAGCACCCCAAGCAGAAACTTGAAGGCAGAGCTGGCCACCGGCGCAGCGGTGCCGCTTCGCTCCTCGATCGCCGTACCAACGGTTTGCGGCTCAGCGCTCATTTCCCTGCGCGCGGCCTAGGCCGCCTCGCGCCCGACTTCCTCTGCGCCCGCGTCCTTGAGAATGGTTTCAAATCGCGCGCCGTCGCCCTCCTCGCAGCGCACCACGATGCCGAAGCGGTCCTCGCTGAAGCGTGACGAATACCTCGCGTCGATTTGGAAGGCGGGAACCCGGGCGTTGAACAGAAAACTCAACACCGCCGAGATGCCGCCAAACAGCACCATCAGTTCGAACATAATGACGATGAACGGCGGCCACGACACTATCGGTTTGCCGCCCACCACCACGTTCCACTCCCAGGATGTGCCGATGGTCAGCGCCAACGCGCTGATCACGCCGAGAATCCCGCCGGTCAGCACGAAGGCGCGCACCGGACTCTTGCGTTTGCCGATGGCGTGCTCGATATGGTGGCTCGGGATCGGCGAAAACACCTGCACCGCGATCGGCTTGGCCGAGCGCAGCTTCTCGATACAGCCCGCGCATCCGGACTCGTCTGCGAAAGAACCAACTATTTCCACCGGTCCGCTCATGCCGCGCGCGAGTAATCCTTTCGAAGCGCCTTGCGCAGCCACACGATCCCCTCCTTGAGCTCGGTCATCGACACGATCGGGAGGAAACGGGCAAACAGCGAGAACAACCCCAGAAACCAGCCGAAACTACCCACCGTGATCATGATCTCGGTGATCGAGGGGCGGAAAAACGCCCATTGCGAGGGGTTGAAATTGGTCGCCAGCGAACCCGCGATAATCACGAAACGCTCGGTCCACATGCCGACATTGACGAACAACGAGATGATCCAAAGCGCGGTCAGGTTCACCCGGATGCGCGGCGAAAAGAGCAGGAGCGGGATCAGGCAGTTGCACAGCACCATCACCCAGAACAGCCATCCCCAGGGGCCGAAGTAGCGCATATAAAAAGTCATCTGTTCGATCTTGTCGCCGCTGTACCAGGCCATGAAGGTTTCGACCGAGTACGAATAGGTCACCACCAGCGAGGTGAGCAGCACCACCTTGGCCAGGTTGTCGAAATGCCACGGGGTAAGCAGGTCCTCGATATGCAGCCACCGGCGCATCGGGACCAGCAGGGTGATAACCATCGCGACTCCGGAAAAAATCGCTCCCGCAACGAAGTACGGAGCAAAGATCGTGCTGTGCCATCCGGGGAGCTGTGCCATGGCAAAATCCCACGACACCACGCTATGCACCGACAGGACCAGCGGGGTGGCAAGTCCTGCCAGCAGCAGATACGCCATCGAGAAATGCCGCCACTGCTCGTCGGTCCCGTGCCATCCCAGCGCCAGGATTCCGTAGAAGGTTCTGCGCCACCCGGTCGCGTGCTCGCGCGCGTTGGCAACGTCGGGGATCAACCCCATGAACAGGAACAAGGCGCTGATGGTCAGGTAGGTCGAAACCGCGAAGGCATCCCACACCAGCGGCGAGCGAAAATTCGGCTGCAAGTAGCGCTCGTTCGGATACGGCAAAAGCCAGTACAGGTTCCAGACCCGCCCCAGATGGATCATCGGGAACAGTCCGGCCGTGGCAACCGCGAACAGCGTCATGGTCTCCGCGGCGCGATAGACCGCGGTGCGCCATCGCGTGCGGAACAGAAAAAGAATCGCCGAGATCAAGGTGCCGGAATGCGCAATTCCCACCCAGAACACAAAGTTGGTGATGTACACCGCCCACATGACCGGCTGCCTAAGACCGGTCACCCCCAGGCCTTCATAGATCTGCCGCGTCCACATTGCCGCGCCGATACCGACCAGCACGAAGCAGAATCCGACCCAGATCCAGTAGGCGAGCCCCGGCAGCTCCATGACGCGGAGCACACTGCGATCGATATCGCGAAAGGTCGGCGCGACAGGTTCCTGGACCGCGGCAGCCACTTACGCTTTTCCTTTCTCGCGATACAGATCGCGCAGATACACGATCGCGGGTTGGGTGTTCAGCTCGACCAGCGATCGATAGGCGCGCCGCCGATTCTCGGCCGTCCGGCGCTGCATCATGGCGCTTTGCTCATCTTTCATGTCGCCAAATGTGATCGCCCTGGCGGGGCAGGCCTGCGCGCATGCGGTGACGATCTCACCGTCGCGGAGCGGGCGCTCCTCGATTCGTGCGGTGATTTCGGCGCGCTGAATGCGCTGGATGCAGAAGGTGCACTTCTCCATCACGCCCACGCCGCGCGCCGTGACATCGGGATTGAGCTGTAAATTGAACGGCTCGGGCCACTCGGGAAGAAAGTAGTTGAAGCGCCGTACTTTGTAAGGGCAGTTGTTCTCGCAATAGCGCGTGCCGACGCAGCGATTGTAAACCTGACCGTTGAGACCCTCGCGCGTGTGGTAGGAGGCGAACACCGGACATACCGGCTCACACGGCGCGTGATTACACTGCTGGCAGAGCATCGGCGACAGGTAGACGCTCGGCCCCGGCTCGCCGGGGGTGGGAAAGTAGCGCTCGATGCGAATCCAGGACATGATTCGCCCGCGACTCACCTCCTCCCGGCCCACGGTAGGCACATTGTTCTCGGCGTAGCAGGCCGCGACGCACGCGCTGCATCCGGTGCAGGCATTGACGTCGATGGTCATGCCCCATTGACGCTGGTACTCGAAGGGCGGGTACATTTCGTACGGCTCGGGTGCGAGCGGTGCTTCGGCCACTTCGCGGCCACGCGCCAGCTCCTCGATGGTCATGGCCTCGACCAGCGAACGCCCCATCAGCTCGCTACTGCCGAGCGGCGTGACCAGTTCGCGCCTGGCGGCGGTCGGGTTCGCCTTGACCGCGATGTAAAGCGAGCCCGGCTCGATAACCTCCCACGGATTGGAGCCCCGATATTTCGCGTAGCGACCGTAGGATCGATGTCCCTGGCCCAGGGGAACCGCGACCACACCCGGGTGGACCCGATTCGAGAGCAGCGCCGGCGCCGAAATGACGCCGTGCTCGGTGCGAAGCTCCACCACCTGGTCCTGCGCGATGCCGAGTTTCTGCGCGGTCGAACTATGAATTTCAGCCCAGTTGTCCCACACGATCTGGGCGATGGGTTCGGGAATCTCCTGCAGCCACGGCTTGTTGGCGCCGTCGCCGTCATTGAGAAAGATATGCGGGAAAGTGAGCAGCGCGAGCTCCGCCGGCGGGGCCGGAAGAGCCGGCGTGCGGAGCGCGGCGGTATTCAATCTTACGGCCGCCGGCCTCGCATCACTGAACACTCCGCCCTGGCGCCGCGCCGTGGTCCAGAAGTCCTGGCTGGACGCGCCGCCTTGAGGAGCCATTGCGAGCCAGCCCGACTTCACCGCCTCCTCGCTGGTAGTGCCGGGAAGAGCGGTCGCACCCGCCGCTTGTGCCGCCGCCAGCAGGATGTCGCCGGTCGCGCGCGAGGTGAACACCGGCTGCATCACCGGCTGTCCCAGACCACGCACGTTCGCACGCGGCCACGTGTCGCGCCAGGTTTCAAGCGGGTGGTGAGCCGGCAGTAGCAGGCTGGCCATCATCGCGGTCTCATCCGGAACCTCGCCGCACCAAACCACGAATGGAACTTTCTGCAGCGATTCCGCCGCGCGCAACGCGGGCGGCATCGTGAACGCCGGATTCGCCCTCGCGACCACCAGGACATCGATCTTGCCGTCGCGCATCGCAGTCATCGCCGCCGCCACGTCCTCGGGCGCGGTGGCACTCCGGGGTGGAGCTCCCTCCAGGAACACCATGGTGCGCCCGAGGTTTCCGGTCACCGCATTCAATAGGTAGGCCGCGGTGTGGAGCGCCTGGTCGCTGCCGCCTGCCAGGGCGACCGCGCCTTCGGCCGTGCTGAAGGCTTCCGCCATGCTGGTGATGGCCCCGGTAGGGACTCGCGTTCGCCGACTCACCGCTGCGGGATCGTAGGGAGCAACCATGGTGGTGAGCGCGTTGAGATCGACACCGGAGTTCTGCGACACCCAGCGCTGCGCGATGAGCACGTGCAGGATGGCCCACGCGATTTGAGCCTCCTGCCCCGGCGCGGCGGGTACCCATTGGTCGCATCTGCCCGCCGTCATGCTCATCCGCGGTCCCACATAGAATGAGCGCCCCATATCGAGGCCGCTTCGATGCTGCCGTGGGGCTCGGAACGCCGCGAACTGGCGCGCATGCTCGACCGGGGAGTCTCCGTTTTCCAGGAAGTCGCAGTTGAACGAGAGCAGCGTTGCGGCCTGATCGATGCGGTAGATCGGCAAATCACGGCGGCCGAACAGGTCCTGGGCGGCCGCCCGCCGCGGCTCGGTTGACAGCGACTCGTAGTACACGGCGCGGCTCGAGCCGTACGCCGTCAGAAACGCGGCGACGATTTTCGCGAAGGTGGGACCAGGCGGGACGCCAAGGAAGGCCACCCGCTCCCTGCCTGCCACCAGCGCGCGATGCAGACGATCACTCAGCTGGCGGTCGGCTTCATCCCATGAAATCCGGACCAGCGAGCCGCTGCTACCGCGCAGCATCGGAGCGGCCAGTCGGTCGGGGTTGTAAAGCCCTTGCAGCGCCGCCTGGCCCCGAGCACATATCGCGCCACCGCCGATCGGATCGATCGGATTTCCTTCGAGCTTCGTCACCCGTCCTTCGCGAACGGTCGCGACGATGCTGCATCCGGCCGAGCACTCCGCGCAGGTCGTCGCGTAGTAGGTCGGCATGCCCGGAGTTACGTTTTCATCGGGGACTACGTACGGGATGAGCTTGCGAGACGCTGGTTCGCAGCCGGGAACCGCCGCGGCCGCGCCCGCGGTGGCGGCCAGTTTGATAAAAGATCGCCGGGACAGACCATCGAGCATCGAATCCCCCGTTCAATGATGACAGGCGACGCAATCCAAGGTCGCCTGTCGCTGCGTATGACATTCCACGCAAAAGCCCATGTTGATTTCTACGACCGGCACGACTCGATCCATAGTCTCCACCGGTCCATGGCAGTGCTGACAGGCGACGCCCGCGTGAATGTGCGGGCGATGCGTAAACCTCACGAAGTCGGGCAGCGTGTAAACGCGATTCCAGCGGATTTCGAAGGGCGGCTGGCGGTGATCGTTCCAGGCACGGGTGACGGGCTCGATGCCGCCGGTAGTTCCACTTCCGTGGCATCCCACGCAGCGCGCGATCGGAGGCACCCCCGCGTTGTCGGATCGGCGCGCGTATTCGTGACAGTACTCGCAGGGAATCTTGTTTATGCCGGCGTGGACCCGATGACTGAAAGGAACGGGCTGGACCACGTCGCTACGCGGCAGCCAGGGCCGCTGTGAAACGGCGATGACGCTGACTCCGCTGAGCAGCAAGAGGGCCGCGAGGGGCAGGAGAGTCCGGTTCATCTCGGCATACAGCGGTCAAACTGCGGCCGCACGCGGAGTTCAGGGACAAACCTCGCAATCGGTCCGAGCGTTCCAATCGGAGCGCCCGGCAAACAGCACACGCGCCAGGGTTTTCACAGGGAGCGGCAGAACCGAACCCCGTTATGCTCAACTGCGTAAAATGTCTAAAACAAAAATCGCTGTCAAATGAGAAGGGTTGAGCTCTGGCTGGGCCGCGAGCCTCTCGCACCCGATCCTCCGAAATGATCTCTCGACCCGAACTGGGACCGCCCGGGTTGTACGTGCCTATGGTCCATCCGCGTCTGCGAATGGCCCGGCGAGCACCGAGGGAGTGTTTTCACCCTCGCGCTCGCTTGAAAGAGACCATTCGCCGACTCGATGGAGGCTGCCTGAGCTGGGAGACAGCGTATTTTGCGGGCCGATTGTGCGGAAATAGATGGGGGGAAGTATCGGAGCCCGACGAAGTATGTTAATTTCCTGTCAATTCTGTCCTGTCTGAGGTTTTGGCCCCTAAGGTGCAGATCAAGACCGCCACTCGATTGACCCTTCTGCCTCCCTACCTGTTTGCCGAGCTCGATCGGCTAAAAAAGGAGGTTCAGGCCAAAGGGGTTGATGTTATCAGCCTTGGCATAGGGGATCCCGACCTACCTACACCCCAACATATTGTGGATAGCCTCAAAAGGGCCGCCACCAAGCCCGAGAACCATCGCTATCCCGACTACGAAGGTCTGGAAACCTTCAGGCGAACCGCCGCCCAGTGGTACGCCCGACGCTTTGGCCCTGAGTTCGACCCGGCCCGGGAGGTCTGCGCCCTTATCGGATCCAAGGAAGGCATCGCCAATTTTTCGACCGCGGTCGTCGATCCCGGCGATATCGTGCTGATTCCCGACCCCGGGTATCCGGTCTACTACTCGGGCTGCGTGTTCAATGGCGGTGAACCGTACTTTCTGGTCCTCAAAAAGGCGAGCGGTTTCCTTCCCGACCTCGATGGCATCCCCGAAGAAGTCGCCCGTCGCGCCAAGCTGCTGTGGCTGAACTATCCGAACAACCCCACCGGAGCCACCGTCGATCGCTCGTTTTTTGAAAAGGCGGTGAAGTTCTGTCTGCGCAACAACGTAATTCTCGCGCACGACAACGCGTATTCCGAGATTGCATACGACGGCTATCGCGCGCCAAGCGTGTTCGAAGTCGAAGGCGCGCGCGAATGCGCGGTTGAGTTCCATTCGCTGTCCAAGACCTTCTCCATGACCGGATGGCGGGTAGGATTCGTCCTGGGCAACGCCCAGTTGGTTGGGGCACTCGGCAAGGTCAAAACCAATTTCGATTCCGGAGTGTTCCAGGCAGTGCAGGAGGCCGCCATTACCGGGCTTGAAGGAGGCGATGGCGACAAGCTGGCCGAATATTGCGCCGTGTATAAAGAGCGGCGCGATCTGCTGGTCGGCGCGTTGCGCGCTATCGGCCTGGTCTGTGCGGCCCCGCGCGCGACCTTTTATATCTGGGCTGAAGTGCCTAAAGGCTACAGTTCGGTGTCGTTTACCGAGCGCGTGCTGAAGGAGGCGGGAGTGGTTATCACCCCCGGCTCCGGATTCGGCAAGGGTGGCGAGGGATTCGTTCGCTTTTCACTAACGGTGCCAAGCGAACGACTAAGCGAGGCAGTGGCACGAATTAAGGCGCTTCGGCTGTAACGGCGGGGATGCCCAATAGGGCTTTCATTGGAATAGGCAGTAATCTAGGCGATCGGGCCGCCAATTATCGCGAGGCCATCCAACGTATCGCTCAGATACCTCAGACGCGGGTGGTGCGTCAGTCGTCGATCTATGAGACCGAACCGGTCGGCGATCTGAAGGGCGCCTTCCTGAATGGCGTCATCGAGGTCGAGACCGAAATCAACGCCGACCTCTTGATGCGGCGGCTGCTCGGGGTCGAGCGCGTGATGGGTCGCAAGCGGGTGCGCGGCCGCAAGCCGACCCGCGGCAAGTACCGCCCGCGCATCATCGACCTCGACCTTCTGTTCTTCAACAAGGAAACCATCGACACCCGCGTGGTTACCGTTCCGCACCCGCGACTCCAGGAGCGCCTGTTCGTGCTGGCGCCGATGAGCGAACTGGCGCCCACGCTCATTCACCCCAAACTCAACAAATCGATTTCGGAAATGATGGCTGCGCTGAAGTCGCCGTTTCGGGTAACCCTTGCGCGCGCCGACCTCCTGCGTCCGGCACCCAAGCGGGAGGCAGCCACCCGATGAAGTTCCTTGTCGACACCGCGGACGTAAACGAAATCTGCGAGGCCTGGAGCCGGGAGTGGTCGGCGACGTCACCACCAGCCTGATGTCCAAACCCGGCCCGCCTTACGCGAAGAAGGGACCGATGAAGCTGCGTCTGGGATTTCTCGCGTCGCACGTCGGCAGCAACCTGCAGGCCATCATTGATGCGTGCCGCAGCGGCCGGCTCGCGGCCGACCTGTGCGTGGTGATTTGCAACAACTCCCGCGCGCAAGCATTCGAGCGTGCGCGCCGTGCCGGAATTGCGACTCGCCATCTGAGTTCGCATACCCACCCATCCGAGGAAGCCCTGGACGCCGCAATTCTGCAAACCTTGCGCGAGCACGAGGTCAACCTGATCGTGCTGGCCGGCTACATGCGCAAGCTCGGCGGGCGCACGCTCGCGCACTACCGGGGCCGGGTGCTCAATATCCATCCCGCGCTGCTGCCGAAGTTCGGAGGCCCCGGCATGTATGGCGCGCGGGTCCACGAGGCGGTAATCGCGGCGCGGGAAAAGGAATCGGGCGCGACGATTCACCTGGTAACCGAAGAATATGATCAGGGCCCGATCGTCGCGCAGAGGCGAATCGCGCTCCTCCCCGGCGACACCGCCGAGTCGCTCGCCGCGCGGGTGCTTGAAGTGGAACATGCGCTGTACCCGGACACCTTGGCGAGAATCGCTCGCGGTGAGATTGCACTGCTTGGCTGAACCGGCGCCCGGCCAACCGGGTGCCGGAGCAATCAGGACCCCCTCCGGGGTCGCAGTCTTGGCGGGCTGGCCTGGAGCGAATCGTGATTGGCTCAGTGGTTGGTGGCCTGTTCCGCAATCAGCCGGTCGAGTTCCAGGCGTAGACGGGGAAGCACTTCGGCGTAGCTGAAGAAGCCCACCTTCCGATCTTTCTTTTTCAGATTGACCGTGGTCGGACCGCACCACAGTCCCAGATCGGCGTCGTCGGTCTCACCGGGGCCGTTCACCCGGCAGCCCATCACCGCGATGGTGATCTTGTGTTTCGTCGCGTATTCGGTCAGCTCTTTGACCTGTTGTGCCAGCTCCACGAACTTCTCGTTCTCAACCCGCGAGCACGACGGGCACGAGATGATGTTGAGCCCTTTGCCAAACTCCGGCACCGAGATGAACTTGCCCGCGTGCACGTCGTCGATGATCTTGTGACCGACGATCACTTCCTCGTGCTTGCGCTCGTTGGGCAGCGTCAACGACACCCGAATGGTCTCGCCGATTCCCTGGGCGAGCAGCTTCTCGAAGGCAAGCCGGGTCTTGATTATTCCGTCGGGCGGCAGTCCGGCTTCGGTCACGCCCAGGTGAATCGGCACGTCGGGGCGACGCTCGGCGAAGCGGCGATTGGCTTCCACCACTTTTTGCGGATCGGAATCCTTGAGCGAGACCACGAATCTCGTGAAGGAGAGCCGGTCCATCAGATCGCAGTGGTAGGCGGCCGATTCCACGATCGCGTTCAGCTGGTCGCCGGGATATTTCTGGAGGAATGCGGGCGCGATCGAACCGCAATTTACCCCGATGCGGATCGCCAGATCGTGATCGCGCGCCACCTCCACCAACCACTGCACCTTCTGATCGACGGTTTTTTTCTTCTCGATGTGGTGCAGATGGCCGGGGTTGTAGCGAATCTTGTCGACGTGGGGGGCGACCCGGTCCGCGACTCGATAGTTCTCCTGCAGATCGACCGAAAGCGTGATGCCTCTGGTCTGGGCGCGGATTTCCTTGAGCGCCGGAATCTCCTTGTCACTGTCCAACGCAATGCGGACGATGCCCGCGCCGGCGTCGGCGAGCTGGTGCGCTTGCGCGACGGTTTGCTCAACATCGATGGTCCGGGTCGCGCACATTGATTGCACGACTACCGGCGCATCACCGCCGACGGTTACTCCGCCGATCCTGACCGCGCGGGTCCTGCGACCCGCTGTTGCTGACTCCATTCTGATAATGCTGCCCGACGCGCAGGGCGCGTTCCAGTATCGCTCGACCCTAGTGTTTGTGCTCTTCCGTCACCGCCATCGCGATCGCGCCGTGGCTGAAAGCCGCTCCCGCGCGCATCGCCGCCGCCACCCACACCGCCTCGGCGATCTCTTCATCGGTGCATCCTTTTTCCTTGGCGCGGGAGACGTGCGCCTCGATACACCAGGGACACTGCGTGACATGCGCGGCGGTGATCGCCATCAACTCCTTGGTCTTGCTGGGAATTGCGCCGTCCTTGAACACCACCTGGTCGAAATCGAGAAACCCCTTGAATGCCTCGGGCGCCATCTGGCGCAGCTTGCGGAGATTTTTGGAAGTGTCCTTGCCGTAGAAATCAGCCATTGTCGCGCTCCCTGGGCGTCCAGACCGCCCTCTTCCGGTGTTTAAGTTTTGCCTAAACCGCATGCGGCAGGAAGGCCGCCGCGCCGTGATAAATGATACCAGATGTCTCGCGGTCAGGCCTACGTGCCAATGCAGTCGCCGTTGCGACCGCGCACTGGTGTGCGAGCAGACGTGGAATTCGTTTGCAAAGTTCCAAGCGCCGCACTAAATTTCGGTTTGATAGGATTAGGGATATTGGCGCGTCGAATTAGGAGGATTGCTGGTAAGAGCGGATGAAACCGCGAGCGCTTTCCAACAATTTGCGGCCAGGACTTTCACCGATGTTTCAGCAACACTCCACCGCAAGGGTCAGTGACTCCCGCCCCTTTCCCGATGTAATTCTGCGCAGCCAGTTCTTCGAGCTGGTCGGGACGCGTTCGCTCTCGAGCGAGCAACGCCTGATGCTCGCGGTGCTGGCGGATGCGATCAACATAGTGCAGGACTTTCACCATGCCGGAAGCCTGCGCAAGCGCGCGGCCTTCGACGAGGCCTGGGCGTGGATCTTCAGCAGGCGCACGGCGTGCCCCTTGTCGTTCGAGAATGTCTGTGACGCGCTCGGCATCGATTGCGATGCACTTCGCGGGCGTCTGCAGGCGCTGGTTTCCGGGACCGTACCGGGCACGCGAATCGCGCCGCTGCGGCTGCGACTGAAAGAGGCAAGCCGCGTGCAGAGGCTCACCGTCAATCGAGTTCGCCGCCGGCATAAGCGGCACTTCCCTCACGCCCGCCACGCCCGCTAGCGAGTCACGCCAACATCCGCACCGCTTTCCGTAGCACTGTGAGCGCTCCGACGTGTGGCGTCGGCGGCGGGAAAAATCTCCGTGATGATGTAGCGGCCCAACCGCCCCGGCGCAGCGCGCGCCTTCCCGCTTTGCGAGAAGACTCCACAACCGGTGCACTTCTCCGGCGGGGAATTAATGACTAGGTTGGGTCGCGAGGAGACCCTGCCGATGGAAGGTCCACTGTCCGGTTTCAAAGTCGTCGAACTTGCGATGTGGGTTGCGGGGCCGGCAACCGCAGCCGTGCTGGGGGACTGGGGGGCGGACGTGATCAAGCTCGAAGACCCCAACGGCGGCGATCCAATCCGCGGCATGATAACCCGCACGACCTCCAATCCCGAGCTCCACGTGCGCCCTCCGTACGAACTCGACAACCGCAACAAGCGGTCGGTCGCGGTTGATGTGCGAAAACCTGAAGGGCATGGCTTCGCGCTGCGCATCATCGATAGCGCCGACGTCTTCGTCACCAGCCTGCGGCTCGATGCGCTCGAGCGGATGAGACTCGACTTCGCGACCCTCGCGGCGCGAAATCCGCGCCTGGTTTACGCATCGCTTAACGGCTATGGGCATCGCGGCCCGGACCGGCTTCGGCCTGCCTACGACTACGCGGCCGCATGGGCGCGATCGGGATTGATGGCCACCATCCAGGAGCCGGGATTCCCGCCTCCTGCACAACGCCCCGCCATGATCGATCATGCGGCCGGCCTCGGTCTGGCCGGGGCGATCTCTGCGGCGCTGCTTGCTCGCCAACGCACCGGTCGGGGGTGCGACGTGACGGTCTCGCTGTTCTCGATGGGTCTGTGGATGAACGCGACCGATCTCACGATCGGTCTGATGACCGGGCGCGCTCCCGAATCCGAAGGCCGCACCCAACGCATCAACCCGCTGTGGAGCTCGTATCGGTGCAAGGACGGCAAGTGGATCTACTTCGTCATGGTCCAGGCCGATCGATTCTGGAAGCCGTTTTGCGAAGCGCTTGGACACCGCGAGTGGGTTGAGGATCCGCGGTTCGCCCACGCCGGGGTGCGGGCGAAGAACTGCGCTGCGATGACCGCGCTGATTGACCAGGTGGTCGCAACCCGGGCGCGCGAGGAATGGACGCCGGTTTTCGATAGTCATGAGCTCATCTGGGCGCCGGTGAATACCGACGCCGAGGTGCTGAACGACCCGCAGGCCCATGCAATCGGGGCATTCGGCGCGGTGGACCATCCGACCGTCCCGGGGTCCCGCGTGGTGAATAGCCCGATAGAATTTGGCGCCTTCCAACCGAAACCGCATCGGGTAGCTCCCGAGTTAGGCCAGCACACCGAGGAGGTTGCCCTGGAAGTTGGCCTGTCCTGGGACGAAATAGGCCGGCTTAAGCAGGCACATGCCATCCTGTAGGCCGGCCTCGCCACAATCCTGATTTTCTGCGGATTCCTGGTCAAAACTCCCGTTAAATTGAATACTTAGGACATCTCGGCGGGTTTGGTTGGACTGGCTTAAGGGGCGCTTCGTATGATCGGGCACTTCATCTCTTGGCGCTGGAGGCCCATCGTGCGAATGATTTTGCCCCCGATTGCGCATCGGCGCGTAATCGATCGCGAACTATCCGGCTTCTTTCACACCCATCGCAAGCCGATGTTCAATCGGGCTATTTCGCGCCTATGCCGCTTCTACAATGTGCGGCGGCCGCGTATTTCCTGGTTCGAATATCTCGATTGGGGCAAGACCGCAGGCAAGACCTACCACGACGGCCGCATCCATCTGGTACATCCGGAAAATTGGAAGCGCGGCCGCGTTTACAACACCGAGCGGATGTGGGTCCAGATGATCTATCACGAAATGGCCCACTATCTGTTCTGGACTGATGCAGAATCGAAAGCCGACCTGTTCATGCGCCGGATGGTCTCGCGGCTTAAACCCGCTCCGCGCCCGCGCCGCGGTATCGCCAGTGCGCGGCGCCCCGCCGCACGCGGCCACCTCGCCGCGCGACCGCGGCGGCAACGGGCCCGTGGGCTTGCAAAAAATCGCGCGACCAAGCGAGCACGCCGCGCCCGCTCGGCGTAGGATACTGTGGGGACCGGCTTTCCGGGTTGGAACAACTGCGGTGGCGAACAAACCGAATGTTGAAAATCGCTGGTGGGTTGAAACCACCGTTAAACGACCCAAAAAGGCCAAGTCCGAGGGCGAATTGCCAAAACTGCCGGTCGCGATGGCCTTTTACCAGGTTGCTCGCGACTACGATCAGGACCGCGCCAAGGACGATCTGACCGACAACAACCTGCGCATCGCGCGCGCCGCCAATACCCAACCGGGTGGGTGGGTATACGTCGCCATGACCGAGGAACACTACCCTCCGCACCTGGTCAAGCGCGTCAAGGACGAATTTCGGCTCCCGCGCGAGTCTCGCGGCATCGTGCTCGATCACGGGCGGCTGGTGCGGCTTTTGATCTGCGGCCCCCAGATCGAAGACTGGATGATCGACATCACGCTCGGCGATGAGCCTTCGGTCGACGTTTACGTGTGGAGCGTGATGCACCGGGAGCGGACCTTCCGTCGCGCCGAAGATGCACTCAGGCAAGCCCGCAAATGGGCGATTAACCTGCTCCAATTTCCGCCGCCGCACGACGAACCATTCCGCGGCGCGCTGCTGTAGATCTCGCTGTTTTTCGAAACCGGAGTGCTAGCGAAACGCCGCGCGGTGGCGCATTCGAGCACGCCGCACCCGCACCATCTCGGGCGAAGGCAAGTGTCCGTACACCACCGTCCAGTCGCGCATCAGCCCCCGCCACAGCGGTCCCACAAACCCCCGCAATGCGAGCATCGCTCGTGCAGTAACCCTGCGTTCTTCCAGCGGCGTGGTCCACGCCGCGAAAATCGCGAGCATCGGCCCGACCGCCAGCATCGCCAGCGCAGCAAAGGGGCTCAGTCCGACGAATCTCGCCAGAACCGCCGCAATCGTCCATAGGACGATCCATTCTGCAGATTGGGGCAGAACCTGGAGCATCTGCAGCACTCTCTGGTAGCGACCGAACACAGCGGCGCGGCCGACCCGGGGAAGGGCGTCGCATCGATCAACACCCCACCGACCCCGCTTTGCGTCAAACCGGCCGTAGCTGCCCTGCCTGCTCAAGAAGGTCCGCAGCGTGTCGGGGCGCAAGCGCCACACGATCGCAGCCGGACTGTAGCCGAGCTTCGCACCGGTCCCTTCGATCTTGCGGCACAGGTCCATATCGGCATCGAAGGTCCGGTACTTCCGCTCGAATCCGCCCGCGCGTCGCAGGGCGCCCTTGGTGAACGCCAGGTTACTGCGCGCCATGGCATCGCCGAAACTGGTCAAAGAGAGCGAGGGGCGTGCCGCGGCCACACCGGTCGCGAACCTTGCCGTTTTGGGCGGGACGTACGCAGGCCCGCAGCAAGCATCCAACTGCCCTTGCTGCATGGCTCGCACCATGAAGGTCAGCCAATCCGAATCGACCGCGCAGTCTGGCTCGACGAAGGCCACTATCTCTCCGCGCGCCGCCTTCAGGCCGGCGTTGCGCGCCGCACCCAGCCCCTGGCTCGACTGCCCGATCACTCGAAACTGCGGAAACCGGGCTACTACTTCGGAAACGCAAGCGCTGCCACCGTCTGCTACGATGACCACCTCGAAGTTGGGATACCCAAGTCGGCTCAGCGCTTCGAGACACCGCGGCATCTCGCGCTCGCCTCCGCGCGCGCAGACCACCACCGACACGAGTGGGCAACTGGTTGGCTGCGGCGGTCCTGCGCAATCGAGCGAGGCGAACGGCATCGTCTCCGCGGGACGCAGCATCCGGATTCCCAGCCAATCACGTGACGGCGGGGCCGGGACTAATGGCGCGACGACACCCGCGGCTCCCGCCCCAAACGCTTGCGCCACGGCTTCGTCTTGTCCGCTCGACGCCGTCGCGAACTCGATCACCACCGGACGTGGACCGGCCAGCCGGTGCAGGTTGTGAATCCAGGGGCCCAGCTCGCGCGCGTCCAGGTGCGCCGTGGAGCAGTAGAGGAAATCTTCCTCGGCCAGCGCTGGAGCGGGACTTCCCTCCCGACGCGTGATTGCGACCAGCGCATTCGCTGCGTGCTGTTTGAGTACTGAAACCAGTGTGCAGAGCCGACGTCTAACCGTCTTCACCGCGATGACGCAGGGGCCTTCGTGTAAGGTGTCGGGCCGCAGGGGAAAATCGATCAAGTAACCCATCAGGCCCGGGTGGCTCCTGTACACGTTGCCGGCGTGCGCCACTCTCGACACCAGCTCGGCGAAACGTGACGGGTCAACCAGGTCGCCCGACTCGATCGAAAGGTCGACCATTGCGACCATACCCGCCGCGGCCACCACGTCCAGAGCGGGTTGCGATTGTTCCTCCGTCAGTATCAGGCCGGTGGTATGCGCTGCCTTCAAATCTTCCAGGCGACGACGGAGCTTGAGCTTCTCGTTGAGATCGAGCGTGGTGCCGAAACCATCCAGCCGCGTTGCGGTCAGAAAAAACTTGCGCCCCGAACGCGCAAAAAATTTCGCGTGCGCCGCTACTGTGTGGGGGGCGATGGAGAGTGATCGCTGCACGAGGAATCTCCATCGAACCAGCGAGCGAAAGCTGTGCCATCCAGAAAAGCCAGAGTTCTATTGCGCCGAGCGCTTAACCGCTCGGGGCGATTTTCCCATCTGGGTTCGAGTTTTACGTTTTGGGCGGCGAGCGGTTCGCAGGGTGCGAATTTGGGGAACTTCTGCCCGCAATGTGGTGCTGGAATGGTTAAATTGCGAATGTTATATGTCGGTCAAGCAACGGTTATATATGCGATTGGTTCAGAGCGCCCTTCCAGTTCGCCCGCTTCGGACTTCGCCCGTCGGCACCTAAATCTGACCGCAGGATCGATATGAAACTACAAAAATTTTGCGGATGCTTTGCCTCGTCGAACCCTCAACTCCTACGTACTCCGACCGATCCACTCATCGAAGCAAGCCCCGCAGAACTCCAGGTCATCCGCGATCAGCTACGTCCGGTAGAAGAATTGCTCGGCAAACTGTTCGGACCGTTGGTATACGGCCGCACCGCGAAAAGCATGGAGATTCGGGCGGCGGCAGCCGACGTGATCTGCGAGCACTTTGACGGAATTATCAACGAGTGGGCGGAATCGGTCGGCACTATCTTCTTGTGGGACCACGTAGACCCCGAGAAAGATGCGCACAAAATAGACGGCCTGCGCAACGCGCTGATTCGCTTTGCCTCCCATCTTCGCGATCCCGACTGTCTGGACACTTACGTCTACCTGCGCCGCCACTGCCAGGAGGGAATGCTGGCGCGTGCCAAACCCTCCCAGTTCAACGCCATCCATATCGCGCTCAAGCAGATCATCATCAATCACATTGCCACCGCGCTTAGCGCTGCCATGCAGCCGCGGGTGCGCGATGCGGTGGTAGCCGCGATCGATGAGCGGCGCCTGATGGTGTCGCAGTTTTATATCGAGTCGCGCGAACATCTGCTGCGCGCCTCCGAGGAGAAGTACCGCAACTCTTTCGACCACGCGCCCGACCCGATGTATGAGATCGAGCCGGGAACGTGGAAGGTCCTGGCTGCCAATTCCGCCGCCCAGCGAGTGCACCTGCTGACGCCCGGCGAAGAGCACCTGGTGATGGTGGGGCGGCCGATGACCGACTTCGTTCCGGCCGAGATGCGCGAGGAGCTCCGCAAGGTGCTGCAGCGGGTGGTCGAACAGGGCTACGAGCACCACAACGACGTGCCGATAGGTCCCTTCTTCTATGACGTGAACATCGCCCTCATTCCTTACGGCGACAAGCAGTTTATCCAGATGATCATGCACGACGTCACGGAGCGGCGTGAGATGCTCGACTCCCTGCTCAAGAGCGAGCGGCTGGCGGCGGCGGGCACTTTCGCCGCCGGCGTCGCCCATGAAGTGAACAACCCGCTCGCCTCCATTTCCTCGCTGGTACAGTCCCTGCTGCCGGGCGAAGACGACGCGCAGCGCCGCACCACCCTGCACACCATCCTCGCGCAAATCACGCGCATCTCCGGCACCCTCAAGGACCTGGTAAATTTCGCGCGTCCGGCCACCGGTCACCAGAAACTGATCGACATGAATCAACTGGTTTCCGACACCTTGCGGGTGATCAATTACGACAAGCGCTTTCGGGGCATGGCACTGGACCCCGTGCTGGCTCCCGATCTGCGCCCGGCGTTTGCCGACGAAAACGAAATTCAACAGGTGCTGCTCAACCTGCTGTACAACGCCGCCGATGCGACCCAGGGTGAAGGCAGCATGATTCGGGTGATCACCGAGAACAAGGCGGGCCGCCTGGGCGGCGACCATCCGCTCATCGTGATTCGGGTGCTCGACAACGGCATCGGCATTCCACGCGAGCATCTGGAGCGGGTGTTCGATCCATTTTTCACCACCAAGCCCGCGGGGTCCGGCGTCGGCCTCGGCCTGTCGCTGTGCCAGCGGATTATACTCTCCAACAAGGGCACCATCCGGGTCGACAGCGAACTCGGCAAAGGCACGCAGGTTACCATCCTGCTGCCCGCGCATGAGCTGGTGACCTCCGATGCGCATGCCGCGGCGCGCTGATGAACACCGAGATGAACACCGAGGAGCAGGCAGGCGCGCCGGCACCCGGGTCCTACCGGGTGCTGGTAGTCGAAGACGAACCGTTGATGCGGTCGATCATCGTGCAGCTCGCACGCAGCGACGGCTACGAGGTCTTCGAAGCGCCCTCGGCCGAGCTGGCGCTGGACATCTTCGAGCGTGAGAAAATCGACGTCGCGATTCTCGACCTCAACCTGACCAGCGGCGGCAACGGCGTCGAACTGCTCGGGCGGCTGCGCGATCGCGACCAGGAGCTGATGGGCATCATCGTCACCGCCTACGCGAGCGTGGAGTCCGCGGTCGAGGCACTTCACAAGGGCGCCTACGACTACATCACCAAGCCGTTTGCCAACGAGCATCTCAAGGCGGTGCTGCGCAACGCGCTCAAGGAAAAGCGCCTCTTCCAGGAAAACCGCTACCTGCATCACGAACTGCGCGAGAAGTATCGCTTCGAAAACATCATCGGCAAGAGCGACGCCATCGAGCAGGTGTTCCGGATGATGGAAAAGGTCGCGCGCACCGACTCCAGCGTGCTCATCACCGGGGAATCGGGCACCGGCAAGGAGCTGGTCGCGCGCGCGATTCATTTCAGCTCCGAGCGCGCCAACGGACGCTTCCTGCCGATCAACTGCGGCGCGCTGCCCGAGAATCTGCTGGAAAGCGAATTGTTCGGCTACAAGAAGGGCGCCTTCACCGGCGCCGGTCAGGACAAGATCGGACTGCTGAAGGCTGCCGACAAGGGCACCGTTTTCTTCGACGAGATCGGTGAGATGCCACTCGCCCTTCAGGTCAAACTGCTGCGCGCGCTGCAGGAACGCGAATGCTACCCGCTCGGCTCCAACGACCCGGTCTCGTTCGATGTGCGGGTCCTGTGCGCAACCAATCGCAACCTCGAGGCCGAGGTTCGCGCGGGGCGCTTTCGCGAAGAGCTGCTCTACCGAATCAACGTAATCAACATCAACCTGCCCGCGCTGCGCGATCGCAAGGATGACACTCCGCTGCTGGCGAATCATTTCCTGCGCAAGTCGGAAAAGTCCTTGAGCCGCACCGGGATGCGTTTTTCCAAGGGCGCGATCCGGCTGCTGCTCAACTATTCCTGGCCGGGCAACGTGCGCGAACTCGAAAATACGGTCGAGCGCGCCGCCATTCTCGCCGAGACGGACGTTATCCATTCGCACGACCTGCCTGACAAGCTGCGCACCCCGTCGGCCGCCGCCGTCGCGAGCATGGATAGCTCGGGATTGACCCTCGAGGAACTGGAACGCGAGCACATCAAGCGCATTCTCGAGAAGGTGGATGGCGACAAGGCGCGCGCGGCGCAGGCGCTGGGTATCCATCTGTCGACCCTATATCGCAAGGTGCAGCGCTACCGGCTGGATGGACCCCCGAACGGCACCGGCACCGAGGCCGCCGGGCGCCCCGCCTGATGGCCCGTAGCAATGTCGGAATTGGACGGATAAACTGGTTAGCGGCGGGTCGAACCGCCGGAGACGAATATGGATCTATTCGCCCCATCGCATCTGCTGATCATCCTGCTGATCATCCTGGTGATTTTCGGTCCCAGCAAGCTCGGCGATATCGGCGGCGCGCTCGGTAAAGGCATCAAGGATTTCAAGCGCGCGATGAACGAGCCCGACGAGGCCAGCAAGCCCGCGGCGGCCAAAGCCGAAGAACCCAAGCCCAGCGACGTCAAGCCCAGCTAGGGCGCAGAGCCGATCGCCGGGGCTTCCCCGGACGATCCGGGCCGGACTTTTCCGAATCTGCCTGAGCCCGAGAACTCCCGAAGAATTCAGTTAGCCCCAAGACCGGCCAGGGCCGGGTCGCGCTACGATTCAGGGCCCCGCCGGGTGGCGTGGC
Organism: Deltaproteobacteria bacterium; assembly: GCA_019237115.1. Taxonomy (GTDB): domain Bacteria; phylum Desulfobacterota; class Binatia; order Binatales; family Binataceae; genus JAFAHS01. The sequence goes on from JAFAHS010000249.1 coordinate 22,909, forward strand.
TCCAAGACCAGGCCTGAGTGGGGTTGGCGAAGGACTTGTGCTGGCTACCGGTAGTGGCGCATCAGGCCGACCACGACTCCGCGAATCATCAAGTCCTTCGGATCGACGAAGATCGGTTGCATCGAAGCGTTGGCGGGCTGCAGTCGCACTTTTCCATCCGCTTCACGATAGAACTTTTTCACAGTGGCCTCGTTCCCGCCGACCAGCGCGATGACGGTTTCCCCGTTGTCCGCGAATTCGCGGGACTCCACGATGATGTAGTCGCCATCGCGAATGCCGTCATCGATCATCGACTCGCCCTTGACCCGCAGGCAGAAGGTCTCGTCGTGCCGGATAAACTCTTCCGGCACGCTGATACTTTCGTTGGTTTCGATTGCTTCGATTGGAACGCCGGCGGCGACCGTACCCTGAAGCTTGATAGCGTGAGCACCCGCACCCTTGGCCCCCGGCACTTCCAGCGCGCGACTGTGATTGTGCTCGCGACGGATGGCACCCTTCTGTTCCAGGTTCCGAAGGTGCTTGTGCACGGTAGCCAGCGAGGAAAGCCCGAAGTGTTGGCCGATCTCCGCCAAGGTCGGAGCATAACCGTGCTCACTGATATACTGTTCCAGATAGTCCACCATCTGCTTCTGGCGCTTGGTAAGTGTTGCCATTGATGGTCCTCCCCCTCACCGGCTAGATGCATGATGGCGAAAATTCGGCGAAGCTGCAAGACCAGTCGGCTCTTGGTTTCATGTCGACAACGCGACCGATAACTTGGAAGGGAGTTCTCCCATGAAGCCCCCATGTTGGTTGTTTCGAGCGGACCTCTTAGTGGGTCGGAACGTCTGACACCACCGATGGCTAAGCTCAGAGTAATCTTCGAAAATGGCGACCCCGAGCGGGTAATCGAATTCGACCCCGCCAAAGCGCCCTTCCATCACGACGGCCTACCCGGATCGATCCTCGATATCCTGCTCGGACACAAGATCCATCTGGAGCACGCCTGTGGAGGCAATTGCGCATGCACCACCTGCCACGTGATCGTGAAGCAGGGTGGCAAGCAGCTCAGCGAAGCGACCGAACAAGAAGAGGACATGCTGGACAAAGCGCCGGGGCTGACCCCAACCTCACGCCTCGGATGCCAGTCAGTCGTCGAGGACCCGAACGCCGAAATCACCGTCGTCATCCCGCGGTACACCATAAACCTGACCAGCGAAGCGGCGGAGGAATGAGATGGGTCACGGTCACGGGAGGTCAGCACCAGCGAATCTCTGGCCCGCTCGGTGGCGTGGTACCCTGGGGATCTACGTGACCGAGGTTTCACCGGCATGAGCCCATCCGACAGCCACACCAGCTCCCGTCCAACCCGCACCGCGCGGGTCGAGCGCATATTCGATCATACCTCGGACACGCGCTCGCTCTTCCTTGCACCCGTCGATGGCAGCAGACTCCGATACCTGCCCGGACAGTTCATCTCGATTGCAATCACGCTTCCCGACGAGACCCGGACCCGTCCCTACACGATCGCGTCGCCGCCCACCGGGGGCACACCATTCGAAATCTGTTTCAACCGGGTTGCGGGGGGACGGGGTGCTGACTGGCTCTTCGATCGCCAGCTCGGACACAGCGTCGAATTCACCGGGCCATACGGCGCCTTCACGATGGAGTCGGTGCCAGCGGTGGAAACCATCTTCCTGGCCGACGCAACCGCCATCGCGCCGATCCGGGCGATGATTCAGCACGCCGCAGAGTCGACCGCCCCTCCGCTGATGACGCTGCTGTATGCGGCGCGATCTCCGGAGCACATCCTCTACCGTGCGGAATTCGAGTCGCTCGCAGCCCGCGCGCGCGGTTTTCATTTTGAACCATTGATTCTTCCCCAATCGGAACTATATGAGGGTCTGCGCACCGAAACCGAGCGCCGATGGGTCCGGGGCGACGGGAACCGCTCCCGCCACTTCTACATTTGCGGCATAGGTAAGGGGGTTATCGCCCTGCGCGATCTCTTGAGAGGAGCAGGCTACGAACGTCGCGCGGTGCACTACGAGCAGTGGTAAGAGGAAACCCGCAATCCGCTGATGCCAGGGGAAACCAACTCTCTCAGTTGCAGAGCATCCGCATTCTGCCGATTCCGGTTGCTATTGGCTGAACACCTTGCGCAACGCCAGCGCTGCCTCGTCTACCGCTCTTTTGCCCTGGTCGAGCACACCGGGCATCGTGAAGAATCCGTGGATCATGCCGTCGTAGCGGGTGACGCTGACCGGAACCCCTGCGGCGCGCAGCTTCTCTCCGTAGGCCTCGCCTTCATCTCGCAAGGGATCGAACTCGGCCGTGATGATGAGCGCGGGCGGCAGCCCCTTATGGCTCTTCGCTAACGCGGGCGAGGCGAGCGGGTCGGTCCGGTCGGCATCGTCGCGCAGATAACTTCCCCACAAATGCTTCACCGCCTTATCGGTCAGGAAGTAATCGGTGAAGGTCTTGTGCGAGTTGGTATTTAGCGCACCATCCGTAGCCGGATAGATGAGCAGCTGGAACTTGATCGCCGGCCTCCTGCGGTCGCGTGCCAGCAGCGATACCACCGCCGCGAGGTTGCCGCCGGCGCTGTCGCCCCCGACCGCGATTCGCCCGGGATCCGCGCCGAATTCCCGCGCATGCTCGGCCGCCCACGCGGTAGCCTGATAGCAATCCTCGACCGCGGCCGGAAACTTGTTTTCGGGCGCGAGCCGGTAATCGACTGCGAGTGTCACACACCCCGCACGATTGGTAAGCGAACGGCAGGCGTTGTCGTGGGTGTCGAGGTCGCCGATCACCCATCCGCCGCCGTGATAGAACACCAGCAACGGAAAAGGTCCGGCGCCCGCGGGGCTATAAATTCGAATCGGAATCTGCCCGGCGGGACCCGGAATCTTGCGGTCCTCGACTCTTGCAACCTCCTCGGTGTCGCCGGCCAGCATCTTGAAGGTGGCCGAGGTAAGCCGCCGCGCAGCTTCGGGCGGCAGCTCTTCGATCTTGGGTCCAGGCGCGAGCGCCATCTGTTTGATCAGGGCAGCGGCCTGCGGATCGAGCGGCATAGACGACACCTCCGACGAGTTCAGCTTTGCAAATTCCGGCGGTGACTTTCCACCGCGCAAGACGAATTTGCAGACTACCGCGATTTCGCAGAGCATTCACGGAACGACGCTCTGGAATCCGCGCTATTACGATGGCGCCGTGCCCCAGTCCATCGCGTTGCGCAGCAGGCGGTCGAACTGCGGGAGCTCCCAGGAGCCGCGGAAGGTCAGCGGGGTCTTGCCGGTAGGTTCCACGCTCGTGTCGACAAAAGGTTGCACACTGTTGGTCGGGTTGTGACAGTGGCCAAGCGCGATGTAGGTTACCGCGCCCGTTCCTACCGGGCGGGAATAGCCAAGCACCCGGGTCTTGCCATCGGGGAGGACCGAGGTGTCCCCGTCGTACACGAAACCAAAGCCGGGCGGCGACGGATCGTGCTGGAGTTCCGTGGTCAACAGGTTCTTGGTGTCCTCGGCATGCTGGAGTTCGATCAGGTAGAGCTCGTCGCAGGTTTCGAATGATTGTGGCAGCCCGCTGGTGATGGGATCGGAGGGGTCGGCGATATGGACGTGGAATTTTCTTAGGGGAGGATGGTTCAGAAAAAAGCTGCCCAAGGTATCGTGGTAGGCACCTTTGACCATCTTGCGGCGCTGCTCTTCGACTCGGGCGGCCTTGCCGCCGCTGGTACCGTGAAGCGCAAGCCAGCGCCCGCCAGCCTCAAGCCAGCCGCGCAGCTGCCCGTTCTGCTCATCGTCGGGATACGGGCCCGCGACGTAAGTGACGAGTAGGCGCGTTTCCGGGAGCCAACGCGCCAGATCGCTGTAGTCGTTGCTTACGGTCGTGTAAATCGCCGGGTTCTGCTCCAGGATGCCGAGCAATCGCAGTCGGGCATAGTTCATGTCGTGCCCCGCCGCGGTGCCCGGAGGAAATCCGCCCACGATCAGATGGACTCGCGTGTTTTGCGGTCTAGGCATGCTCGCTTCCTCGCTGATTCGACTATTGCGCATCCGGAAGCGAAGAGATACCGGGCCGGGGCCGGCAATTCCTCACCCGCCGCGCAGAACCCGGGCGCGGACTGCCGCCCGCGCGGAAGTGAACTACGCTGCGAAATTTCTCGACGTTTCTGTGCACGCTTCAAGTCTCGGTGAGAGCTCCTTCGAGGTTCTGCCTTCTTAAGCGTGGCAGGAAATTCCGGCACCACCGCCTCAGGTCGGGCTAGGCGCTCTCCGCGTACTTAAGCAGCAGGCTCACCTCACCGGGGTAGCTCTCGATTCTGGTTGCGCGCTTGATTCTTCGCTCTCGTTCCAGTCTGTGGGTGGCCGAGGCTACCAGGCTCGGCGGGATGGCCAGCAGCCGGGCTACGCTCTTTTCCGAGCCAAACCCTGCCACCTCCAAATAACGCCGGACCACGCGGTAGGCGGCTTCGCGCGCGCTCAGCTCGCGCGCCTCGCGCATCGCGTCGGGCCAACGATGGTCCATCGTGTCCCACACGTAGGTGAAGGGCTCGTAGCGCTCCTCCACCTTCAGGGCGAGAAACTTTTCCTGGAGTTCCTTCATGGCGCGGTCGAACGCCGCGCGGCTCTTGGGCTGCGCGTAACCCGAGGTCAGCTTGAGCGCACGTGTCTCGGCCGCGCCGCGCTTCACCAGCGCATCCATTACCAGCTTCGCACAATGGGAGAGCATGCCGTTCGTGTACAGCCGGCGATAGCCGCCGGGAGCCACGCGCAGCCGCAGGAACGCGCCCAGCAGATCGCGCGCGATAAAACTCGGCCGTCCCGCAATCGCCTTGCCGTAGTAGACCAGACGCTTGGCCGCCAGTTCGTCTTTGAGCCGCCAGGTCATCCCGATCGCGTGGTCGTGCTGGATATGCTCGGGCAGCGCGGGTTCGCGCGCGCCAACGATCGCTTCACGCAGACACGGCACCCCCAGCCCGGCGGTGAAACCCGCGCAAAACCCGACTTCGTTGATAAACGCCAATGCGGTCTTTTCATTGGTGACGCGGCGCGATCGGGTCCGACGAAAGTAGTAGTCGCGATGCGCCTCGAGGCACTGAAGCGTAGTCACGGTTGGTCAATCCAGGGAGGTCGGTGGGAATTTCCGCCCGGGCGGTTGTTCGAACATGCTTGGTCCTCGTGATTCGCGTTTCCACCCGGGGAGGGTACCGTGCCGGTCAGTGCACGGTTGAGCCCCGCGCCGCCGCCTCGGCGTGTTCGACGCTCTTTTTGAAAATGCGACGGTAGTTGGTCTTCACGCCCAGGTGGCGGATTATGCTTTCCAGCCCGATCAGCGCGCGCAGCAGAAACACGCCGTGCGCGGGCGACTTGTAGAGCTTGTGCTCGAATGCGATCTCGCCGACCTGGGTCGCATTGCCCACCGTGTCGTACTCGCGCGGGTCGTAGTCGCGATCCACCATCATCGGCGCGAACAGGATGCGGACGATTTTCACCATCGGAGCCGCATTCTGCGCGCGATCCACCCATCCCAGTTTCTGCATGCCCGCGCCGATCGCGCGCGCATCGTCGTCGATGATTCCGCGGGCCACCTGGAGGTAGGCCTTGCGCTCGGTGTCGCGAAAGCGGCGAATCGATCCGAAGTCGAGAATGCCCAGCCGGGGATGATAGTTCACCAGGTAGTTGCCGGGATGAAAATCGGTATGCAGCACCCCGAATTCCAGGATCTGCCGCCACACCATGGCGTGGCACTTGTTCGCCACCCAGGTGCGCAGCTCCAGGTCGACTTCCGGGCCCATCACGTCGGCCAGCGCGTAGCCCTCCACGAAAGTCATGGTGATGACGCGCTGCGAGCTGAGCTCCTTGACCACCTCGGGGACCTCGACCTCCGGATCGTCAGCCAGCAGCCGCCCGAATTCCTGCATGTTACGGGCCTCGCTCACGTAGTCGAGTTCCTCGCGCAGCCGCGCCTCCAGCTCCGCGTAGATCGCCGCCGTGTCGACCTTCTGACGCATCACGTCGCGCCCGATCGCCTGCAGCGTGCGCAGCAGGAGTTTCAGGTTCTTGAGATCTTCCTCGACCGTAGCTTCGACGCCCGGGTATTGGACCTTGACCGCCACCTCGCGTCCGTCCCTGAGACCCGCGCGATGGACCTGGCCGAGCGATGCGGCCGCGAACGCAGTATGGTCGAAAGTGCGAAACAGCTGCTCGGGGCGCTGGCCAATCTCGCGGCGAATCTGCTCCGCGATCGTACCGTAGCTCATCGGCGGAACGCTCGACTGGGTTGCGCGCAACACGTCGAGTGCCTCGCCGGGCAGCAGGTCCTTGCGCATCGAGAGCATCTGAATCAGCTTCATGAACGCGCCGCGCAGGTTCTTCGAGCTTTCGAGAATCCGTTCCGCGTTGCGGATATGAGTCTCGAGCAGCTCGCGCTCCTGGGCGGTGCGGGAAAGGAAGGGACGGCGCAGGGAGGTCCACAGGTAGCTGGTGCCGACCTGGGAAGCAAGGCCACCCATCTTGATGGCGCGCCGCGCGCGACCCCGCGTGATCGGATTGCGAGTTGCCATCAGTCGGTACCGTCGCGCTCGATTCCGCTGCGGTTGATCAGGGTCGCGGCCACCGCGGCTCCAAAGCCGTTGTCGATGTTCACCACGGTAACCCCCGACGCGCAGGTATTCAGCATCGCGAGCAGCGCGGCGAGTCCCGCGAACGCGGCTCCATAGCCGATACTGGTGGGAACCGCGATCACGGGCTTGTCGATCAAACCCGCGACGACCGAGGGCAGCGCACCTTCCATGCCGGCGACCACGATCAGGACCGTGGCACGCCGGATGGAATCGAGATTGGCGGTCAGACGCTGCAGCCCCGCCACCCCCACGTCGTACAGGCGCGTCACCCGGTTGCCGAACAACTCCGCACAAACCGCGGCCTCTTCCGCCACCGGGATGTCGGAGGTGCCTGCACTGATCACCATCAATTCGCCGTGTCCGCGGATGCGGCGGGCCTCGAACATGAGCGCGCCGATCTGGGCCTCGGGATAATAGGTCAGCGCCTTGATTTTGGATCGTACCGCCCGCGCCTTGTCTTGCCCGAGGCGGCTTACGATGAAGTTCGCGCGCGATTTGATCATGCCGCGCCCGATCGCGACGATCTGCTCCACGGTCTTGGTCTGTCCCAGGATTACTTCCGGAAACCCGCGCCGCAGCGTGCGATGGTGATCGAGCTTGGCGAAACCGAGGTCCTGAAACGGCAACTCGCGCAACGCGCGCATCGCCGCGGTGGCGGTAGTCTTGCCCTCCGCGACGGAATCGAGAATCGCGCGAATCTGACGTTCGGTCATCGCCGCTTCAGGACATCAGCTCGAAGCGGGCGTTCCAGGTGCAGCATCACCTCGCGCACCGCGCGCAGGTCGCTGCGGGTGACGGTGATCGTGATCCCGCCGGCGTTGAGCTGCTCACCCGGCTTGGGAATATGACCCAGGCGCTCGAGCACGAATCCGCCGATGCTAGCATACTCGTCGCCCTCCGGCAGATGCAGTCCGTAGCGTTCGTTCAATTCGCCAATCGGCGCGCGGGCCATCACCGCCAGGGTGTGCGGATTCACCACGCGCGCAATCTCTTCCTCGCGATCGTGTTCGTCCTCGATTTCGCCCACCACCTCTTCGAGCACGTCCTCCATCGTGATGATGCCTGCCGCGCCGCCGTATTCGTCGACGATCACCGCAAGATTTTCGCCGGTGCGCTGCAGCGCGAGCAGCACCTCGTCCAGTGGCATCGATTCGGGAAAATAGCTGATCGGACGCATCACCTCGGTGACCGGGTGGCTTAGGTCGGGTGCTTCCAGCAAATCGAAGACGTGCACGACCCCGACGATATCGGTGATGCGATGGCTGAACACCGGCAGGCGGCTGAAGCCGACCCGGCGCACCGTTTCGATCGCGGCGGAGAGGGAGGCATCCTGCGGGATCGCATCCACCCCGACCAGCGGGACCATCGCCTTGCGCGCCTCCGCGCGCGAGAAGCGAAAGATCCGGCTGATCATCGTGCTTTCCGCCGGCAGGATCGCGTCCTTGTCCGACGCCAAGGTCAGGTCGGCCGGCGCGCGATGCAGCAACCGCACCAGATCTTCGCGTTCCAGGAAGACGCTTTCGGCCTCGGACGGTACCCCGGCAAGCCAGCGCAGCGCGCGACTGAGCAAGGTTTCCACGAACAAGAGCGGCGCCATGACAACTGCCATGACCCGCAAGACCGGCGCGGCCAAGCGGGCGAAGCCCAAGGGATTGCGCAGGGTCAGCAGTTTGGGCATCGATTCGCCCAGCACCAGCGTTAGCGGCGTCAGAATGAACGGTGCCCACAACGAGAGTCCGGGTCGCAAATCGTGCAGAAACGCGGTCAGCGCTACCGCAATGATCACGGTAGCCAGGTTGTTGCTGGTGAGGGTCAACGCGAGCAGGCGATCGCGGCGGGCCAGCAACCATCCCAGGGCCCGCGCCGCCCTACCGCCCCGTTCGCCTTCCGCACGGACCTTGAGTTCATCGGCCGAGACCAGCGCGATCTCGCTGGCCGCAAAGAACGCCTGCAGCGCAAGGCACGCGACCAGCGCGATGAGGAGGCCCCCAACTGTCATCGCCTGAGCCTCACCTGCTCAACCGTGGCGCCGCGCACGCGCTCGATGGACGCCTCGAATTCCCCGAGCCTGAGCTTTTCGCCGACCGGGGGGACTCGACCCAACCTGCGCAACATCTGGTTGGAGAGGGTCCGGCCGCCGCCGGGCACCTCCAGTTTGAAATCCGGCCCCAGGGCGGTCGCGAGCTCGCGGGTATCGATGGCGCCCGACGCCAGCCATTCGTTGGGGGAGATTTTTTGCAGTTCCGGAATTTCCACGTCGAATTCGTCGCGCAATTCCCCAAACAGCTCCTCGAGGAGGTCTTCGAGGGTAACCAGTCCGAGAAGGCGCCCGTATTCATCGACCACCAGCGCCATCTGGAATCTGCCGCGTCGCATCTCGTCAAACAGCTCGCGCAACGGTTTGCGCGGCGGGATGAAATAGGCAGGCCGCAGCAGGCGCTCGACCCGCGGGAGGGCGGGGTCAAGCCGGGTGACGGCGAGGTCCTTGGCGTGCAACACGCCGACGATGTTTTCCGGGCTGCCACGATGCATGGGAATGCGGGAAAAGTGGCCGTGCGCGACTTCGGTAATCAACTGCGCCGGTGGCGTGGCAATATCGAGGCTGAAGATCCGATCCCGCGGCGTCATCACTTCGGACGCACGGCGGGCGCCGAAATCAAATACCCGATGGATTAGCGCGCGTTCCTCGGGCTCGACCTCCCCCTGGGTTTCGCTGAGCTTCAGAAGCGCCTTGAATTCGGTCTCGGAAAAGGGCTCGGGTCCGGGAGCCACATCGTGAGGGGCAAAAAACCTGGCTACCGGATGGACCAGCTCGGCCAGGACCGCCAACGGGCGCGCCGTGAGCCGTGCCACCCCGGTCGGATGGCCGAGCGCGAAAGTCTTGGGCGTGATGTCGCAGAAGATCAACACCACCACGAACATGACCGGCGCCGCGACATACGGACCGAGCTCGCCGCCGAGCCAGAAAAGGAAAAACGCGGTGGCCAGACAAGTGGCAAAAACGTTGCTGCCCTCATTGAAACCGATCACGACGATCAGAGACTCAAGCGGTCGGCGCATCAGCCGGTCGACCGCGAGTCGGACCGGCTCGCTTAACTGTTCGCGGATATGCTCGGCGCGCGCCATCGTGAAGATCGCGGTTTCGGACGCGGCGAGTCCGGCGCTGACCATTATCAACGCGAGCACCACGATTGGCAGCAACAGCATCACGGAACGCCGACTAACCTTGCGCCCGCAACTGGTCCCATCCGCCGACCCGCGGCCGGACGGCGCCCCGCAACTGCAGGCCGGGTCGCCCAACGATGGCGCCAATACGATGCGTGGGAACGCGCAACCAGCGCGCCAGCTTCGCCTGGGAATGTCCGGGTCGGATACAAAACAACAACTCGTAGTCCTCGCCTCCGCCGAGCGCCAGGGAAAGATCGGGGCCGGCAACCTCACGGTACGCAGTCGATAGCGGAATCGACGTGGCGTCGACCTCGGCGCCCACACCGCTTCGTTCGAGGAGATGGCCAAGGTCCTGCAACAGTCCATCGCTCAAGTCGATGGCGGCGGGCGCGGGCCGCAGACGGGCCAGGCGCTGCCCTGCTAACAGCCGCGCGGTGGGCGCCAGGTAGCGCGACACCAGGTGGCGGCGCGCGGAGCTCCTCACCCGCTTCTGTCCGGCCAGGATTCGCCAGCCGAGCGCTGCATCGCCGAGAGTTCCGGTGACGAAAATTTCATCGCCGGCGCGCGCGCGATCGCGCCTTAGCGGTCGCGCCGGCGCGTCGCCCAGCAGAGCGATGGTGATTGCCATCTGGCGCGCCGAAGTTATGTTGCCGCCGACGATATCGACCGCCTCCGCGCGCGCGGCGCGCCGCAGACCCCCATACAGCCGATCGAAGAAGCGCCGCGTGAGTCCGGGACGGATTGCGAGATTGACTACGCAGGCGGTGGGAACCCCGCCCATCGCGGCGACGTCGCTCAAGTTCACCGCCAGGGCCCGGGCGCCGAGCTGTTCGGGCGTTCCCCATCCGAGCTTGAAATGAACCCCTTCGACCATCGAGTCGATGGTAAACAGGATCGATGAAGCGCCGCGCGCCACGATGGCGCAATCATCGCCGGGACCGAGAATCGTCCTGCGGCGGTGGGGAAGATCCGCAACCAGCCGCGCGATGAGCGCGAACTCGTCGGGCAGCGTCGCCCGCTGGCGCCCCTGGGTCTGCATCGAGCAAGTTCACCACAAAGCAACCGAGTCGGGAATGATGCGGCCTTTCTGCTGCGGAGGAAAGTCCTCGGTAAAACAATCCTCCGGCGGACCTCCAACTCGCTTCACCGCAGACCAAAGAGTTTGCAGAACTTGGCATCGCCAGGGAAGACGGCGCGGGCACCGGGTCGGCAAGCCCGCCCATTTTCCGGCTCTTGCGGGCCCGCTGTACGAAGTTCAGCGACTTCCGCGCGCGCACGGAATCTCCGCGCGCAGGTGAATGCCGGTCGGCTTCAAGCTGCGGACCAGCAGGCTGCCGCCGGCAGCCTCGGTCATCGAGCGTGCCAGGAATAGCCCGATTCTGCCCGCGTTGAGAGGCCGCGCACTGCCGCGCGGATTCGTCATCATCTGCTCGAGTTCGGCCGCCGAAATCCTGGCTCCGGGCGCGTCGATGTCGATGGCAATCCGTTCACCGCTGAGAGAGGTCCGAAGCGAAACTGCGCTCTTGCAATCGGCCGCCAACGGTACCGCGGCAAGGTTGCGGACGATTCGCGCCAGCTGCTGCGGGTCGACGGAAACGTGCGGCAAGCTCTCGAGCTGATGCAGGAACCGGGTTCCGACGCGCCGGGCCTGAGCGGCACAGTCTTCAACGACCTCGGCCAGGACCGGGTTTGGATCGGTAACGGTTGCCTTAACCTGGAAGCGGCCGTCTTCCTCCATGCGGTACAAGTCGAGCGAGTTGCCGACCACCAGGTTGGTGTTCCACGCCGTCGACCCGATTCGCGCGATCATCTGCTCGCGGTCCGCCGGGCTGGTCGAGGGCTCTTCGAGCAGCTCCACATAGCCGGCCAGCGCCGAGACCGGGTTGCGAATGTCGTGGGCCATGGTTGCGATCTGACGCTCGCGAAAGCGCGCCGCGGTTTCCAGCTCTTCGAGCTGCCCGCGAATCTTCAGTCGGTATTGGTTGATGAAAATCGAGGTGCTCTGGGCAAGCAGCAGGGCGGCGAGCACGCTGAGCCAGCGATAAATGTTGAGGTTGTCGTTTATCGGAACCAGCACCTGCGCGGCGCTATATGCAAGCAACGCGGCTGCACTCATCGCAAGCTGCCAGCGCGGACTCCAGCTCACGAACGATGCGGTCGCGAACGGACACAGGATGATGACCGACAGACGGGAGACCGGATCGTGCGTGATCGCGCTGATCGCGATGAACATCACCATGATGACCAGGCAGACCCCAAAAACCCACAGCTGCCAGAAGCGCCGGAACATCGGGGTCCAGGTGAGGGCCAAAAACACCACCGCTGCGGCAGTCGCCAGCAGATGCATCCCGGGGGCCGCCCCGCGCAGCGCCACGTCGACGATGAGATACAGGATCAGGAACAAGATCCCGATTGAAGCGGCCAGCCGCAGCGCATTGAGCGGTTCTTCTTCGCCGCCCGTGTCGAGATGCGGGGCCCGGAACGTCTGCGACCACTTGTTGCCGCCCTGGTGATTATCGAACTCGTCTGCCACTGTGCGAAGGCTCACACGCGGCTCGCGCCGCCACGTGTCCCCAACAGCGCATCACGCATGGCAGCGACAGCGATGTCAATCTCCCTGCGCACGATAGCTAGTGGAGGCGCGAGCCTGACAACTTGGTCAGCATTTAGAGTCCAATTAACAATCACTCCGCGCGATATCGTTTCCGCAACGAATCGATGGGCAAATTCCGCGGAATGAAAATCGAGCCCCACCAGCAATCCGATCCCGCGGACTTCTGCGATCTCGGGCGCGGCCAGGGCCCGCAGCGCCTCCACGAGGTAAGCGCCCTTCTCCACCGCATGGGCGGAAAGCTCTTCTTGGGTGATAACCTCCAGCGCGGCAAGTCCGGCGGCGCACGACAACGGGTGGCCGCCGAAAGTGGTGATGTGTCCGAGCGGAGGGTCGTGCGAGAGCGTCCCGATTACCTCATCGGAGCCCACGAATGCGCCAAGCGGCAGGCCGCCGCCGAGCGCTTTTGCCAGCACCACCATGTCGGGCACGACGCCGAAATGTTCCAGCGCAAAGAGCCGGCCGGTTCTACCGAGCCCGGTCAGTACTTCGTCGAACACCAGCAGCGCGCCCGCGCGATCACATCGCGAGCGCAGCTCGCGCATGAACCCGATCGCCGGAATGCGGACCCCACCCTCAGCCTGCACCGGCTCGATAACCACCGCGGCGAGCGAAGAATCGATTGCATCCAGCGCGCCGGGATCGTCGAAGGGCAGGTGCCGAACCGAATCGAGCAGCGGTTCAAAGGGCTTGCGCCAGGCCGGGTTGCCGGCCAGCGAGAGGGCACCGAGGGTGTCACCGTGGTAAGCGCCCTCAAACGCGGCCAGCGCGTGTCGCCCGGTAAATTTGCGGGCAGCCTTGAGCGCGCCTTCGATCGCTTCGGCGCCGCTGTTGGTGAAGTAGACTCGCGAGAGCGGCGCCGGCAGAAGACCGGCGAGGCGCGCCGCCAACTCCACCTGCGGCTCGATGAGGTATTCGCCATAGACCATCACGTGCAAATAGCGGCGCATCTGACGCTCGATCGCGGCCAGTACCGCGGGATGTCCGTGGCCCAGCGCGCTGACCCCGATGCCGGCGATGAAGTCCAGGTAGCGGCGACCATCGGCGGTGTAGAGCCACACACCCTCGGCGCGCACGATCTCCAGCCCGATCGGTGCGTCAGAGGTTTGCGCGAGATTGCGTATGAAGAGATCCCGGAGTTTGCTCACTGATCTATGGTCATCCGATCCAGGAACCAGCCACCGCCATGCCGCCAGGTGAGCGGCGGAGATTGCATCGCGCCGGGTTCGGCAAGATATGAAACTCCCAACGCCGCCAAAAGGTCTCGTGTCTTGGATAGATTGTCGCCGTTTCCCGCGACCGCAAATGCCTCCAGCTTGCCGCGTATCGATGCCAGTCTTGAAGCGAGGTCCGCAAGATTCCGGATCGCACTCACGCGAACGCAGCGCAACCCCGGCCCCGGACTTAGGTCGGCATCTCGATCGAAGACTACCACCCACGAAAGCCCCGGCCCCTCGATCGGGCGCACCGGCTCACCGGCAATGGCGCGCCAGCGAGCGGTCTCGCGCACGCTGCGCAGGGCGGCAGCATCCTCGAGCTCCAGATGAAGGGGCGGTGGTAGCCGGCTGGCGAGGTCGCCCATCGCGCGGGCCAGAAGCTCGGCAAAACCCACCGCGTCTCCCTCGCTCTCGGATTCGACGAAGATCTGGTGCGGCGACAGGCAGCCGAGCTGTTCGAATAGGGTCACATCGCGTGCGAGGCGGCGCGCCACCCCCTCGGCCTGGGCGCCACGCGCCGCGCCCCGGGTAACCAGCGCGGCGCTCAGACGGCTGCCGAAGCCGACTACTTCGCCGCCACCGACCGCGGTGATGGTGGAGTCGTCGCCGTAGGGGATGACCTCGTCGATAACCTCGCGCAGCGCCCCGGTGAGATCGGCACGTGCGCGCGACCAGTTGAAAACCTGAAGCCTGTCGCCAACCCGCGAATCCTCGTGTGCCAGGGTCTTGCCCAACTCCGCGAAGAACCAGGGTTCGCGCGAGGCGGTCTTGACGAGCAGACCTGCTCCCGCCAGCAGGCCGAGCACGACCTCATGCAGGCCCGCGCCGACCACGTTGCCGGCCATGACAAAGCCCAGCAACTCCCGCCGCACCGTGACGCGCCGAGCGAGCTCGGCCAGAGCATCGCGGGTGAACGGCGCCAGCAGTGCATCAAGCGACTCCTCGAGCAACGGAATGCTGAATCCCAGGTGCCGGGCAATTTGCAGGATGGTCGCGTGGCGCGGCGCGAATTCGCGATCGCGCCATCGCTCCAGCACGGCGGCGAGTACCTCGGCGACTTGCTCCGGCGCGATTGGGTCGCCGATCGCGGCCTCCAGCGACCTCGCTCCCTGCACGATCTGGTTTGCGGTGGGAAGGGTCAGCACGGTGTCATCGCGTCAGGCTTAAGTCCGCACTTTCGAATTGCGCGACCGAAAGCGCGCAGCCGCGGGGACCGCCAACGCCGGCGCGGCCCAGGATGCGCACCCGGCCCTCGCAAACCATGCCGAAATCTTCGGTGAGCACCGCGGAAACCGAGTTGAGATTGGCCAGGTCGATAAAGCCGAGCAGTCCGGGAGTGCCTTCCGGGAGATGGCGCAGGGTCACCGGATCAATTGCCAGAGGACGCATCCACGGCGCCGCGAGCTTTACCCGCTCGCGCGCCGCCTCGCCCGGCGTATTGAATTCGGTCGCATCGTAAAGCTGCGAGCACAATTCCGTCATCCCGTACTCATTAATCACATACGCCGGATCGATCCCCAAAAGGTCGCCGGCAAGCTCGACCACCTCACCCGCGCCGAGCGCCACCATCTGCCCTTTGGGTCCGCCCGTGTCCATCATGCGCGAGAACGGCGGGAGGGCGATTGCTTCGCCGCGCGCCGCGAGCTGGTGGAAGATGGAGGCGTAGGCGGCGGTGGTGCCAAGCACGCAGACCGGCGCCGCATCTTTGGCCGCGACGCGCAAAAAGGCGAGCGCCGCTTCAGCGTCGAGTCTTAAGCGGTCGGCCGCGCACAGCGAGGGACCTTGCCCAAACTCCGCCATACACCAGCTGATCATCGTGGAAAGTGACGACTCGGGCATGCCATCCGCGGTGGGATGGATGGCGAGCATCCGCATGCGCACTCCATCCGGGAACATGGTCGCGCGCAGGTGCGAGAGCGCCGAGGCGCGATAGAGGTCCGGGCGCGCGACCACGTGAAGGCCGCGCCGCTGGCGGCCAATGGTCGTGCCGCTGGTCAGGAAGGTGAGCGCACCCGGCAGTTTTGCCGAGTCGGGCGCGCACAAGCTCGCATATTTGAACGCGACCGTACTCACGAGTGGAATTTCGTCGGGCGACAAAAGGTTCTCGGGGCCGATGCCCAGATTATCGCAGTAGCGGCGATAGGCCGGGACTGCAACGTACTGGAAGCGGAATACGTCTAATGCCAGGGAGTCGAACCGCCCCGGCCCGGGCCTGTGGATAAACGACAAAACCTGTTCCTGGATGGTCATAAGAACACCGGGGCCAGCCGGCGGCATCGACCCCGCGATGATGTCGCGCGCGGGACGCTGGTTCAATGCCAGGGTTTCCGGTGGAGTCCCGGAAAAAGGCCCGTATTTACCCGAAAACCTGGATCATATAGTCTTGGGGGCCGGATGTGGTGGTGGAGGCGGCGGTGCGCCGGCAGCCTTGGGTGCGGCTCCGGTGAATTCTTATCCGAACCCGACGAAGATTTCGCTTCAGATAGCATATCCACAGCGGAAAATTACCTTCTTAGCCTAGCGAATGCTTTGCAAGGTAGGCGTAACTTTGCTAAAACCTGCTGTTCAGCGGGACCCGGAGGGGCTTGGCCTAGATGAAAAAGTTCGTTGCTGGCGTTGTGCTCGGATTTATCGCGAGTTGGGGCGTTACTTTCGCAGCTTCGGGTAACCATAACGGGGTTTTTTGGAACCGCCTGAGCGACTCCGCGAAGGACGGTTACGTCAACGGCTACTCCGACGCGATGAAGGTCAGCGTCGGACAGCTGGACAACCTGGCGAACGCTGCCGATATTTTCCACTGGAAGGGAGCCCGCAAGATCATTGGGCAGGTCAGGCGGGAGCTTTCCATGGCGGATTTGAGCCCCGAGACCACCATCAAGCAGCTCGACGAAATGTATTCCAACCAGAAGTATACCGAACTCGATCTGGGTCAGGCCCTGCAGGTGCTGACGCTGCGCGCAGGCGAGACCGCGGTTCCCGCGGACAGCGTGCCCACCAAGAAGTAGCTTCACCGATCTGAACGATTGCGAGGCGGCTTGACCGAAAGCCGCCTCTTTTTTTCTCAGCGTGGCAAGCGCCGCTCGTGCTTGAAAGCTTCGCGACGGGGCCTTAGCCTTGCGGGGAAGAGCTGACTGCGGTGAATGCGCCGATAAGCCTGTTGCAGAAGACTTTGCGTGCGACCGTGGGGGTACATTCGCATATTCCTCCCACCCACGTGTCCATCCAGATCGGGCTTGGAACCGATCGGCGCGGCACCGGGACCATCGTCAGTCCCGACGGCCTGATACTGACCGCTCACTACCTGCTGCTGGGCGCCAAAAATGTGATCGTGACCTTGCCTGGCGGCGACCAGTACGAAGCGCGGGTGGTCGGCAAGGACTTCAGCACCGGCGTGGGACTGCTCAAAATCGATGCGGGCGTCCTGCCCCATCTCAAGGTGGTTTCGTCGCAAAGCTGCGTACCCGGCCAGGAAGCTTTCAGCGTCGCGAGCCTGGGCGGCGAGAAGCGTTGCGCCGACTGCGGGATTGTCACCTACCTGGGCCCCTTCGACGCGGTCTGGGAATTCGTGCTCGAGCGATGTGTTTGCGTGACCCAACCCTCGCTGACCTTCGGGTTCAGCGGCGGTGCGGTTATGAATCGGCGCTGCGAGGTGATCGCGATTTCGTACCTGAATTTCGCCGACTTAAGCCGCGCGATTCTCGGAATTCCCGGCGAATATTTTCTTAACGTTCGCGATGAGCTGCAGCAGCACGGGCGGCGCGTGACCGCGGAACCGCGCGCCTGGCTGGGGGTACTGTCGTATACGCTTCGCGAGCACGTGGTGATCGCGGGCGTGATGCCGGGTGGGCCCGGCGACAAGGCGGGACTGCAGCAGGGCGACCTGGTGCTGTCGGTCGATGGCCGCGACATAAATGAACGCCGCGTGCTCTACGACACCCTGGGTAATCGAAAGCCGGGCGAGCAGATAAGCCTCAAGGTGTTGCGCAACAATCGGGTGTTCCAGCTCGACGTTGCCGCGATCCGCGCGGAGGACTACTTCGCCTAGCGCCAATCGCTTAGGAAATTTCGGTGCCGGTTCGCGGCGGGCGCGGGAAGCTGCGCGAGAAGCGCTGGACCGCTTCCGCTACCGGCAAGGGGCGGCGCGCCCGGCAGCGGGAAGAATCATTTTGCCGGGAATCGCGCTGCCTTCGCCCGCAAGGAAACGACTATGAACCAAGCCAGAGCACGGCTTCGCGCGATGCTGGCGAAGCCGGGGATGATTGTCGCGCCGTTTGCGTTCGACGGCATCCAGGCGCGGCTGGCCGAGGAAGCGGGGTTCGAGGCGGTGTACATGAGCGGATTCGGTACCGCGGCCTCGCGCGGCTACCCCGACCTCGGGCTGCTCACCATGTCCGAGATGGTTGCCAATGTTCGGGCAATCGCGGACTGCGTCAGGGTCCCGGTCATCTGTGACGCCGACACCGGCTACGGCAATCCGGTCAACGTGTGGCGCACGATTCGCGAATACGAGGATGCGGGCGCGGCGGCGCTGCACATCGAGGATCAGGTGTGGCCCAAGCGATGCGGCTTCCTGGCCGGCAAGCAGGTGATTGCGATGGAGGACATGGTCGCGAAAGTGCGCGCGGCCTGTGATGCGCGCCGCGATCCGAACCTGGTCATCATCGCGCGCAGCGATGCGCTGCAGCCGCGCGGCTGGGATGAAACCGAGCGGCGGGCGCGGGCCTATCGCGCGGCGGGGGCGGATCTGATCTTCCTGGACGGCATCAAGCGCAGGGACGAATTGGAGACCTACGCGAAGCGACTCGGCGATCTGCCGTTGCTGTATAACGGCGACTTGCTGCCGCTGGACGAGCTGGCGAAGTATCCGTTCAAAATGACCATCCACATTGGCACGATGCTGGCCGCCTACCAGGCGGCGCGCGACACCATGCGCGAGCTCAGGCGCTCGGGAAAAATCAGGGTCACCACCCAGAGCGGAGTGTTCGAGGAGTTCGTCCGCACCATGCGCGTGCCGGAATATCAGGCGCGGGAAGAGAAATACCGGACCTGAGCCCGCGCGGCATGGCGCAGGGCGGGGGCTGGCGGCTCGGAATCCCCGCGCACGGGCCAGCCAGGAAGTGGTGAGCCTCAATGGAAGTCGTGCGAGGCCGGCAGCGCGCCGGGGGGCGAGAGGGCGCGGAAGCGGCGCGCCTTGATCGCGGTCACCCCGTCGACCGTCTGCAGCACGCCTTCCGCGTATAAAATCTGCGCGCTGCGCAGCAACGCGCGATTGGCCTGGAACAGATCCGGCAGCACTATCAAATTCGAAATTCCCGTTTCATCTTCCAGCGTCACGAACACAAATCCTTTGGCGGTGCCGGGCCGCTGACGGACGATGACCACTCCGGCGGTCTTCACCCAGCTGCCGTGCCTGGCGCGCGGCAACTCCTGCGCACTGAGGACCCCGCGCTCCTTCAATTGCGCGCGCAAATGCATCATCAGATGCGGCCGCGTGGTCAGTCCGGTGGCCGCATAATCCGCGGTGGTTTCCTCGATTGACGTCATCGCGGGCAGCCGGGTGGGCGTGGCACGCGGCGCTACCTTGGCCAGCAGGCTTGCGGACTCGCGCTCGACGGCGGCTGCCTGCCACAGCGCATCACGCCGCGTCATCCCGAAAGATGCGAACGCACCCGCGTAGGCCAGGAGATCCAGTTCGCGGCGATTGGGCCCGACTCGCGCGGAAAAGTCTGCTATCGATTCGAACCCCTGGCCGGTGCGTTCGCGCTCCACGCGCTGGCCGGTTTCCTGCCGCAGTCCGCTTACATAGCGAAGCCCCAGCCGGAGTGCGCCGTCCTCGATGGTGCAGTTCCAGTTCGAATGCGCGACATCGATGGGACGCAACCTGACGCCGTGGCGTTCCGCATCTTTGACCAGCGTCGCGGGATGATAGAACCCCAGCGGATAGCAATTGAGCATCGCCACGAAAAACGCCGCCGGATGGTAGTACTTCAAATATGCCGACGCGTACGCGATGAGCGCGAAGCTGGCGGCGTGGCTTTCCGGAAAGCCGAACAATGCGAATGAGGTAATCGATCGAACCAGGTCGTTTTCGTCCCGCTTGTTGATACCCTTGTTGGCGATTCCGGCCCGCAGCTTGCGCTCGATCTGCTCCATGCGCTCGACCGACCGCTTGAACCCCATCGCGCGGCGCAGCTCTTCGGCCTCGCCGGCGCTGAAGTCGGCTACCGCCATCGCCATCCGCAGCAATTGCTCCTGGAACAAGGGCACCCCGAGCGTGCGTCCCAGGATTTTGTCCAGTCCGGGCGCCAGGTAGCGGACCGGCTCGCGCCGGTTACGCCGGTTCAAATACGGATGGACCATGCCGCCGACGATCGGACCGGGACGGATTATCGCGACTTCGATCACCAGGTCGTAAAAGTGTTCGGGCTTCATGCGCGGCAGCGTCGCCATCTGCGCGCGGCTCTCGACCTGGAACACGCCGATGGTATCGGCGCGCCTAAGCATCTCGTAGACCCCGGGATCGTCCTGCGGCAGATGCGCCATGTCCAGGTCGATGCCGTCGTGCTCGCGGACCAGCGGAAAGCATTCCTCCAGCACCGCGAGCATGCCGAGTCCGAGCAGATCGATCTTGATAATTCCCAGGTCGGCGCAGTCGTCCTTGTCCCACTGCACCACCACCCGCCCCGGCATGGTGGCCGGCTCCAACGGCACGATCTCATCGAGCGGAGCGGCCGCGACCACCATCCCGCCGCTGTGCTGCCCAAGGTGACGCGGCAGGTTTTGGAGCTTGCGCACCGCATCGATCATCAGCTTGAGACGCGGTGCTTCCACGTCGATCCCGGCACCTTTGAGCAGCGCAACCAGGTCGTCATGACGGTCGCGGAATTCGTAGACCTGGTTGAGCTTGGCGAGCCGGTCCACCTGCTCGGGCGGAAACCCGAGCACCTTGCCGGCTTCGCGCACCGCGCTCCGGGTCCGATACGTGATCACGTTCGCGACCATCGCGGCGCCGCGCTCGCCGTAACGGCGATAGACATATTGAATTGCGCGCTCGCGCTGCTCGCCGCTGGGCAGATCGAGGTCGATGTCGGGCCATTCGCCGCGCTCCTCGGAAAGAAACCGCTCGAAGAGCAGATTCATCGCCACCGCATCAATCGCGGTGATACTGAGCGCATAGCAGACGGCGCTGCAGGCGGCCGAGCCGCGGCCCTGCACCATGATGCGGTTATCGCGGCAGAACTGGACGATGTCCCAGACGATCAGGAAGTAGCCGGCCAGCTTGAGCCGCTCGATTATCTTGAGTTCGTGCTCGAGTTGTGCGCGGGTGCGGTCGTTGAGCTGGTCACCCCAGCGTTCGCGCGCGCCGCGATAGGTCAGGATGCGCAAGTAGCTGTCAGCACTCTCCCCCATCGGGACCGGATAATCGGGAAACCGGTAGCCCAGATCCGAGAGCGTGAAACTGCACCGCTCGGCAATCTCGCGGGTGGCCGCGACCGCGCGCGGCAGGTCGCGAAACAGCATCGCCATTTCCGCGCGCGGTTTCAGATGGCGCTGGTTGTTCACCCACAGCCTCCGTCCGGCTTCTTCCAGCGTGGTGTGCAGGCGGATGCAGGTCAGGACATCCAGCAGCGCGCGCTCCGCGCCGGCATGGCCGACGTCGTTGCTCGCGACGATGGGAAGCCCCCGCGCCTGGGCGAATGCGAACAACTTGCGGTTGAGCCGCTCCTCGTCGGAATCGAAGTGGCGCTGGACGTCGACATACAGATTTCCGCGTCCAAAGATCCCGACAAGACGATCGCCCAGCGCGATGGGGTCTTGGCCGCGTACCAGCAACCTGGAAAGCGGGCTGAGCACGCCGCCGCCAAGACAGATGAGGCCGTGCCCGTAGCGTTCCAGATCGTCGAGCGTGACGCGGCTCTCGCCCTTGGCAGGATATTGCGGCGTACCATCGGGCTGGGCACCTATCACGCGCAGCTTCGAGGCGGTGATCATCCGGCACAGATTTCGATACTGTTCGCGATCCGGAACCAGTACATAGAGGCGGCTTTCGTCATCGAGGGTGAGTTCGGCACCGACCAGCGCGCGGATCCCGACTGCCCGGGCGCCCTGGAAAAATCGCGGATGCCCGTACACGCCGTCGCGGTCACCCATCGCGATGGCGGGATAGCCGAACGCCGCCGCATACCGCGCGAGATCTTCGGGCGCGGTCGCGCCCTCAAGAAAGCTGAATGCGCTGCGGGTGCGCAGTTCGATGTAATCAGAGCTCTTCGAGATTTCCGACATTTTTCTGTCCTCGCTTGCGCGATGCGGCCTCTCCCGAGAGATCGGGCAGGGACTTCAGTCATAGACGCCATCGACGAACCATCGATCCGAACGCGGATCGCGGAACGCGCGGTACACGCAGCCGTCGTCCAGTTCCAATTCGTAGTAGTCGCGGCAAAATGCCGATGCGGGCGACTCGCCGTCGCCGTTGCGCCACCATTCGCCGTCGCGCCGCCACGGACCCGCAATCGAAATCACGCGCGCGCCCAGCCGCGGCCCGCGCACGAACTCCGGTATCCCGCGCACGCTCATCACCTCGACTTCCAGCGCGGGTCGAATCGCGCGAATCACCAGCCGCGTGATGTGGTCGACGGGCTTAACCCGCGACGGGTTCAGGCACGGGGGCGGCGGTTGGAATGCATCGAGGCGCACCGCTTCCGGGCGATGGGTATTGTCGGCGGTGAGCATCCCGACGTTCTCCGGACCGCACAGCGCCGCCAGGCGCGCGATGGTGGTTTCGAGCTTGTCGGGTGCCGGCGCGGGCGGCAGAAACATGTCTGCCTGTGCGGGACGCCCGGCACGCGGGGTTATTTCAATCCGAATCGTGTCCGCGGGGGCCTCGGGCGGAGCAGCTTCCAGACTCAAACTGATCAGCGTCAGAATCGCGCGGGCATCGTTGGTCGGGGCCGCCAGAGCAACCCGACGTGCGTTGATGCGATGGTCGGTCAGCCCCAGAGTCAGCAACAGACCCCCGGCGACCAGACCGCGCATCTCTATCCGCTCGACCAGCCGATCCAGAATCGCGCGCATGACGAACGCGAGCGGCTCCAAGGTTTCGATTCCGTATTCCAACTCCACCGATTCGGTGAACACCTCGGCGCGGCCGCGCGGGTGCAGTGGACGCGGACTCTCCCCGCGCGCCAGCCGCGCCAGTTCCATGCCCCGGCGGCCGAGCCGGCTCCCGAGCGCATCGGGATTGAGTCGGGCCAGGTCGCCCAACCGTTTGAGGCCCCAGCGCGCGAGGGTGGCCTCCAATTCCTCGCCCCCCTCACGCGCCGCGAGATTCAAGGCATCGATTGGCAGCCAATCGATAAACTCGCGCTCGCGGCGCTCGGGAATTACCCGCCTGCCGCCGCAACACGCCGCCAGCCGTGCGATCTCGCGGTTGGCGGCAATTCCCACCGCGGCATCCATCCCGACGCGCTGCACGCGGCGCATCAATTCGGCGGCCAAAGCTTCTTCCGATTCGTAAAAGCGGCCCAGCCCCGCAAGATCGAGCCACACGCATCCAGCCTCGCCCGGCTCCACCACCGGAGAGACCGACTCCGCGGCGTCCGCGAGAGCCTCGGCCGCGGACTGCTCTGCCGCCGCCGATCGTGGCATCACGGTGAGCTGCGCGGTCAGCGCGCGCGCCTGTGCCAACGTCATTCCGACGCGCACGCCGTGCCGGGCCGCAACTTCGGAGACCGACAGAATCTCGGCGTGCGCCGCATGACTATCGCTGATAACCAGCGCCGCGCCAGCCAGCGAGGAATCCGAACGGATCACTGCCGCGACCGAAAAATTTGCGACCAAAATGCAGGCGATGCGCGACATGACGACCGTTATGCGTTGGAAGCATCGAGCCTCAACGGGGCAGCGGCACGCGACCGGTGTATTTCCGCAAATGACGGTGCCAGCGGATCGATCGCGCCGCACAGAACTACACTGCCGCCGGTGCGCCCCAGCTTGTTGTGCACGGTTGCGGTATGGATAACGCACCCGTCGAACACGGCGGGCGATGCCGGGGTCAGCCGGTTGAACGAGGTCTCCAGGCGGGTGAGCTTGAGGCTTAGCGCGGCAAACGTTCCGCAGATGCGGTGCGGGGCAATTACCACCACCGCCGTACCGCTGCGCTCCGCTTCACGTGCCAGCCGCAGCGCGATGTTCTGCGGGAGCGGCGCGCTCACACCGACATCGATCACGACCAGCCCGAAACCGCCGGCTTTTAACACCAGTTCGGCGGCCTTGAAGACGGCGGAGAACCGGTAGCGGCGGAAGCGACCCGACGAATCAAACCCGTGCCCGCGGCGATCGCTCACCGATGCCCACAGGACTCGATCCAGGTTCGCACTGCCTGCGGCGATATCGGCGGGAGCAAAGCTTCGCGATTCTTCTATCCATGCGACAACTTCACCGGCACGGGTTGCAGCGGCTACAAAGCGAGCACCAATCGTGGTGCGGCCGGAGCCGACCTGCCCGACAATCTCGCTTACGCGGCCGCGCACCAGACCGCCATCGATGAGCGCGTCGAGTGCCGCGATTCCCGAACTCAAGCGCCGATGCTTCACGGTCAGTTCGTGACCTCGAACCACCGCCGCGCAGAGTTGAGTCGGTTCGATCGGGGAACCATCGGGCCTCAGAAGACTGACAGCGGCCATGGAACTATCTTCGCTTTTGTTTCGCTTTTAAGTCCAAGCCAGGCCGGGAAAAAGTCATAAGTATTTGATTTATAAGACTTTCTTTTGAACTATCGCGCACATGATCAATGTCCTCTACCCTTGGTGGTCCCGTATCCGGTTGCTTTAGAATTCATTCCAGGACCCGGGATGGATTTCGACGTAATTGTCGTGGGAGTGGGCGGCATGGGCAGTGCCGCCGCATGGCAACTTGCCCGTCGTGGACGGCGCGTGCTGGGCATCGAGCGATTCGACATCCCGCATGCGATGGGATCTTCGCCTGGCGTGACCCGCATCATCCGGCTGCCCTACTACGAAGATCCCCGCTACGTTCCGCTGTTGCGGCGTGCCTATGAGCTGTGGCGCGAAATCGAGGCGGTGGCAGGCGAGCGCTTACTGGTAACGACCGGCTCGATCGATGCGAGCCCGGAAGACGCCGCGCTGTTCCAGGGCGCGCTGGCCTCCGCGCGCGAGCATCAGCTTGCTTACGAAGTCCTGACCGGCGCGCAGGTCTCCGCAAGATTTCCCGCTTATCGGCTGCCTGCCACTCACCGCGCGATTTACCAGCCCGACGGAGGATTTATAACTTCCGAGCGCGCCATCGTGGCTCACGTTCGCGCGGCCCAGTCCGCCGGAGCGGAGATTCATGCGCGCGAGCGCGTGATCGAATGGGCGCCGCACGGGACGGAAAGTGTATCGGTCATCACCGACCAGGGCCGCTACCGGGCGCGGCATCTGGTGCTGACGGCGGGCGCGTGGATTGGAGAATTGGCGGCTGTGCTCAAGCAGGTTGCAATACCGGAGCGGCAGGTGCTGGCGTGGCTGCAACCTCGGCGGCCGGAGTGGTTCGAACCGTCCCGTTTCCCGGTCTTCAACCTTGCCGTGGATGAGGGCCGTTACTACGGATTGCCGGTGTTCGAGGTTCCCGGCTTCAAATTCGGCCGCTATCACCATCGCGGCGAAACCTTTTCGACCGCCGACCACCTGCGCCGCGAGCCCGACGCGGTAGACGAGCGACTATTGCGCCAATTCGCCGCGCGCTATTTTCCCGAGGGCACCGGACCGACCATGGCGCTGCGTACCTGCATGTTTACCAACACGGTCGACGAACACTTCGTCATCGATCGCCATCCGGCGTGTCCGCAGGTGATTCTGGCCTCGCCGTGCTCCGGGCATGGCTACAAGTTCTGTAGCGTGATCGGTGAAATTCTTGCCGAATTGGCCAGCGGCGACGGACGCACCCGCCACCAGATCGAGTTCCTGCGCCTTTCACGGCCGGCCCTGAGAACGGGAGCTGAGCAATGAGCGATATCACCGTCTTCGTCGCGCGCAGGATCTTGACCATGGATCCCGGCCGGCCAACGGCCAGCGCGATCGCGGTCCGCGATGGGCGCATCCTGTCGGTCGGAACCATCGAATCGATGCAACCGTGGCTTAGACGCTACTCGCATACCATCGATGAGACCTTCGCGGATCTGGTGCTGTTGCCGGGCTTTATCGATCCGCACACCCATCTGGCTCAATCGGGCACGTATATGTTCCTGAACTACCTCGGTCCGATTCCGTCGCCCGCCCCGGATCGGATCAACCCCGCGCTGCCCACGCGGGATGCGGTGATGGCTCGACTGCACGAGCTTCACGCGGAAATCCGACCGGCGTCGGAACCACTGTTGGCGTGGGGATTCGATCCGGGCATGCAGGGCGGCCATCTCCATCGCGATGAACTGGATTTGATTTCAAGGGAACGTCCGGTCGCGATCCTCTCGTACGCGCCGCATTTCGTTTATGCGAACAGCGCGATGCTCAAGTTGTTGGGCGCCGATGAATCGCTCCGGATGCACGGCGTTGGCCGCGACGCCGATGGGCGACTCAACGGGCGCTTTATCGAAATGGAGGCGCTCAACTACGCCCTCGCTCCGCTGCGCGGCCATTTCGTGGGGAAGGATAAGCAAGCACTGGGTCTGCGCCGCATGGCCCAGGTTGCGCAGCACGCGGGCGTAACCACCACCGCTGACATGTTGTTTGGCGCGCGCAATTTCGAATCAGAGTGGCGCTTGCAGAACTCCGTGGTCAGCGACCCGGCGTTTCCGCTGCGAATGGTGCTGGTGCCGTACGAAGGCGCGATTCGCAAACGATTTGCGGAGGATGCGGCCGCCTGTGTCGCGGACCTGGAGGCACGCGCGACCGACAAGCTGCGCTTTCACGGCGTCAAGTTCTTCAGCGACGGTTCGTACCCCGCCATGTCGCTGCGGGTGCGTCCACCCGGCTACCTGGACGGTGGCAACGGGCTGCGCGGCGATATTCCGTGGGACCAACTTGCCGAGCGCATGCTGCCGTTCTGGAAGGCCGGCGTGCAGATTCATGCTCATGCCAACGGCGACGAGGCGATCGATGCGGTGCTCAACGCGCTCGCGAAGCTGCAATCGATTCATCCGCGTTTCGACCATCGGCTGACGATCGAGCACTACTGCATAAGCACTCCCGACCAGGCGCGACGGCTCAAGGCGCTGGGTGGACTGGCGAGCGTGAATTGCTACTTCGTCCACTTCCGTAGCCTGATTCACAGCGAGCAGGCGTTCGGGCCGGATCGCGCCGAAGCGACGGCGCGGCTTGGTTTGCTGGAGCGCAAGGGCGTCACCTTCGCACTGCATTCCGACTTTTCGCTGGTGGTCGCCCCGCTCGATCCGCTGTTGTCGGTGTGGATCGCGGTAAATCGGCTCGCGGCGGACGGCGTAACCGTGCAGGCACCGGGGGAACGCATCGGAGTCGAGCGCGCACTGCGCGCAGTCACGATCGATGCGGCATACGTGCTGGGGATGGAGCGCGAAATCGGAAGTCTCGAGGTCGGTAAGTTCGCCGACTTTTCGGTCCTGTCAGATGATCCGACCGCGGTCGATCGATCGGCAATCCGCGATCTGCGGGTGTGGGGTACCGTGCTCGGCGGCCACCCGCTGCCTGGCGTTTAAGTTTAAGCTTCGGTCCGAAAGCCGTCGCTATGCTCCCCGGAGCGGCACGGTCCTTGGCTTTTGCCCGCTCAGAGAATTCGTTTCGCTTCCTCGAAATCGACCAGGCCCAGGCGACCGCCATAGGTCGACGGATGGTACGAATGGTAGCCGAGCAGATGCTGGACCCGGGAGGGCAGCCGGCGCGCGACATCGATTGGGACTGCCAGGTGGTGGCACTCTTCCGGGCGCAGCCATCCGAGTACCCAGCTCAGGTGCATTCCGTAGCGCCAGCGATCGGTAGTGCGATTTTCCCCCGCCGCATGAATGACCTTGCCGCTGTAGAAAAGCACTGAACCCGCCCGCATGACGGCCTGGGTGATTTTCATGCGCGGCCGGCGCGCGCGCCCCGTCGCTCCAGCGGTGGCTGCCCGGCGCAACCTGGGTCGCACCGCTTTCGACGTCGAAGTCGCTCAAGGCGAACATGCAGCTCACGGTGACTTCCGGCGCGGGCCACGGAAAGTGCGGCCAGTTGGCGCAGTCGCGGTGAAGCAGCTGGGCGGGTTCGCCAGGGCCGATCACCATCATCTGGCCGGTGTTGAGCCAGTAGCTTCCGCAGTTGGGAAGCAGAAAGTGGTCGGCGTATTGTTTGAGTCTCGCATCAAGCAGCAGTTCGACGAAGGTCGGTGACTTCGCCGCAAGGCCGCAGAAGCGCTTGGTACGAGACCCATGAAAAAGCTGCCAACCCCTGGCGGCTTCCTTGCTGCCGGGCTCGCTGCCATCGACAAACGGCTGCAATTCTGACCGCAGACGAGCGAGTGCAGCGGAGGAAAGAAAATCGCGCACGATAATCCCGCCATCGGCTTCGATGACCGGGATTATTTGCGACATGGGAGCCTCCCGCCCCACGGTCACCAGCGCCGAGGCGCTTCCGTCGGGGGTCGCGGACACACCTTCATTCAGATGGCGAATTGCCTCGCGGATGGGCGCGTTTTCCGACATTGCCTTGACCTCGCGATCGAGGGCTGAGTCTAGTACAGCCGCCGGCGGCTGTCGCGAACCGGGCTCGAGCACGCGCCGACCCGGGGCCGGGGCAGTGCGAAGGCGCCAGACCGGCGGTGCGCATTCGCGTGGCACGGAAACCGCGCTCGGCCACTTGCGACCAACCGCCGGTCCGAGCAGAACCTGAGCCCTCGACCGGAGGGGAGAGTTGCCGCTCGTTACACGTCCTTGAAGGTTGCCTTCTTCTGCTTCGACTCAACCGCGGCCTGTGCTGCGGCAAGCCGCGCGACCGGAATCCGGTAGGGCGAGCAGGACACGTAGTCGAGTCCGAGGCGATGGCAGGTTTTTACGCTGGCCGGATCGCCGCCGTGCTCTCCGCAGATTCCGATCTTGAGCTTCTTGTTTGCCTTGCGACCGCGTTCGATCGCCATCTTCATGAGGTCCGCCACTCCGCTGGCATCGAGTTCCTGGAACGGATCCTTCCGGTAGATGCCGCGGGTGACGTAATCGCCGAGGAACTTCGCTGAATCGTCGCGCGACAGGCCGTAGGTCATCTGCGTCAGGTCGTTGGTTCCAAACGAGAAGAATTCCGCCGACTTTGCGATTTCCCCGGCCAGCACGCACGCGCGCGGAACTTCGACCATGGTCCCTACCGTGAAGGCGACCTTGGTTCCGGTCGCGGCGAAGACGTCCCTTGCCACGGCATGAATCTCCTGGGCCAGCAGGTCGAATTCCTTCTTGTCGCCAATCAGGGGCAGCATGATCTCGGGCAGCGCCCGGACACCCTGTTTACGCAGCGCGCAGGCCGCTTCCAGGATGGCGCGCGCCTGTGCCCGGTAGATTTCCGG
The DNA here is from genome assembly GCA_019237115.1 of Deltaproteobacteria bacterium. Lineage (GTDB taxonomy): Bacteria > Desulfobacterota > Binatia > Binatales > Binataceae > JAFAHS01. The sequence continues at coordinate 52,004 of JAFAHS010000249.1, forward strand.
ATAGCTGATTCCCAGGCGCGACCCGCGATGACCCAACATCGGGTTGAATTCGAACAGGCTATCGCGCACCTGCTTCAGATGAGCGGCGGAAACACCGATTTTGGCCGCGAGATCGGCGATCTCCGCGTCTTCCTTCGGCAGAAATTCGTGCAACGGGGGATCGAGGAGCCGAATGGTGACCGGCAGCCCCTTCATCTCGCGCAAGATTCCCTCAAAGTCCTGCCGTTGCATGGGCAGGATTTTCCTGAGCGCTGCGATGCGCTGGTCGAGGTTCTCCGCCATGATCATCTGGCGGACTGCCTCGATGCGCTCGGGATCGAAGAACATGTGCTCGGTGCGGCAGAGCCCGATGCCCTCGGCGCCGAACTCGCGCGCAATCCGGGCATCGCCGGGGGTGTCGGCGTTGGCCCACACCCCAAGGCTGCGCTCGCGGTCGGCCCACGCCATGAATTTCTTGAGGAACGATGGCATCTCGGGCTTCACCGTCGGGACGCGGCCGAAAATCACTTCCCCGGCCGAACCATCGAGGGTGATGTACTCGCCGCGGTGGACGACGCGACCGTTGGCGGACAGGGTGCCCGCCGCGTAGTTGATTTGCAGCGCGGTCGAACCGGCAACGCAACATTTGCCCATCCCGCGCGCCACCACCGCCGCGTGACTGGTCATTCCGCCGCGCGCGGTGAGAATGCCTTCGGCGACCTGCATGCCATGGATGTCTTCCGGCGAGGTCTCTATTCGCACCAGGATAACCGGTCGTCCCGCGGCGCTGACCGCGACCGCTTCATCGGCAGAGAAGGCGACTTCGCCGAACACCGCTCCCGGCGAAGCCGGCAGGCCGCGCGCGATCACTTCTTTTTTGCTCATCGGGTCCAGGCGTGGATGGAGAAACTGCTCGAGGGTCTCGGGCTCAACCCGGGTGAGCGCGGTCGCACGATCGATCAGCTTTTCCTCCGCCATCTCCACCGCGATTCGCACCGCCGCTTCCGCGGTGCGCTTGCCGTTGCGGGTCTGCAGCATGAACAGGCGCCCGCGCTCGATGGTGAACTCCATGTCCTGGCAATCGCGGAAGTGATGTTCCAGGCGCTTGGAGATGTTGAGCAACTCCTTGTAGACCGCGGGGAACAGTTCTTCGAGGGTCGCGAATTTCGCGGCCCGGTCCGATTCGCCGAGGTTGTTGCGCGCGGCCCATTTGCGGCCCGCGGCCAGACTGATTTGCAACGGAGTACGAATTCCGGCCACCACATCCTCGCCCTGGGCGTTGGGCAGGAACTCGCCGTAGATTCCTTTTTGACCGGTGCCGGGGTCGCGGGTGAAGGCGACTCCGGTCGCGCAGTCACTGCCCAGGTTGCCAAATACCATCGATTGCACGGTGACCGCGGTGCCCCAGTCGCCGGGAATGTTGTTGATGCGCCGGTAGGTGATCGCGCGGTCGTTGTTCCAGGAGCCAAACACCGCGCCGATCGCTTCCCAGAGCTGCTCGTCGGGATCCTGGGGAAGGTCGCGACCCACCCGCCGCCCGATAAGCGCGCGGAACTCGTCGACCAGCTCCTTCAGATCGTCGACTTTGAGCTCGACGTCTTCGGACACCCCGCGCGCCGCCTTCTTGTGGTCGATCAGCTCTTCAAAGGGATCGGGATCGTTCTTGTTCTCGGGCTTGAGCTTCAACACCACGTCGCCGTACATCTGGCAGAAGCGACGATACGAATCCCACGCGAAGCGGGGATTGCCGGATACCGTCTCGAGACCTTTTACGGTTTCATCGTTGAGGCCGAGATTCAGGACCGTGTCCATCATCCCCGGCATCGAGACCCGTGCTCCCGAACGCACCGAAACCAGCAACGGGTTGGTCGCGTCGCCGAAGCTGCGGCCCAGGGCTTTTTCCATCCGCGCGACGCTTTTCTTGACCCCGGCGGCAAGACCCTTCGGATAGCTACTCTTGTTGTCATAGTAATAGTTGCAAACCCGGGTCGAGATGGTGAATCCGGGCGGGACCGGGAGCTTGAGCGATGCCATTTCGGCGAGGTTCGCCCCCTTGCCGCCGAGCAGTTCGCGCATTGCCGCGCGGCCTTCCGCGACACCCGCGCCAAAAAAATAAATTTCAGGATGAACACGCGCCATTTCGAATCTCAGTCTCCAGCTCCGCGCCATGCGGGGTGATTTCTACAGTTCAAGTCTAGTTCCTCTGGCCGATTTCATGCAGCGGCCCACCCGACCTTGCCGTTCAGCACCTCGACCAGGGCCCCGATCGGATAGCGCTCCTGCCGGGTGGTATCGCGATCCCGCAGCGTCACGGTGTCGTCTTCCATGGTCTGATGGTCGATGGTCACGCCGAACGGAGTGCCGACTTCGTCCTGCCGGCGATAGCGGCGTCCGATCGATCCGGCCTGATCGTAGGCAGTAGTGAAATGCCGCGCGAGCATCTCGCGCACCGCCACGGCCTTCTCCGGCTGGCCACCCTTGCGCAGCAGCGGATAGACCGCCACCTTGATCGGCGCCAGGCGCGGGTTAAACCGCATCACGATCCGCTCCTCGTTCTCGACCACGTCTTCGTCGTACGCGTCGAGCATGAACGCGAGCATCGCGCGGTCCACCCCCAACGCCGGTTCGATTACCCACGGACGATAACGGCGCTTGGCGTCTTCGTCGAAGTAGCTCAGGTCCCGGCCGCTGGCCCTGGCGTGCTGATCGAGATCGAAGCTGCCGCGCTTGGCGATGCCCTCCAACTCGCCCCAGCCGAACGGATACAGATATTCGAGATCGGTGGTGCCGCTGGAATAGTGCGACAGCTCGTCGGCCGCGTGCTCACGCCGACGCAGGTGGTCAGCCCGCAGCCCATATCTGACATGCCAGTCGGCCCGGAACTCGACCCAGTAGCGGTACCACTTCTCTTCCTCCCCGGTCTCCGGCTTGATGAAGAATTCCATTTCCATCTGCTCGAACTCGCGGGTGCGGAAGATAAAGTTCTCGGTGGTGATTTCGTTGCGGAACGATTTCCCGATTTGCGCGACGCCAAACGGCAGCTTCACGCGCTGCGTGTCGACCAGGTTCTGGAAGTTCGCAAAAATTCCCTGCGCGGTCTCGGGACGAAGAAAAACGGTACTGGCGGTGTCCTCGACCGGGCCCATGAAGGTCTTGAACATCAGGTTGAACTGGCGGGCCGGGGTGAGCTCGCCCCCGCATTCGGGACATTGGGGGCCTGCGACCTTGTCGGCGCGAAAGCGCAGCTTACAGTTCTTGCAGTCGACCATCGGGTCGGTAAAGTTCTCCAGATGCCCGGACGCCTCCCAGGTGCGCGGATGCTGGAAAATCGCCGAGTCGAGTCCCAGCACGTCGCTGCGGGATTGAACCATTTCGCGCCACCAGGCTTCCTTGACGTTGCGTTTCAACTCGGTGCCGAGCGGGCCGTAGTCGTAGGTCGAGCCGAGGCCCCCGTAAATCTCGCTGGTCGGAAAGACGATTCCTCTGCGCTTGCATAGGTTGACCAGCTTTTCCATCGTGACCGCGTTCTTGCGCGCGGTCGTTGCTTGTTCGTCCGACAAGATTCCTTCCTGACACTTTCCGCCGGCGGACGGTTTATTCGCCGAGCTGAACGATCTGTGCCGAGCGCACCACTCCGTCCGCGACTTCCAGGATTGCTACCGTCCCCGGGATGTTGGTCAAATTTCGCGGCAAGGTAGCGCTGCCCGGGTTTACCACCAGAGTCGCGCCGAAGCGCACCACTCCCTCGATATGGCTGTGACCCTGCACGACCACATCGACGGGGCCGCCGAAATGCCGGTGCATCGCTCGTTCGAAGACTTCCTGCGAGGTCTCGTCGGGCGTCGGAATCGCGTGCACCAGCCCGATGCGCACGCCTTCCAGCTTAAGCAGGTGCGCTTCGCGTACGCGGTCGTCCGCCGCGAGCCGGTGCTGATGGCCATCGAGGCCTTCGTCGCCGTTGCCGAGCGCGGCGATCACCGGCGCGATCTGGGCCAATTCGTCGAGCACCCGGTTCACGTACACATCGCCGGCATGCATCACGAGGTCGATGCCACGAAAGACCTCGAAGACGCGGGCCGGAAGATGCTCGCAAGCTTCGGGAATGTGAGTATCCGAAATCAAGCCGATGCGCATCGTGATACGCTGCGGGGCAGGAACCGCCCTACAGCGCGAGGAAACAAGGCTATCATGGCGCCGACGCGCGGAGCAATTTTCAGCCCTGAATGGTTGAATCAAACCTGCTGGCTCATGATAAAAGCCATCTCAGCGGAGGAACCATGCCAACCCCGAGGATCAGATCCGCCGCCATCGCACTTGCGGCCCTGATGATGCTGGCGGGATGCAGCCACAAGCTGGTCGCGACCCCAGGGCAGACCCAGGTATCGATTTATCCCGACGAGAACACCTACCAGAAGCTTTCGCAGATGAAGGCGCAAGGCGGAGTCGCGGGCATGCTCAGCGGGATGGGGGAAAATCTCGCGACCGGTAAACTGGACAACCAGACCCCCGTGAAGATTATCTCCAGCGATGACCTGGGTTCGAACGTGGAGGTATCGGATGGTCCGTCGAAGGGGATGAAGGGGTTCGTTCCAAAAGCCAACGTGGACTGAGCAGCGAGCTCGCTGCTTGACGATTTCCGGTGGAAAAGCGAAGACCCTCGGTGCCGCCCGCAATCACAGTCGGACGTGCCTGCCATAAGCGAGCTTCGTAGCGGGCCATTGCGCCCGACGCGATGAACCCGTGCCCGCCTTTTCGCAACCGGGCCCACCACGCGGTGCGGGCTAGGACGCTTTGCTGTACTGTCTTGGGGCCGAGCCGATGACCCCTGCGGATTCCAGCTCCACAATATCGGTCTCACTCATGCCAAGCAGCCGGCGGAACACCTCACCGTTGTGTTCGCCTAGCAAGGGCGCTGGACGGTCGGCCTGCAGCGGGGTCTTGGAGAAGCGGGCGACCGCACCCGGATAGAGATGGGTTCCAACCACCGCGCGGTCCACGGGCACGAAATACTCGCGGGCCGCGGTTTGTACATCGCCCAGCACCGCGGCCGCTGAATTCACTGGCGCCGCGTACACACCCGCGCGTTGCAAGCGAGCGAGCGCTTCTTCTCCGGCAAGGTTTGCGAGCGCGCCGCCCAGTTCCGCATCCAATGCGTCTTCGTTTGCCTTGCGCTGCGCGGCGTCGGAAAAGCGCGCATCCCCGGCGAGATGCTCGACGCCCAGTGCCACTGTGACCGCTCGCCATTGCGCATCGTTGGCGGCGGCGACTGCGATCCACCCGCTGTCGGCGGCGCATCGATAGATTCCGTGCGGCGCCCAGTCGCGATGGCGATTGCCCTGCGCTCGCGGAATCTCGTGGGTCAGCTGGTACTCGATGATTGGCGCCGCCAGCAACGGGATCGCGCCCTCGACTTGCGCAAGCTCTATCCATTGTCCCGCGCCGGTGCGTTCGCGTTCGTTCAGCGCCGCCAGGACCCCGAAAGTTCCGGTCAGGCCGCTGACCGGGTCGCCGAGCGCGTTGGAGAGCGTGTAGGGCTGCTCCGCGTCGTGATAGCGCGTAAGTCCGGTCACCCCTGCCATCGCCTCAACCGTGTTCCCGTACCCGCGCGATTCGGTTTCCGGGCCCCCGTACCCGAACGAGGGCATCGAGATCATGATGAGGCGGGGATTGATTGGCTGCAGCACCTCCCAGTCGAGTCCGAAGCGTTTCATGATTCCCGGACTGTAGTTCTCGACGAGCATGTCCGCGGTTTTCACCAGGCGCTTTACCAGCTCGATGCCGCGCGGATTGTTCAAGTCGAGTGTGACCCCGAGCTTGCCGCGGTTCACCGTGTTGAAGGTCGGGGAACGTTCGATCGGTTGCATCTCGGGCGGAGCCATCGAAAGCGACCCGCGCCACCAATCGAAGAATTGCGTATCTTCGACCTTGATAACCTCGGCGCCCATTTCCGCAAGCATTGCCCCGAGCAGCGGTCCCGCCCATCCCATCGACAGGTCGAGGACTCGAATCTTTCCATCAAGCATGGTGCTCATAACGCTCTCGCCCTGTCCCGCGTCCCCTCCATCGCTCCGCCCGGCAGCCCCAGGCGCGATTGGAGGATTTCACGATTGTGCTCGCCCAAGCGCGGCGCCGGCCGCGAGGCTTCCGGGCGCTGCGAGGAAAAGCGCAGGGAGGCGCCGGGAATGCGAATCCTCCCCAGATCGGGATCCAGAATCGTCTCGAAAAATTCGCGGGCCCGGGTCTGCTCCCACTCCAGTACTTCGGCCACGCTCGGAATCGGGACGAGCGGAATCGCGCGGCGCTGGCCTTCGCGGTACAACCACGCGCGCTCGTGCTTCAGGAAGAACTCCTCGACCATCCGCAGCAGCTCGTCGTTGTTCACCATCCGCTGTCGCGCGCTCGCAAAGCGCGCGTCGCTGCCCAGCGCCGGCTCGCCCATCAATTGGAAGAGCGCCTGAAACTGTTTGTCGGTGACGCATTGGAGGCCCGCATAGCCATCGCGGCATCGGAGCGTCACGATCAGAAACGGACCGACCGCGAAGCGCTTGCCGGCCCGTTCACGCGCGACACCGACGTACTGGAAGGTGACGGGCTCGTAGATCATGGTCGCCACGGTGGCTTCCAGCAGCGAGATGTCGACGTGCTGGCCCGGCCGATTGGAGAGCTTGCGCGCGAGCACCGCCTGCAGCGCGGCGATGGCGCCATAGAGCCCGCCCACATACTGCGCGAGCGACCCGGGTGGGGTCAGCGGCTCGCGATCCTTCTCGCCGACCGGGTAGGTCCATCCACCCCGGGCAAACAGGGTGAGGTCGTTGAGGATGGCATCGCGGTCGGGACCATCCTGTCCGAAATTCGAAATCGAAATGATCGAGAGGCGGGGAAATTTCGCGAGCAGTTCCTCAGCTGGAAAACCGAGTCTGGCCAGAGTGCCCGGCGCGAAGTTCTCGACCATCAGATCGGCGTCGCCCAGCAGCTTGAGGAGCGCGTCGCGAGCGGCCGGATCTTTAAGGTTTAGGGTGATGCCCAGTTTGTTGGCGTTGAGAAAGGCAAACAGCCCGCCGCGATCGCGCGCACCATTCCCGTTGGATCGAAACGGCCCCAGTCTGCGCCCGCCTTCGCCGCCGGGCGGTTCCACTTTGATTACTTCCGCGCCGTAGTCGGCGAGCAGTTTGGTCGCATACGGACCCGCAATGAAGTGCGTAAGATCGACGACCCGGATATCGCTCAGCGCGCGATAGCGCATGACCCCATCCCCGGGGGCATTCGAGCGCAGCCGCATCACCCTGTCAAACCCGTCGTGGCGCGAGCGCCCGCAAAAGTTTGTGCCCGACCCGCCGGGCGGCAAGGCCAATGTTCGCCTCACACCGTTCGGGGTTCTGACCTGCACCAACGTCGGCAACGCCGAGGGGGGTTGTCTGGTTGCTCGCGATCTCGATGATCGTCGCCGTGGGGTTCGCCGCGGCGAGCCGCTCTGCCCGTCTCGGGCATCGCGTCCCTCATGTATGATGCGCTCTCACATGAGGCTTACTCATATAGCCGCACTGGCGGCGGCGAGTTGGTACCTGCTGGTTCCGATGTTCGATCCCAAGTCCGGAAAAGTGGTTCCGTTGGCCATCTCGGAGTGGAACGAAGAAGGAATTTTCGACAGCGAGAAAGATTGTCTTAACGCCAAGCGCAGCCTGGTCGAGGAATATCGCATGAGCGGCGCTGCTCCGCGCGTTCAGAACATCGTGAGTGCGCAGGCGGCCTGTGTCGCGAGTGACGACCCCCGCCTGCAAGGTAAGGTTCCTTTCAGCCTGGGACCACCCCCGCCTCCACCTAGATAGGAAGCAGGCGACTCGGCGAGATTTGATGGTGGTTCTCGCGGCGCCAGCGACAGCGCGTCCTCGCGCAAAGTCTCGGGAACCCGGCGAGTTCCGGCGCCGTTGTGGGTCGGCGAGCGCCCGTCGTAGTCTGGGCGCTGGTAACCAGGAGGTGTTTCGATGGCTATGCAAAGTGTCTCCGAGCTCGAAGCCAGTCCGGAAGTGCAGGGTCTGCGAACTCGTGTTAGCGGTTTTCTCGAGGAATTCATCTATCCAAACGAACCGGTCCTGCTCCGGCACGATTCGGAAGCGGGCCGCACGATGCGCTCGATTCAGGCCAAGGCCAAAGAGCGTGGCCTGTGGGCGCTTGGGCTTCCCAAGGAAATCGGCGGGGGCGGATTGGGCTTCATGCCCTACGTATTCGTCAATGAACTCGTCGGACGCAGCGAATTCGCGATGGCAGGCCTGGGAACGCATTCCGCGCAGGACGCGACCATGCTGTACCTGTACGGGAGCGCCGAGCAGAAGAAGCGCTGGATGCTCCCCCTGGTAAATGGCGACATCTATCCATGCTTCTCGATGACCGAGCCGGAAGTCTCGGGTGCCGATCCAACCGGGCTGCGCACCCGCGCGGTTCAAGACGGCGACGATTGGGTCATCAACGGCCACAAATGGTTTTCCAGTGGCGCAAACCGGGCCGCCTACACCACGGTGATGCTGGTGACCGATCCCGAAGCGCCGACCTACGAGCGCTTCAGCATGATCATCGTGCCTACCGATACTCCCGGCTTCGAAATCGTCCGGGTGGTCCCGGTGATGGGCGAGACCGAAGGCGGGCATTGCGAGCTTAAGTTCAACAACGTGCGCGTGCCGCTCACCAACCTGCTCGGACCGCGCGGCCAGGCATTCAAAATCGCGCAGCGGCGGCTCGGACCGGGACGCATCTATCATTGCATGCGCTGGCTCGGGCAGGCGCAGCGCGCCTTCGAACTGATGGTAAATCGCGCGATCAATCGCCAGGCATTCGGTGGACCGCTGGCCGACAAGCAGACCATCCAGAACTGGATCGCGGATTCCGCCGCGGAGATCCAGGCGGCCCGCCTGCTTACCCTCAACGCCGCCGCCAAGATCGATTCCGGTGACGAGGCGCGCGTCGAGATCGCGTTAATCAAATTCTTCGGGGCCAAGGTGCTGCACGACGTGATCGACCGCGCCATCCAGGTGCACGGCGCGATGGGCGTCTCGGAAGACACTCCCCTGGCGCGTATGTACCGTCACGCACGCTTCGCGAGAATCTACGACGGACCCGACGAAGTCCACCGGATGACGGTCGCGCGTCGAATCACCAACGAATACAAGAAAGGCCGCAAATGGGACTTTGGCCGCGGCGTGAGGGACGGGGGCGGATTTCGATAAGCGGGAGACCAATTCGCAGACGCTGCCGATTTACCAGAGTGGGAAATCTGTGTCGGGCGCTTCGGGTGGTGGCACGGGGACGTTCAAGGCGCAGGTCAGCTTCCTTTGGGAGCGGGTGCAGGTGCCCCAGCTGACGGCGCGGGTGACGGCTCGGGAAGCGAAACAGGCTTGAGATTCTTAAGCCTCGGGTCGTTACTCGGAAAGCAGCCGACCTCTCGATTAATCCGGTTTTGCAGTTCCTTGAGAGAGTCTTGGCAGCCCTCGAAAGTCGGGAACACCTTGATTTGCTCCCATGTCGAGATTGAGGAACTGGAGTCCCCCTGGGGATAGAAAGCGTTTGGGGTAGGCGAAAGAACGTACCACGCAAACGGCGGGTCGGCGGCGGGCAGGCAACCCAGCATGGTTACCAGGAAAACCGCCAGCATGGAGCGCAGAAGCATGCCGCGTTTGACTATGTGGGGATTGGCCTGCACGTTGGTCCGCGCCGCTGATTTCCTATGTTCCAACCATGGGCTTGTGTGGGAAGAACCACAAAATTTTCAGCCGCGGATCATCGCTCGGGATGCACTGGACCGGGCGCTGAACCTTGTTCTGCACTCTTGGCAGGGCGTTTTCGCACGCATCGATGTTGGGAAACCGTCCTACCATGACCCAGTCTGAAACCGGCGAGCTCAGGCTGCCATTGGGAAATGCAGGAGTAGGGCTGGGCGAGAGCGCATAGACCACGGGCACGGTGGAGGTGCAGGCGGGCACGCCCACCAGGAACGCGAGCAGCGCCGAGACACCCAACCTACGCCCTAGTGCCACGACGCCGGGATTCCACATTGCTCCGTTCGCGGGAGGACGGCTCGCGCAAGCGCAGAGCGGCAGTCTCGGTTCGAGAACCGGTCCAATTCGGTCGCCAGCTCGGTTTGAATCGTCGCGTATCGTCCGCGCTGGTTACAGCTCTGGTCGTAAGCGAGTTCGCGAAGGTAATCGGCGCGAATCGAAGCGGTCGCGCCCTCTTTACGTCCCCAAAAGCTCGCGTCAGAGTTGGCCATTGGTTCAACCTAGGCGGAGACGGTCGCCAAAGGCAATCGGGCGCGCCGCCTCTAGGTGGCTGAATTTACAGGCTCACCATTTGGCTTGGAACGCCCCTGAAGCCGCCCCCTTTAGCGCGCGACGGCGTCCAGCAAGCAGCTAAAAATGACCGCCCCAAGCTAGTAGCCGCGAAGCGACAGACACGGAGAATTAGCGAAGTGAACTTTCCCGCCAACGCGAGCGGTCACCGCTCCACCGAACCGCGCATCGGCAGATTTTCTTACAGAGCGTTGCCGCCGCGTTCGCCGGTCCGGATGCGGACTACGTCTTCCACCTGCATAACGAAGATCTTGCCATCGCCGATCCTGCCGGTGCGCGCGGCACGCTCGATGGTTTCAACCACCTGTGCGGCCAATTCATCGGCAACGATAATTTCGAGTTTTACCTTGGGAAGAAAATCGACCACGTACTCCGCGCCCCGGTAGAGCTCGGTATGGCCCTTCTGGCGTCCGAATCCCTTGACTTCACTGACGGTCAGGCCCTGCACGCCAATGCTCGAGAGCGCTTCTTTGACCTCATCGAGTTTGAACGGTTTGATGATTGCCACGACGTTTCTCATACTGTCCTCTTCGACTCGTCACGCAGGTGAAAGAGCGCTCCACGCAATCCGGTCGACCTGCTTCACCTTGTCCCCAGTGCGGTCCTCTGCGCAAGTCCCTCGGTTGATGACCATCATCTGCGATACTTCTAGCATGCTTGGGTCTCCGGCTTACGCAAGCCCAGTGCCAGTCTTCAACTCTCGGACCGCCGGTGGCAGCCGGTCTGTTCACGATGGTCTTGCCCGCGCCGCGGGCGAACGACCAAGGAACGGGCACCCCATGATCACTAGCGGTTCGGCACCGCACCCTCGGTGCGCCTGCGCTCGCCAACTCTGGGTTCCGCGCCCCTCAGCAGTCGTCGAATGTTTTCGGAATGACGCAGCAGTACCAACCCGCTGATCACAATCGCCAGCACCAGGTAGGGCCGCGGTCCGCCCACTGCCGCCACGGCGATGGGAATGACCAACGCGGCAACAATCGAAGCCAGCGACATAATCCGAGAGCTTACTAGCGCGATCGCAAAGGCGGCCATTGCAAATAGCAATGCGAACGGTGAGAGCATCACCCATACGCCGAGCGCGGCGGAAACACCTTTGCCGCCACGGAACCGCAGGAAGATCGAACAGATCGATCCCAGGAAAGCGGCCAGCGCTGTCCACGCAAGTTGGGACGGCACAAACCCGAGTGCGCGGGCGGCGGCCACGGGCAGCGCACCTTTGAAAACATCGCCCACGAAAGTCAAGACCGCGGCACTTAAACCTCCCACGCGCGCGACATTGGTCATCCCGATATTTCCCGAACCAACCATGCGCGGATCGAAACCGCGCAGACGTCCCACCAGGACTCCGAATGGAATCGATCCGATCAGATACGCGGCGATCATCATGAGTGCGAAACTGAACAACTTGTGGATCCTCGGAAGGACAGTGGTCGGGGTGACTGGATTTGAACCAGCGACTCCTGCGTCCCGAACGCAGTGCTCTAGCCAGGCTGAGCTACACCCCGATCAGGTTGAGTGTGGTCGGCAAAGTGCAGACGATTCTTATAGCATCCGCGGCGATCCCAGGCGAGCAAACCCCTCGCTACTCCTGGAACCTCAGGTCAGCTACGCCAGGACCCGGCTCTTGGAGGCCGTGCGGGAAACGCTTTCCCTTGAGGTATCGATCGAAAAAGGCGAGGCCGTACTCAATGGTCAACGGGTGCTTGGCTGTCGCCCGGTTGTCTATCCAGGCCAGGTGCCCTGCCCCGTCGATTACCACGAGATACTTCGGTGCCGGTGTCTGCTCGTAGGCGCCCTCACGTCGCTCCAGCGAGGTGGTTATCGGGGTATCACGAGAGCCACCCAGGTACATGACCGGCGCGTCGATCTGGCCAAGCGTATGCTGAACTGCCAAAGGTGCCGCATAGGGCGAGAGTGCGATCACCGCCTTGACCCGCGGATCCTTCCAGTGCGGCCATCCGCCGGCCAGTTCCAGGACGGTGTACCCGCCGAGCGAATGACCGACCAGTCCGACATGCTGCAAATCAAAAGGCGGCGCGCGAAAACGCGGATCTTGCTGTAATGCATTGAGCAGGTTCTCAAGATCCTGCGCGCGGTCCGCGTAGGTCTCCTCGGTCCAGTTTTCCGGGTTGCTGAACGGAATTTCGGGACGCGGCAACCACGACTGGAGCTTTCCACAGTCGGCATCGCGATGCTTGGGTGCGAACACCGCGTAGCCGGCCCCTGCCAATGCCTGCATCAGGTAGGACGATTGTGTATTGCAGCCGCGGTAACGATGCGAGAAAAGCACTATCGGCCATGGCCCCGGGGTTTGGCTGTCGGGAATCCAGGCGTCGACTGCGAGCCCCGCGATTTGAAGCTTTTGCGAAACCGGAAGAGTCTGCGCCGCAGCTTCGGCGCAGACTACTGGCGCGGCCGCCGCGCCGCACGCAAGCAAGAGCATCGCCCCGGCGAGCTTTACCCAGCGCACCATCAACATTTCTCTTCGCGCAGGCCGGTGCCGGGCGTCGGCCCGCCGGCGTCCCCATTCGCTCCCGAGCTTGGTTAACCGAAAGTCATCACCGCCGGGACGCGCGATCCGGCGCTCTAAGGAAGGTCGGCGCCCACGCGGACCACCTCTATGCTTTGACCGGAGCGTGTGCAATCAGGTCGCGCATCTCTTTGACTACTTTGCGATAGTCGTCCTGGCCGAAGATTCCCGAGCCCGACACGAACACGTTGGCACCCGCTGCTTTGACCTCGGCAATATTGTCGAGTTTCACGCCGCCATCGATCTCAATATCGACCTTGAGCGCGCGCCGATCCAACTCGCGGCGCACCGCACGCAATTTTTCCAGCGCCTCGGGAATAAATTCCTGTCCCCCGAAACCGGGATGCACGCTCATGATGAGAATCATGTCGAGGTGCGCAGCAAAAGGCAGCACGCGCTCCACGTCGGTCTCCGGATTTATTCCGACCGAAGCGCGAGCGCCCAGATCGTGCAGCCGCTTGGCCATTGCGGGAATGTCCGTGCAAACTTCCGCATGCACCGAGACCGAATTGGCGCCCGTTTTCACGAAGACCTCCACGTAGCGCTCGGGGTTTTCGATCATCAAATGCGCATCCAGCGGGAGCCTGGTTACCTTGCGGAGCGATTCCAGAACCGGAATTCCAATCGAGAGGTTGGGCACGAAGTGCCCGTCCATGACATCGAAATGGATCATGTCGGCGCCCGCGCGCTCGACCTCGGCGACCTCCTCTCCCAGACGCGCAAAGTCGGCAGAGAGGACGGACGGGGCGATCTTGTCTTGAAGTTCCATGCGCACAAGATACCGTCAGCGACGCCGAGCCGGAATCATCGCGGTTTGTCACCGCCCGGGTCGGCGGCTTCCAGCAGCTTGAGCAGGTCCTGGTAGTGCTTGGGCATGGTGACCGTCCCGCGCATCGCGACCGGAATCGGGTAGCGCACGCCGCCCCGCTGGGTCCCGTCGAGGCCCTTCAGAAGTTCGTCGACAAACTCCCATGGGCAGGCAAACACCATTTCGGTGTCCTGCGCCATGCCAAACACCCGATCGCCATTGCAGGGAATGATCACCTTGGGCGCGCGGGTGGTCATGGTCTGAATTACGATTTCGGCACAGTCAAGCCGCCCGCCGGTGGTGCTTTCGATCCGACCACCCCGCGTATAGAGGGCCGCGTTGACCAGGCGCATCACCTGCGCGCTGTTCGCATAGACCGCCACGATGTGAGGTTGGAAGCTCGCGCGGGAGAGCGGCGCTACGCAGACGTGCGAGTAGGTCCCGGGTTCGAAGCGCCAGGTCCCCGCCTCCAGCCGGGTTGCGGCTTCTTGGTTCTCGCAGTACATGCCGGTCGACGCATAGCCGTTGAAGTACTCGTCATTGGGTGCGCGAAACCCGAATGCTATCGCCGAGAGTGGACAGATGACGTCCTCCTTGCCGACCGCGATGCCCCATCCGTAACGGCGCGCCACGCCGATCGATTGGCACACGATCCAGTGCTCGCCCATGCTCTGGCTGGGAATCTTAAGTCCCTCGGGCAACGGCTCGCCCGCCTTAAGCATTCTAATGCCGAGCGGAAAAGTGTCGGGCCTGACGTAACGCCCGATCGCTTCGTCGAGAGTCTTGAGCTTCTGTGCGACGTCGATATCCATGAATCCCTTCCGGGCACATCACTGCCAAGGTGATGCCCTAGTTCATAGAACTAGCCGAACCATCGTTGAGCGGCAAAGGCGCGGCCGCTTTCAGATGTGGGATTGCACAACCGGGGTTGAGCTAACCGCCGCGGGAGCGATGGGAGTGACCCCCGCTCGATGCTTCGCATCCGAGGGCGTTACCTCCACCCGCGCCACCCCCTTCTTGGTAATGCCCAGCTTTTGCGCAGCCCGCTTGGACAAATCCAAGGTCCGCCCGCGTACGTGCGGACCACGATCATTAATCCGCACTTCCACCGAGCGGCCATTCTGAGGATTGGTGACCACCACGTGTGACCCGAGCGGTAAGGTCTTCGACGCGGCGGTCATCGCATTCTCGTTGAAGCGCTCTCCGGTAGTCGTGAGGCGGCCGTTGAACCCGGGGCCATACCAGGAGGCGAACTCCTGCTTCGGCCTCGGCGCCGGAGGAGTAAGCCGTACCTGGGGCACCGGCGCGGGAGCCGGCGGCGGTGGCGCAGGCATTGGTTCAGGCACGCTGTAACATCCGCTGAGCCCCGCCAGTGTGGATAGCGCGAAGCACATCGCGACAATTCTGAGGGGCGCGCAACGCCCATAGGCTGGTGAGATCATCTTGAGCATCCCGGCGATCCCGCGAACCTGCTAACTTGCGGGCGATTGCGAAACCGATCCGTCCTGGTCAGGAAAATTTCGATCCCGCCGGCTTTCGGAAAACCCTTCCACGCGACGGCAGCAAAGGAGAGATTGTGCCGGAGAGACCGCTATATGTGGTTAGCGGAGTGGTTCGTCGCAAACGCCGTGCCGGACAAATCAGCACCACATAAACAGCCTTGATGACATTGGCGCGAACAGCCCGCAGTTTCGCGCGCGGAAGGCCTTGGTAGAATCGGGGCTGGACCGTGAACATCCTACCCACGCCGTTCATCTGGCGAACCCTTCGCCCGAGGGCTCACCTTGCTCAGACTTGAATTATCTCGCGGTGAAGTGCCTCAGCGTCGCTAAAACCAGACAAAGTAAGAGGGACGTTACCGTGCAGGAAGGGTGAAGGGATCTCAGGCGGTTCTGACGAGGCGTGCCGCGAAGAAACCGTCCAATCCACCCAGGTCGGGCCGCGTTCGCATCATGCCGCGTGGGTCCAGCAGGCATTTGAAAACGTCCGGGTTAGAGGCCTGCGAATCGAGTTGAAAGGCTGTGTGTGTATCCAGGAAATCACGCACCACGTCCTCGCCTTCCTCGGGGGCGAGACTACAGACCGAGTAGACTATTGCACCCCCCGGCCCCACCAGTGCGGCAGCATTGATAAGCATTTGCGACTGCAACACCGCCATTCGAGCAGGGGCATCGCGCCCAAGGCGCCAGCGAATCTCGGGATGTTCGCGCAGCGTGCCGAGCCCCGTGCAAGGCGCATCGAGGAGCACGCAGTCGAAACGCTCTGTGAGAGGCAGCGGTGACGAAGTATCGGCTTGCACGAACTGGACGTTGCGATGGCGCAATTGGCGGCAGAGACGGCGCGCACTCTTTAGACCGGCAAAGTTCCTGTCGACCGCTGTCACGCGACCCGCGGGGCCCACGAGCTCCGCAAGGTGGGCCGCCTTGCTTCCGGGAGCCGCGGCGCAATCGGCTACCGACACGCCGTCCGCGGGCGCGAGCAGCCGCGCGACCAGCTGGGATGCTTCGGACTGTGCTTGGAAAAACCCTTCGCGATAGGTTGGCGAATCGAATCGAGCTGCACCCATTAGCGTCGCGGTCTCCGGAAACCGTGCCACCGTTTCGACCTCCATGCCGTCCGCCTGGAGGCGCCGAACGATCTGTTCGCGTGAGGCTCTGGCCAAATTCAGCCGTACCACGTTGGGCGCCGCTTCGTTGTTGGCAGCCATCAGGCGTTCCGCCGCGTCCTGGCCGAACCAATCGATGAATCGTTCGACTATCCAGCGCGGATGCGAATAGGCGATGGCAAGCCATCCGATCTCATCGTCATCGCGGGGGGGCAGCGCAACCTTCTCCCGAGTGGCCCGGCGCATTACGGCATTAACGAAGCCTGCGGCCGCCCGGGCCTGATGGCTTCGCTTTGCAAGCTCCACAGAGGTGGAGACGGCCGCGTGTGGCGCGATGCGATCGAGAAACCGAAGCTGCAGCAAGCCCATTCGCATGATGGTCAACGCTTCGGGTTGTATTCCACCAAGGTCGCGACCACAGAAACGCTCGAGCTCGTAGTCGAGCCGTGCGCGCCATGCAATGGTTCCCAGCACCAGCCGGGTCGTGAGCCGGCGATCGGGTGGTGAGAGAGCGGGAACGCGGGTGCCGAGCATGGCATCGGCGTAACTTCCGCGACGCTCCACCGCGGTCAGGATTTCGAGCGCTATCTGGCGTGCGGCCAGGCCCACCGAACTTCCCGAGGGCGCACGCCCGCCGTGCTGGACGCCCCTCATGTTCCCAGTTGGCTGACGATGGAAATCCGGCGGCCGCGCAGGAAATCCGCGGCGCGCATTCGTTTGCGGCCCGGCGCCTGGACTTCCAGCAGGGCGAGCTGACCGCGACCACATTGCACGACCGGTACGGGCTTGACCGCGACCATGCCGCCCGCGGGCCCGCCGCTCGCTTCGGGGGACGCGACCGATGCCCGCCAGATCATGAGCCACTCGCCATCCAGGGTCGTTCGCGCCACCGGCCAGGGATCGTAAGCGCGCACCTTCCGTTCGACGGTGACGGCGTCTGTAGTCCAGTCGATTACCGCGTCCTCTTTCGTTACCGGCTTGGTCCAAGTCGCTGCCGACTCGTCCTGCACCGTCTCGGGCGAGCTGCCCCGGGCGATCTGATCGAGCGCGTCGAGGAGCGCCGCCGCACCCAGCTCGGCGAGCTTGGCCTTTAACGAACCTTGCGTGTCGTCAGGCGCGATCGGAATCGTGCGCCTGAGCAGCATCGGACCGGCATCCATCTCCGACACCATCCGCATGATGGTGACGCCCGTCTCCGCATCGCCCGACAGGATCGCTCCTTCAATCGGAGCGGCGCCCCGATGGCGGGGCAGCAGCGAAGCGTGCACGTTAATCGGCGCCACCCGCGGCGCTTCGAGGATCGCTTGCGGCAGGATGCGTCCATAAGCCGCAACCACCAGCAGATCGGGCTCGAATGCCCGGAGTTCGGCAAGAAACTCGTCCGTCTTGATGCGGGTCGGTTTCAGGGTCGCAATTTTGTGGGTGGCCGCGACCGCGCCGACCTCGCTGGGCGAAAGTGTGAGCCCGCGCCCGCGCGGTTCGTCGGGGCGGGTAACCACGGCCACCACGCGAAAGCGCGGATCGCCGGCCGCGACCAGTCTTGCGAGAATATGGGCCGCCAGTGCCGGCGTTCCCAGGAAGACTATCTTGAGCGGTGCGACGAGGTCAGATGCGGACCGTGGAGGGACGCTCATCGGCTTTGCCCTCCTTGATCATTTTCTTGAGCTTGCGGCGATACAGCTCGCGCTTGATGCGGCTGATCCGGTCGATGAACAGCTTGCCATCGAGATGATCTATCTCGTGCTGGAGGGCGACCGCGAGCAGCTCGTCGGCCTCGATCTCGATTTCCTGCTGTTCGGGCGTCCACGCCCGCACCAGCACCTTGGCGGCGCGTTCCACCTCCGCGGAATAGTCGATCACCGAAAGGCATCCTTCCTCCCAGATGATCTTGCCTTCCGCCTCCACCACTCGCGGGTTGATGAGCTTGAGCAGATGTTTGCCGGGCTCCTCGTGGTCGGTGTCGAGCACGATGATGCGCTTCGACTCCCCAACTTGCGGAGCGGCGAGACCCACGCCCGGCGCGGCGTACATGGTCTGTGCCATGCTGTCGATCAACGAATTCAGCTCGCCGTTGATGTTCTCCACCGGGGGGGCGGGCCGTTTGAGAACGTCGTCGGGGAATTTGCGTATCCGCAGAAGCGCCATCTACCAGTTCAAAAACTCAAGGTATCAGAGCACCGAGCTCGTCGAAAGGCGCCCAGCCCTCTGCGGGCGGTTACTTTTCCGAGACCGGGTCACAGGTTAGTTTGAGTGCTCGTGGCATGAACCTCGCCGGCCGAATCGCATTCGTACTCTGCCGCCCGATGCAATCGGGCAATATCGGGTCGGTCGCGCGCGCGCTCAAGAACATGGGGTTCGCGGACCTGCGCCTGGTCGCGCCGGTGGCGTCGGCGCGGGACCGAGCCGCCACCTCGATGGCGGTGCATGGCGGCGACGTGCTGAGTGCCTCGACCATCCATCGCGAGCTCGCCGCGGCGCTCGCGGATCGCACCCTGACGGTCGGCACCACCTGCCGCCCGGGATTGTATCGCAGCGGCGTCGAGTCGCTGCGCGGCGCGGCGTCCGAGTTGGTCGCTGCGGCGGCGGTCAATCGAGTTGCGATCGTGTTCGGACCGGAAGACCACGGGCTGACCAACGACGAACTAAAAGCCTGCCAACGACTGGTCACCATCCCGACTGCGGACGACTACCGGTCGCTGAACCTTGCGCAAGCGGTGATGTTGGTTGCCTATGAACTGCGGATGGCTGCGATCGCGGGCCCCTCAAACCCGACGCTCGCGCCGCCGCGTGCTGCGGCGGGCGAGGTTGAAGCGATGCTCGAGCGGATGGCCGAGGCGCTGGTGGGGATCGGCTTTCTCCCCGCCGACAATCCCGACCACATCATGTTCGCGTTGCGGGAGATTTTCGGCCGCAGCGGCCTGACCCCGCGCGAACTCGACATCCTCAACGGAATCGCCCGCCAGATTAAATGGACCGCCGCAGGAGGCGCTGCCACGCTGGCAAAAAAACGCGCCAGCGGGAGAAAGCTGCGCTAAGCGATGACCGGGTGCGGGGCGTATCCATTTTGATTTGCCCTCGTACTTAGTGGTTGGGGACTTTGAGCATGCGCGAGGTCGGTGATCTGCCCGGGCAGTACCGCGCGGTTCACGCGCTGAACCGGCTCGGGTTCGGGCCACGTCCGGGAGACGTGGCTCGACTTAATGACCAGGGCATCGACCGGTACATCCACGAGCAGCTGCATCCGGAGTCGATACCCATCCCGGAGGGCCTGGTAGGCCAGGTCGCCTCCTATCGGACCCTGCATATGACTCCGATGGCGTTATTTCGCGAGTTTCAACTCCCGGTCATGCAAGCCCGTCGCGAAAACCGGGGCGCGGACCCGGCAACCCTCAAAACCGCGGTCAAGGACGAGCGGGTTCGCGCCCGGATCGTGATGCGCGAAGCGGTCGAAGCACGCCTGCTCCGCGCAATCCAAGGCCCGCGCCAGCTGCAGGAGGTGATGACCGCCTTCTGGTTCAACCATTTCAATGTGTTCGCCGCAAAGGGCCTCGATAACATCTGGACCGGTTCCTTCGAGGAAACCGCGATTCGTCCTCACACCCTGGGCAGGTTCCGCGCACTGCTCGGCGCCACCGCCAGGCATCCGGCGATGCTCTTCTACCTCGACAACTGGCAGAACAGCGCGCCGCACGGCGCGGGATCCAGAGGGAAGTTCGAAGGCCTCAACGAAAATTATGCGCGCGAGCTGATGGAACTCCACACCATGGGAGTGAATGGCGGCTACACGCAGCAGGATGTTATAGCGCTCGCACATATCCTGACTGGCTGGGGCCTCCCCAAGGCCCGCGCTGAACAGTCCGGACCGGGCGCGCGGCCGCCCGGGCAGGTGCGCTTCGCGCCGTTTCAGCGATTTCCGCGTCCGCGATGGCTCAACCCCGAGGGCCGGGTCGCGGCGGACCCAAGCGGCTTCTACTTCGACGCGAGCCGCCACGACTTTGGCCCCAAAATCTTCCTGGGCCGCCACTTCGCCGGTTCCGGAATCCAGGAAGGAGAGGACGCGCTCGATATGCTGGCGCGCCACCCGGCTACCGCGCACCACCTGAGCTATCAACTCGCGCAGTACTTCGTGGCCGACGACCCTCCCAAACCGCTCGTCGAGCGTATGGCGCTTCGCTTTCTGGAAACCGACGGGGAGATTCGCGAGGTGTTGGCGGCAATTTTCGCATCCCCGGAATTCTGGGATCGCCGATACTACGCGGTGAAATTCAAAAGCCCTTATGAGTACATAGTGTCGAGCGTCCGCGCGGCGAACGTCGCGGTCCGCAACTATCGGCCGCTGTATGGGACCATGCAGCTGCTGGGCATGCCGCTCTACGGCTGCCAGACGCCGAACGGCTACTCAAACACCCGCGACGCGTGGCTCAATCCCGACGCGATGATGACGCGGCTCAGCTTTGCGACCGCACTCGGCTCGGGGAACCTGCCGCTCGATCGACCGCCGTTCGAGGAGGATGAATCCGCCAGGGGCGCGCCGGTGCGTCCGGTGGTTTCGCGAAACGGCGGAGCGGACCGCGTCAAGATCAACTACCAACCGGAGAAACCGAGCCGGATGGCGGCGCCGGATGCGACCGTGCTCGTGCAGGGGTTGGGTGGTCCCTTTTCTGCGTCGACCCGCGCGGCTATCGAGGCGGCGCCGGCCCCGCTGCACGCAGCGCTGGTCCTCGGCAGCCCCGAATTCATGATGCGATAAAGGTGAGGTCCCGCATGAACCCGATCGATGGGAAGCTCCCCGGTACGCGCTCGAATCGCGTTTCTGGTGCCCGCACCTCCGAGAGCAGGGTCTCGCGCCGTGAATTCATGCACCGTGCGGCGATCCTGTCGGCGGCCGGCGTCGTGCTGCTGAGCCCGCATGCGTGGGCAGCGGGCGCGGGCGGCGACCGCACAGGCCGCCTGGTTGTGGTCTTTCTGCGTGGCGCGGTCGACGGACTCAACGTGGTGGTGCCGCACGCCGAGCCCGCCTACTACGATGCGCGCCCCACTATCGCGATCGGAAGGCTCAACAGCGAGGGCGGAGTACGCGACCTCGATGGTTTCTTCGGATTGCACCCGGCGCTCGCCCCGATGCTGCCGCTGTGGAACGAAGGTACTCTCGCTTTCGTGCACGCCTGCGGCTCGTCCGATCCAACACGTTCGCATTTCGACGCGCAGGACTACATGGAGAGCGGCACCCCCGGCATCAAGAGCACCCACGACGGATGGCTCAATCGCGTACTCGCGCAGCTTCCCGGAGGACACCCTCCAACCGAGGCGCTCAGTTTGGGACCCACCCTGCCGCGAATCTTAAGCGGCAAGCTGCCGGTGGCCAACCTGCCCCTGGGACGTGCCGCCACGCGTCCCTTGCCGCTGGACCGACCAATGGTCGAAACGGCATTTGACCGACTGTACGGCGGCGCGGACTCACTGAGCGTCGCCTACCGGGAAGGCCGCGCCGCGCGCGCGAAGCTGATGACCGATCTGCAGCGCGATATGACCGAGGCTGATGCGGGGGCCCCGTCGCCGCAGGGATTCTCCGACGACACTGACAGGCTGGCTCATCTCATCCGCCGCGATCCTTCGATCCGGGTCGCCTTTCTTGCACTCGGCGGATGGGACACGCACGTAAGCCAGGGAGCTGCCCAGGGACAGCTCGCCGCCCACCTCGCGCAGCTCGCCGCGGGGTTGTCCGGCTTTGCAAAGGCACTGGGTCCGGAGTATCAGGACACCGTGGTGCTGGTGATTTCGGAGTTCGGACGCACGGTCAGGGAAAACGGCAACGGCGGAACCGATCACGGGCATGGCAATGTGATGTGGGTGATGGGCGGTCCGGTGCGCGGCGGCAAGATATATGGCCGGTGGCCCGGCCTGGCGACCTCCGCTCTTTATCAGGAGCGTGACCTCGCGGTTACCACCGATTTTCGCGAACCGATTGGGGCCATCCTCGGGTCGCATCTGGCGCTCTCCGATGCGCAGGTTGCCCGGGTCTTTCCGGGGAAGCCCGCGGCGGGGAGCTGGCCGGACACGATCATCAGAAGCTGAAGACGGTGGCGACCGCGCCGTGTGGGGCGACGCGGTCGCCTTTTGGGGGAGTTTCGCTGCTCACGTTGCGGGGAGGGGTTCGTGAGCAGCACGGGTCCAGCCCCGTCCGAAGGGAGCGCGGGGAGGGCTCGCATTGGGCTCCATCCGGACCGCGTCCAACACTTGTTGGGAGCTTACCGCGTTGCAATCTAGCTTGCGCACGCCCTTGCATCATCAACGCACGATTAGCTGCGTATTAAATCGCACCGACCTATCCACAGAGGCTGTCGTGACCGAATCGGCACTCGTCGAAAGCTCTTTAAAATTACGTGACTTGGACCTCTGCTCGCGCAGCCGCGCTTGACCTCTCGCAAAGGATCCCGGCTCTCGCCTCCCCCCTTTGCGCCGCACCCGTCCCGGAGGCGAAGATGCCCGTATGGAATATGAATTGATCGTGCGCGGCGGCACCGTGGTTGACGGCTCGGGCGCGCCACGATTTCAGGCCGACCTCGCGATCGACGCGGGGCGCATTGCCGAAGTGATCGCCGACCAGGAGTCCGACCAGGCAAGCGCTGTGCGGGAAATCGATGCGCGCGGCCTCGTCGTCTCGCCCGGGTTCATCGACCTGCATTCTCACTCGGACTGGGTCGCGCCGATTGTGGAACACGCCGCGATTCTCAAGCCCTTCCTGATGCAGGGCGTCACCACCTTCGTGGGCGGGAACTGCGGGTTTTCGGTCGCGCCGGTTCGCGCGCGGGCGCGCCAGATGCTCGACGAATCGGGACAGATGCTGTCGGAGCGCAAGTTCGCGTGGAACTGGCAGGAGGTGTCCGAGTTCGCGGCGCACTTGAAGCGCCAGGGCATGGCACTCAACATGGCACAGCTCGCCGGTCATGGAAGCATTCGTCTGTGCGTGATGGGGGCGGACGCGGGCGAGCCGTCACCCGAGCAACTTCGCGAGATGCAGGCAATGCTCGAGCGCGCGATGGCCGATGGCGCGGTCGGCCTCTCGACCGGGCTCGGGTACTTTCCCGGCATGATCGCCAAGCCCAGGGAGCTGGCCGCCATGGCTCGGGTTGCGGGCGCCGCTGGCGGGGTGCTCACCTCGCATCTGCGCGCCTATTCGACGCGTTCGCTCTTCTTCCAAAGCGAGGTTCCGCACAATCTGCTCGCGGTGCGCGAGATGGTTGAAGTTGCGCGGGAGGCGAGCGTGCCGCTGCAGATTTCGCACCTGATTTTCGTGGGTCGTCGCACCTGGCCCACCGCGAGTGAGACGCTGGCGGACATCGAACGTGCCGCCGGTGACGGTGTCGACGTTGCTTTCGACACCTTCCCCTACACCTGCGGCAACACGACCATTCGGGTGATTTTCCCCGCGTGGTCGCAACCTCGCCTGGAGGAATTGCTGGACCGCACCGACGGGTGGGCGCAGTTGCGCGATGGATTTCAGCCGCTGCGCGCCTTCATCGCCGAAGCCGTGCAGTTGATGTGGGCGGTCAAGCCCGAGTTGGCCCACCTGGAAGGAAAATTCTTCGGCGAGATAGGCGATGCGATGAAGCTCGACCCGGTCGAGGCGTATCTGACCATTGCGCGCGAGAGCGGAACTCGCGCTCGCGTGCTCAATCACTTGTACAGCGGCGACGACGACGGCAACGAGGAGGCATTGCGCGCCGCGATGAGCCATCGCCTGAATGCTTTCGAGATGGACACCATCCTGACTTCGCGCGGCCATCACAATCCCGCGAGCTTCGGCACCTACCCACGCATCTTGGGCTACTACGTCCGCGAGCTGGGCCTTTTGCGATTGGAAGATGCCATCTACAAGATGACCGGCATGGCAGCGCAGCGAATGCACCTCAAGGAACGGGGCCTGGTGCGCAAGGGCTACGCCGCGGATCTCTGTATCTTTGATCCCGCAACCATCGGCTGCGCGGCCGACTCCCGGCTACCCGACCAGCACCCGGCGGGAATCCAGCATCTGCTGGTTAACGGACGCGCCCTGATTGAAAACGGGAAATGGTGCGGGGATGGCGTTCTGGCGGGCCAGTGGCTCGCGCGCGCGTAGCAACTCTCAGCGATCGCCAGGAGTGGGTCCTGGAAATCCGCGCACGCCTCCCTAAAGCCTGCCGACTTTCGGGTCTTCCTAGCGAGACATGTTCTGGATCTGCTGGTCGACCTCGCGAAGCTTGGCCAGTTTCTGGTCGGTGGGCGTCACGCCGCTGGGCTTCTTTTGTGCAAACTCCGCTTCGCCATGCTGCCTTGGCAGCTCTCCGTCGATCTTCTGCAGTGCTTCCTTGGACAGGCGCCGCACCATCGGGCTCGGATCCTCGTCGGTCAACTTGATCAGCATAGGCGTCGCCTTGTCGTTGCCGATCTCACCAAGTGCGAAGACCGCGGTTCCGCGACCCTGATCGTCGGACTCTTCCTGCAGGTACTGAATGATCGGGAGGGTACCCTGCGCGTCGCCGATTCTGCCCAGGGCGGCGACCGCGTGCAGGCGCACTGCGGGCTCGGTGGAACGCAGGAAGAGCATCTGCGAGATCGGCTCCACCGCCGAATTGGTCTCCCGATAGCCGAGCAGGTCGAGGTCTTTCATCTTCACTCGAATGTCGGGATCGGAAAGATACTCGATCAAAAGCCGATCGGCGTCCGGATCCTCCACGTTGCGCAACTTGTTAAGTTCCTGAACGCGCACGTTTGGGTCGGCATCCTTCAAGCCCAGCTTCACATCTTTGACGATCTTAAATTGAGATTCCTTGTCGGCGCGCGCGGTGATGTCGTCGATGCCTGCCTTGGTTATTCCCTGGTGCATCATCGGGCTGTTGGCGAGCGCGCTTCCCAGTCCCTGCCCGCCGTAGCTCTCACCCGATTGTGCGCGCGACGTAGCGGGCAGCGCCACGGCGAGTGCACAAATTGCCGCCGCGGCGAAAATAAACCGACTCTTCGACATTTCCTGGCCCTCCGCGATAGGTCAGAATTATTCGTGATCGTGATCTTGATTGCAAGCAAGCGTCGGTCCGGCCCAGTGCAAAAGGTCCGCAAAATCAAGGCTCTGGCACTATTGGTCTGGCTGACCGCATCGCTGGTGGTGGGCCCGACCCGGACCCGCGCGGCCGACCAATCGGCTTCGCCCGAAAATGGCGCGATCGCTTCGAATCGAAAAATCCATCGGCGCAAATCTGCCGCCGCGCCGACCCCGCTCGCGCTGCCCGCCGATGTGAAAGTGCCCAGTTACACTCCCGGTTTTTTCCCCTTTCACGACGGCGAGCGGCTGGTCTATGAAGCTTCGTGGCTCGGAATTCCGGCGGCGCGTGGTTGGTTCGAGCTGCATCGCAATAGGAAGGACCCTTCGCTGTGGAACATCGAGGCCTGGATCGAGACCAACAAGGTCGTCGACCTGGTGTTCCGCATGCGCGACTATATGCGCGAACGGGTGGCGGTCGACTCTCTGAAAGCGCAGGACATCTACCAGGTTCAGCACGAGAACCAGCGCGCCAACGAATACACCATCACCTTCGATAACAAGAACAATCTGGTTGTCTCGACCAAAAAAAACCCCACCGAGACCGAGACCCACGAATTCATTTCCAGCGATCCGTTTGGGCCTATCTCCGGCGCAATGATGGCGCTCAGCCAGGACCTCGCTCCCGGGCGCCGGTATCTGTTTGACGTGTTCTCCGGCACCAACCGGTACGTTTTCGACTTCAACGTGCAAGGCAGGGAACGGGTGGTGGTGCCGGTTGGTTCCTACGACGCGCTCAAGGTCTCGCCCGGCATCGTCTACCTGAGTAACGGCAAGCTTCGCAAACAGGCCCGCGAAACCACCGTGTGGATTAGCGCCGACAAGGGCCATCTGCCGCTGCGCATGGAGGCCGCGACCTTTATCGGCGCGGTCCGCGCCGACCTGGTTCAAATCGACGGGCCGCCACCGGTACGCGAGGAATAGTCGGCGGGCGCCTCGGGGGGACTGGCCCTCCCGCGGTGCGCTCTTCTATGCTGCCAGAGTCGAGGACACTCAAATGGGAAAGAACCTGGAATTCTTCTACGATTGCTCGAGCCCCTGGACTTACCTGGCGTTCAGCAGGATCGAAGACGTGGCGCGCCGCCACAACGCCAACCTGCTGTGGAGACCGTTCCTGGTCGGCGGGGTTTTCAACACCGTCAATCCCAGCGTGTACGAGAGCCGCGCCAACCCGGTAAAAGTCAAGGCCCGCTACTATTCGAAGGATCTGCAGGACTGGGCGCGCTTCTACGGACTCAAGATCGGCAATCCGTCGGTCTTTCCGGTGAACTCCGTAAAAGCCATGCGCGGCGCGTTGGTCGCCGAAGAGCATGGCAAGATCTCGCCCTACTCGCGGCGGGTGTTTGAAAGCTATTGGGGCGCCGATCGCGACATCAGTCAGGACGATGTATTGCGCGACATCGTGCACGAAGTCGGCCTCGACGAAAAGGAATACTTCGCGAAAATAGCCTCCCCCGATTACAAGGCCAGGCTACGCGGCAATACCGAGCAGCTGATCGAGCGCGGCGGTTTCGGCTCGCCTTCGATTTTCGTGGACGGCGTCATGTTTTTCGGCAACGACCGCCTGCCGCTGGTCGAGTGGGAGCTGGACAAGTAGGCAGCCACGCCGCTGCGCGTGTTCGCGGGTTTCGTGACCCGATTTGAGCAGAGCTTCGCTTCGCTCCCTGACAAGGTCCGAATCTTCCTTGCGATTCGGGTCGGTGATGACGTTGAAGCGGCGATCTATCGCTTAATCGAAGAGTTGCGCGCACCCAACGACGGCGTAGCCTGGGCGCGACGCGACAAACTGCATGTGACGCTCAAGTTTCTCGGCACCGCGATCGACTCTGCCAGGCTTGCTCCGCTGGCCGAAGCCGTCGCAGAGGTCAGCAAGGCGGCCGCCGCGTTTCAAGTCCGTACTCGCGGAATCGGCGCCTTTCCGAACTTGCGCCGCCCACGCGTGTTGTGGACGGGGCTCGAGTCGCAGTTGCTGATTCGCCTGGCATCGCAAATCGAAGACGCGGCAGCGCACCTGGGCTTCGAACGCGCGGAGCGCCCATGGGCGCCGCATCTGACCATCGCGCGCATCCGCGACCCGCGCAGGGTCAGAAGCCTGCTTGGGCGTTTGCAGGAGGCAAACCAGAGCGAGTTTGGAGAATCGAGGGTCGGCGAGATTGCCCTGTATCGGAGCCACCTGTCATCGAACGGTTCCACCTACGAACGACTTGCAACCTTTCCCCTGAGCGGCAGCGAATGAGCGTCTTCAAATCTCCCGTCTAAAGCGCAAAGAGCAACCCTGCTCTCTCCTCTCGCTTAAGCAAGTCTCAGAGGAACCTCGCCGCCGCGAACCATTGAGCCCGAGACCAAAACGATCAGAACCAGAGCCGCGTTGGCCGCGCGGCGCTTTGGTGGGTCGGATTGGATACTGCGCTGCGATGCGCGATAATCATGGCTAAGACCTCGCAATGGCTGAAATCATCGATTTCGCGGAAGCGCTGGCGGAACGTCGGCGCAGTCGCCCGCCGACTCACGAAGATTTGGCGCGGGCGGTCGAAGTTCTCAAGGCAAGTCTGGTTGCAACCGCACAGGCGCTGGTCGAAGCGCCGCCCGCCGAGCAACCGGAGCTGCTAAGTCGGATCGAGCGTCTGGCGGCGATGGCGCGCTATGGATTGCGCATGCTCGGTCGCTCGACCGATCCCGGCCTCGATGAACCGCGGCGCGGCCAGTCGCGCTGAACCCCTCGATGAGCGATCAGATCGGCCTCAAGATCCTCGGAGTGGAGTCCGCCGCGGAGATTGACGGCGCGCAACACCTGACCATCAACACGACGCGCGGACCGATCCCGATGATTTTTCACCCCGCCTCGGAGCCCAACCGCGCGGCGCTCTGCGTCAGCGGCGCGATCGGCGGCGTCGACGGGCCATCCAAGTTGTATCCGCGGTTGGGCCGCGAACTTCCAGGAGCCGGAATCGCGATCGCGCGGATCGACTACCGCGCGCCGAACGAGTTCGGCGAGTGCATCCTCGACGCCTTGGCGGGGTTGTCATTTTTGCGCGCGTTCCACTACGGACGTGCGGCGCTGATAGGTCACTCTTTCGGCGGCGCGGTCGCGATCAATGCCGGCACCCTGGCACCGATTATCACCACCGTGGTCGCGCTTTCGAGTCAGCTCGCCGGGGCGCACGTGGTTGCGGAGCTTGCGCCACGGCCGTTGCTTTTGGTGCACGGAACCGCGGACACCATCCTCCCGCATGAATCGTCGGAAGCTATCTACCAACGCGCCCGGGAGCCCAAAACCCTGAAGCTCCTGGCTGGCGCAGACCATCGTTTCACCGGCTTTAGCGAGGAGCTCTACAAGACCGTGTCGGCTTGGCTGCTCGACAAGGTCTAGGCCAAAGATCACAAGCTGGACTGACACGCAGGAGGCCGATACGCTTACTGCGCAGCACCTGGGCAACCGAGCTGCGGAAAAACCGGGCATGGCAAGCGGACAAAGAATTGCGGTGGTGGGGGCAACCGGCGCGGTCGGCCAGACCACCCTCAAGCTCTTGCACGAACGCAACTTTCCAGTCCGCGATCTGCGCGCGTTCGCCTCCGCACGATCCGCTGGAAAGAAGGTTTCATTCGCGGGCGAATCGATCGCGGTTGAGGCCCTGACCGCGGCTTCGTTCAAGGGAATCGACATCGCCCTGTTCTCGGCCGGCACCGAGCAATCGCGCGAGTTCGCACCGCTCGCGGTCAAGGCCGGTGCGCTGGTAGTCGACAAGTCCAACGCTTTTCGGATGGATCCCGATGTCCCGCTGGTGGTGCCGGAAATCAACGGCGAGGCGGCCAGAACTCACAAAGGAATCGTCTCCTGCCCGAATTGCACAACGATCGTGACCGTGATGCCGCTCAAACCGCTCCACGACGCGGGGCGCCTGAAGCGGGTGGTCGCCACCAGCTTTCAGGCGGTATCGGGGGCGGGGGTCAACGGCGTCGCGGAACTTCGCAATCAGGTCCTCGCGTGGGCCAAGGGCGAAGCGATCGAGCCGGAGTTCTTTCAACATCAAATCGCCTTCAACCTCATCCCGCACATCGACAAATTCCTCGAGAGCGGCTACACCGGCGAGGAAATCAAGCTGGTCAACGAAGTGCGCAAAATCCTCGACGCTCCCGATCTGCTGGTCGCGCCGACTACCGTGCGAGTGCCGGTCTTCACGGCGCATTCGATCTCGATCAACGCCGAGACTGAAACGAAGGTTGGCGCGAGCAGGGCGCGTGAGCTGTTCGATCGCTTCCCAGGGTTGCGGGTGGTCGACGATCCAGCACACAACCGCTATCCGATGCCGATCCTGGCCGAAGGCCAGGATGATTGCCTGGTCGGGCGCATCCGCGAAGACATCAGCAATCCCAAGGCGTTGAACTTCTGGGTCAGCGGCGATCAGCTCCGCAAGGGCGCAGCGCTAAACGGCATCCAGATCGCCGAGCTGCTAAGTCGCTAGGCGTTTCTCAACTCGCAGAAATCAACCAGGGGTCCTTCCCCCCCGGTGACCTTTCTGCACAAATAAACTGCGGAGCGGCGCACCGCCGTGCCTAGGGCGTATACAGGTCAGAGGTGCTGGTCGTGAACGTCCCCCCTGTCGGAGAGCCCGTCAAACCACCGGCGACTAGTATCTGACCGTTGGTAAGCAGCGTAGCGGTCTGAAGCGCGCGGCCGATGTTTCCTCCCCCCAACGGCACCGTGCCAGTTGGCATCGCGAATGTATCGGCGCTCGCAGAGTACAACTCGGTGGTTATGAGACCCGGGCCGCCTAGAACTGAATCGCCACCCGCTATGAAAAGCATGCCGTTCGGTGCAAGGGTCGCGGTCATATTGGCCCGCGCGAAATTCATGGTCGTTTGGGTTGCCGTAGAGCGCGGAATCTGAAAACCACCGCTGGCCGTCAGAAACAATTCTGTGGTGTTAGTCGCGACCAGGCTGCCATCCAGGTTCGTGAATCCACCCGCGACAAGCACATTTCCGTTGGGGAGCAGCGTGGCGATTCCCTGCTCGCGTCCGCCATTGGCCATCGCGATGGGGCTGGAGAACGTGTTGCTCTCCAGAATGTAGATTTCAGCCGTACCATCGGGAGTGCTGCCGTTACTGTCGCCAGCTGCAAACAAGGCGTCTCCGGTGTACAAGGTGGTAGCCATCAATTGCGTGCGCGGATTTTTCATCGCGGGACCGGCAGTGATGGTGTTGGTCGAGGGATTGTAGATGTCGGTGCTGTTCAGCACGTTGCCGCCGCTGCCAGTGTCGCCCCCGGCAATCAACACCGTGCCGTTGCTGAGCGCCACCGCTGCCGCATGCTCCCTCGGACTGGATAGGTTCGGTCCTGCGTCAAAGGTGTTGGTGGCCGGATCGAAGATATCCGTCTTGTTCGTGACGGGCGTGGGATCTGCAGGCCCATCGAGCCCACCCGCTATCAGAACTTTCCCGTTCGCCAGCAGCGTCGCCGTAGCAAACGCGCGGGACGTGGACATTAGGTTAGGCAGCGTCGCAAAGCTATTGGTGGTGGGATCGTAAAGCACCGCGTCCCCGCGAATTTTCGAAACCGCGCCTTTGCTGCTGCCGCCAGCGATCAGAACCGTGCCATTCTGAAGCAGCGTTGCCGTGGCTCCTGCCCGGTCCTGGGTGGTTCCCATATTCGGTCCCGCGGTGATGGTATTCGTGACCGTGGTTGCCTGCAGGATGCTCGAATTGATGTTCGCAACGCTCGTACTGGTCTGCGACGGCGTGACACCGTTGAGGGTAAGCGCGTTATTGGTGCCTCCGAAGACAAACCCCCGGGTGATTAGTTGCAACCCGTATAGCCCCGCCAACGCATCCTGGAAGTCCGAGGTCCCGGCGATCGCAGGTAACGTCCCGCTGCCGCAGTACGGAACCGCAGCGCCGAAGGTTTTGCCATCAAACACCCCGTCGACTAGATCCTCCGCGAGCGCCAGCGCCAGACCGCCCGGAGCGCTCGGGCACAACAACTGATCTTCGTTGATGAGCGCGCCCAGGATGAGCCCCAGGTTGCCTGCGTCGGTTCCAACCCCGGCGGCGGTATAGCTCGGCGTCAGCGTGTCGGGGTTGCTGTCCAGGCCATAGATCGCTTGCACCTTGGCAGTCGCGGTGCTGAGGGCGGTGCTGAAGGGCATGCCCTGCCCAATGTTGGTTACCGTCAATATATCGATGAAGAGGGTCAGCGGATTGATGTCAACGCTTGTGGTTCCCGCGGGTAGCGACGGCAGCAGCACGGTCAGCGGTTTGCCAGTGGTAATGGTCGTGCCATCTTGCTCGCTCACGAACGTGCCACCGGCGACTTCGATCCTCACTGGCCCCGTGGGGGGTGGAGCTAGCGTGAGGGTGTAGGCTCCCGAAGCGTTCGTGGTGGCCGTGCCGATGGGTGAGCCGCTGTTAGTTCCGTTGGCCGGGTTCACATTGACCGCCGCGACCGTCGATCCCACCATCGGACCCTGAAAAACATTGCCGCTCAGCGACACCGTCGGGGTCGCAGTGGGGGTCGTCGTGGCGGTCGCGGTAGCCGTCGCAGTGACTGTCACGGTCGGGGTAAGCGTGGGAACCACGGTCGGCGTCGGAGTAAGCGTCGGAACCACGGTCGGCGTCGGGGTTAGCGTCGGAACCAGCGTTGGCGTCGGGGTTAGTGTCGGGACCGCAGTCGGGGTGGGCGTGGGCGTCCTTTTCGCGGTGCACTTCGGACAGGGGTCGCATGCCGAGGTCAAGACCAAGCTCGCCGCGGCGAGCATGATCGGAAGCAACAAATTCCAGGGCCGCAACAACATTTGATCCCTCACTAAAATCTGGACCACTACCCCGCGGCAACCTACGGCAGGTTCGTCTAACACGCAATTGTCGGGACAATCAAAATTGTGAGACTCAAATGATCTGCGAACGATCAAACATAAACCCGCAGGCTCGGCATCAGCTGTGGCCTTACATTAGGCGTCGATCGCAGGGCGGGAAAATGAGGCTCAGGGCGGTTCGGCGCAGATTCGATGGGAGCAGGTGGTGGTGTGCAACGCTTCTCTCGGTGACATCATCTGCCATCAACCCGGGTGAGATCTTTGACGCGCCAACCTAACCCCCGCACAGACGTCGCCTAAGGCGTGTAGAGATCAGTAGTGTTCGTCGTGCCGCCCGAGCCATCCGAAGGGGTGAAACCACCGGCTATCAGCACCTGACCGTTGGCCAGCAGTGTGGCCGTGGCAAACGCTCGGAGATACGACAGCAAGACCGGGTTAGTAGTCGCCGCGAACGTATCGGTGCTCGCGTCGTAAAGCTCGATGCTGTTGAGACCCGGGCTGCTGAAACCCGGGCTGTTTAGACCTGAATCGCCGCCCGCGATGAACACCATGCCGTTCGGCGCAAGCGTCGCGGTCATATTGGCCCGCGCGACAATCATGGTCGTTTGGGTTGTCGTAGAGCGCGGCGACTGAAAAGCACCGCTGGCAGTAAGAAACAATTCTGTGGTGTTAGTCGTGACCAGGCTGCCATCCAGGTTCGTGAATCCACCCGCGACAAGCACATTTCCGTTGGGCAGCAGCGTTGCGGTTCCCTGCTCGCGGCCGGTGGTCAAGGCCATAAAGCCTGAGATCGGCGAGAAGGCGGGGGTCGCGGGGTTCTTAAAACTGTAGATTTCAGCCGTACTCTCGGGAACCGGACTGTCGGAACTGCAACTAGCGTCTCCACCGGCGAACAGGGCATCTCCAGTGTAAAGAGTGGTAGCCATCAGTTGCGTCCGCGGATGATTCATCGCCGGCCCCGAGCTCATGCTGCCCATCCCAATTGTCGCAGGTGTGTAGATATCACTGGAACTCAAGGCATTGCCGCACCCATTATCGCCCCCGGCAATCAACACCGTGCCGTTGCTCAGCGCGACCGCTGCCGCATGCTCCCGCTGATCAGACATGTTCGGTCCCGTCATAAAGGTGTTGGTGGCGGGATCGAAAATGTCCGTGGTTGGCTCGATTGAATCTCCGTCGAACCCACCCGCTATCAGGACCTTGCCGTTCGCCAGCAGCGTCGCGGTTGCAAACTCGCGGTTCGTGGACATTGAGTTCGCGGTCTGCACGAACGCTTTCGTGCTGGGATTGTAAAGCACCGCATCATTTCGCACTCCGGTGCTTGTGCTACTGCCGCCGGCAATCAGAACCATGCCATTCTGTAGCAGCGTGGCGGTGGCTCCTTCCCGGTCTTCATTGTTCGTTCCGATGGGCCCCATATTCGGTCCCGCGGTGATGGTATTGGTGACCGTGGTCGCCTGCAGGATGCTCGAATTGATGTTCGCAACACTCGTGCTGGTCTGCGAGGGCGTGACACCGTTGAGGGTAAGCGCGTTATTGGTGCCTCCGAAGACAAACCCCCGGGTGGTTAGTTGCAACCCGTATAGCCCCGCCAACGCATCCTGGAAGTCCGAGGTCCCGGCGATCGCGGGCAACGTCCCCCCACTGCCGCAGTACGGAACCGCAGCGCCGAACGTTTTGCCATCGAACACCCCGTCGACTAGATCCTCCGCGAGCGCCAGCGCCAGACCGCCCGGAGCACTCGGGCATAACAACTGATCTTCGTTGATCAACGCGCCCAGGATCAGTCCCAGGTTGCCCGCATCGGTGCCGACCCCAGCGGCGGTATAGTTCGGCGTCAGCGTGTTGGGATTGCTGTCCAGGCCATAGATCGCTTGCACCTTGGCAGTCGCGGTGCTGAGGGCGGTGCTGAACGGCATGCCCTGCCCAATGTTGGTTACCGTCAATATATCGATGAAGAGGGTCAGCGGATTGATGTCAACGCTTGTGGTTCCCGCGGGTAGCGACGGCA
>JAFAHS010000086.1 GCA_019237115.1 Deltaproteobacteria bacterium
GCTCGATCGAAAGCTCGCATAGTTAATACCTCGTTCGCTTTACATCAGCCCAATTATTCCCATAAGGGCCGCGATGGCGTCTAAGCCCAAGGCGACACCCGCCATGAAGGACCAGTCAAAAAGGTAGGCGATCATCCCTGCAACCAGCGCGTCTACGCCGAAGCCCAGCTCGTTCGTGCTGCATTGGCCACCGCAAACCTGGTGATCGGGCCGGGCAATAAGACCAAACCTGTGCGCTGAAACTACGCTCGGCATCTGCCAGGACCCCGCCATTCGCGACACCACTGGCGGGGGCTGCGGTCCTGGGGAAGTCCACGCATTTACCGACATCGTCTGTCCATCGGAAGACAGTTCTTGTGTGGTCAGGTAAAGACGCGGATGAAGCAGACCGAAGCTCGTAACTTGAAACGCGCCGGTCGTCGGATCGACAGAATTCACAGTCCGTTGGAATGCATAAGTTCCGTTGAATACGGTGGTGGATTGCACGCGCTTTTGACTTAATGGCACGTCGGTGTAGCCAATCGACGCATTAGTCCATGTTCCATTAACCAACCACTGGTGCGCCCACGACCAGGAAAGGGAACCGTCTGAATTCTTCGTGGTCGTTGAGTTGCTCTGAAAAATCACGTTCGCGTTGGTATCGAGGATTTGATGCGCGCCTAGCCGCCCGGTTCCGTCCGAACCTTCGTCAGGTCTCCCGATCCAGTAGCGCTCGGAGTCGTCAGCAGGCGAGGCACGGCCTGAGAACATCCTGCGACTAGAGCGGCGCTGGACCCAAGCAGAAATCCCGACCGAGTAGAAGGCCTTAGAACGTGCATTGATTCTCAATCTCACAGCGTGGCGTCCATGCGAGGGGTCTCCGCGCGGCGTGAGCCGTGAGGTAAGTTTACATCGACCGCAAAGGCTTGGGAAGGCACACGTGTTACCGATCTTAGCCCCTCAAGGGCCTCCTCGCCGCTGCCCGGGATCGACGAGTTCGGCTGGGGATCTAGAGCTGAGGCCGCCTTCCCCTATATACTCGGAGAAATCCGACTTCGCTCCGCATCATATTAACCGTTAATACCGCGTAGCCGGGAATCCGAACCGGACGTTTGGGGCGCGTTGTATAGTATCCCTCGTAGGAGCCGAGGGTGAGCACCAGGCACTGGAACTCCTTCGATAGGCGCGTCGCCAGCTTATCCATCTGCTCGGACACCATTGGGTACACAGCCGTCCAGCCGTCGATCGCGTCGCCGAAGTACAGGTGAATACCCGCGATGCCGGGATCATTGATGATACGCTGAAGCACCGCGCGAAGCTCATCGCGTTTTACGTTCGGTACCTGGATGGACGTGTAAGAAGCACCCAACGAGCTACCTCCTAAAGAAATGCGATTGTGTGTCCACGGGCTCGCATCGCAGCCTGACGATCATGCAGCAAAATGAGTCAAAGGCGGTCCGACCATGAATTCCAAGCCTGTAGGTATCACGGCCAGACGATCATGGAGACGAGCGCAAAGGTCCCAAAAGCCGCGATCAGGCCTGCAAAAACACGGATGTCGAACGTGGCGACTACCCGTGATGTCAGCAAGCTTGTAAACGCTGAATCCGAACGTGATTAGCGAGATCGACGTCCGCACCCCAGGCCTGCATCGTGCGCTCGTACGCCAACCAAGTACGATCGTACGCCAAGCGTGTCGATGTATCCATTGCCCGCAAAGTGCACTCTTCGCGCTCCTTTATCCTCGCGCCACGTAAAGAACGACGCGAGACACGCGCACCAACTTCATCCGCCTTCGGCGATCTCAATTCGGGAATGTGCACATTCGGGATTGTCCCGCAGGCTCGCAGCGCGTAGAATGGGCTCCTAAGAGCACTTTTCTGCGAGGAGCCGCCATGCCAGCCGACGGTAACACAGGCACCCGAAGGACTACGAAATCCCTGGAATCGCTGCCGCCGCGTCCGGCGCCTTCCGGCAGCATCGCCGGCCCGACGATTCAGGAGTCGGTGTATGCCCCGAAGCCTCCGGCGAAGCTGCTACCCGACGACGCGCCAAACATTTTAATCATCTTAATCGATGACGCGGGGCCGGCGCTTCCCTCGGCGTTCGGCGGCGAGATCACAACCAAGACGCTGGATAAGATCGTCGCCGAGGGGATTGCGTACAACCGTTTCCACACGACGGCGATGTGCTCGCCGACGCGCGCCTCGCTTTTGACCGGCCGCAACCATCATCGGGTTGGTAACGGTCAGATTGCCGAACTCGCGAACGATTGGGACGGGTATTCGGGGCGCATCCCGAGGAGCAGTGCGCTGGTCGCGGAGGTGCTGCGTGACTACGGCTACTGCACCGCGGCGTTCGGAAAGTGGCACAACACCCCCGCCGAAGAAACGACCGCCGCCGGTCCTTTTGACGAGTGGCCAAGCGAGCGCGGATTCGAGTACTTCTACGGGTTCCTCGCAGGCGAGGCATCGCAGTGGGAGCCTAACCTCGTGCGAAATACGACCTCAGTCCTTCCGCCGAAGACGCCCGACGAGGGCTACCATTTGAGCGAGGACATCGCTGATGATGCAATCGGATGGCTGCGCAGGCACCGGGCGTTTCGCCCGGACCAGCCGTTCTTCATGTACTGGGCAAGCGGCGCCATCCACGCTCCGCATCACGTCTTCAAGGAATGGGCGGACAAGTATAAGGGGAAATTCGACGACGGCTGGGACGCCTATCGCGAGCGAGTCTTCGCGCGCGCGAAAGAAAAGGGTTGGATTCCGCAGAGCGCCCAGCTTACGCCGCGCCACCCGACGATGGCGTCGTGGGAAAGCATTCCCGAAGACGAAAAGCCGTTCCAACGCCGGCTTATGGAGGTCGCCG
>JAFAHS010000165.1 GCA_019237115.1 Deltaproteobacteria bacterium
CGCAGCCAAGGCCGGAGTGGTCAATCTCACTCGCTCGGCGGCGCTCGAATTCGCCAAGGACAAAATTCGCGTGAACTGCATCTGCCCGGGCGGTATCAACACGCCAATCCTTCACCGCAACCAGCCCAGCGTCAAAGAAGCGATGGAAGACTGGATGGCGAAGGGACAACCCATGCAGCGCGCCGGTCATCCCGAAGATATCGCGGGGATGGCGCTTTACCTGGCCAGTGACGATGCGCAGTGGGTTACCGGGCAGGCCATGGTCGTCGACGGCGGCCTGACCGTCGGCAGCCAATTTTCAAATGCGGCAGACGGCGGGCAGCTCCTGTCCGCCATGCCCCCCGCCGGGTACGTGGGGCCCTCGTTCGAGCAGTAGTACGGGAAGCGCGCAGACGGGGTGACCCGCCCCGGCTGCGCATTTCAAGGACAATCGGACTCTGTTCAAAGCGGTCTTAAACGAAGAGCAGGCGCCGCCAAGGACCACCGAAGCCCTCAGCAAGGAATCGCATCCCGCGCCCCCCGTGCTAATAGCGAACGACGCATTCCTGGACGCGTGCCTTGGACCCCGCCACCCAGCGGACTTCGGAGGAGACCGTAGTAAAAGTTCCCCAGCCTCAGGTGGGACGGTCCGGCGTCAACTTGAGCCGACCGGGTCGGACCGGTCGTTTGCCCAACTGTGCGCCTGCCGCCGCCGCTCCGGTCGCCGCCCCCGCGCCCTTGCGCCCGCGCGTCTGGCTCATCCGTGAGCCGGCGGACCCGGGCGCCGGACCGGGCGCTGCGGGCGCGCGCGGCTGGTCCATTCCGAAGATCTTGCGCTCCAGGCGCTTTATCTGGTCGCGCAATTCGGCGGCGCGCTCGTACTCCAGTTCGTCCGCCGCCTGCATCATCTCATGGCGCAGCGCGGTGATGCGGTCGGCGAGTTCATGGGGTGCAATGAACTCTTCCTCGGAATCCTTCGCTTCTACTTCCGGCACGATCGCCCATTCCGGCGAGTACATCTCGACCAGCGACGCATCGATGGCCTTGGTGACCGATTGCGGCGTGATGCCGTGTTGCTGGTTGTATGCCAGCTGCTTGGCGCGGCGCCGATCGGTTTCGTCAATTGCTCGCCGCATCGAGTCGGTGACGGTGTCGGCGTACATCAGGACGCGTCCGTTGACGTGACGGGCTGCGCGACCGATGGTCTGAATCAGAGAACGGGTCGAGCGCAGGTATCCCTCCTTGTCGGCATCGAGGATGGCGACCAGCGACACCTCCGGCAGATCCAGGCCCTCGCGCAAGAGATTGATTCCGACCAGGACGTCGAAGTCGCCTTTGCGCAGGCTTCGGATTATCTCGACGCGCTCGATGGTCTCGATGTCGGAGTGCAGGTAGCGCACCCTAACTCCAAGGTCGTGATAGTAGTCGGTGAGATCCTCGGCCATCTTCTTGGTCAGGCACGTCACCAGTATCCTTTCATTGGCGGCGGCCCGTTTGCGAATCTCCTCGAGCAGATCATCGACCTGGGTTCCCGCTCTGCGGACTTCGATCTCGGGATCTATAAGCCCCGTGGGTCGAATGAGCTGCTCGACCAGCAACCCTCCCGAACGCTCGAGCTCGTAGTCGCCGGGGGTCGCGGAAACGTAAACCGCCTGATTTACATGGCTCTCCCATTCCTCGAAATTGAGCGGCCGATTATCCAGTGCGGAAGGCAGGCGGAAGCCGAAATCGACCAGGGTTTGCTTGCGCGAGCGATCACCCCGATACATGCCACCGATCTGTGGAATCGTGTTGTGACTCTCGTCGATGAAAAACAGCGCACCTTTCGGAAAATAGTCCAGCAAGGTGGGCGGCGGTTCGCCCACGGCGCGCCCGGTCAGGTGGCGTGAGTAATTCTCGATACCGGGACAGAACCCCATCTCGGCGAGCAGCTCGAGATCGTACATGGTGCGCTGTTCCAGGCGCTGCGCCTCGAGCAGGCGGTTCTCGGTGCGAAACCACTGAAGCCGTTCCTTCAGCTCGCTGCGAATCGTCCCGACCGCACGCTCCATCCGGTCCGAGGTCGTGACGTAATGCGAGGCTGGATAGATCGCGACCGACTGTAGCTTGCGGATGACCTTTCCCCGCAGCGCATCGATCTCGGACAGAGCTTCAATCTGGTCGCCGAAGAACTCAATCCGGACCGCCCGGCTTTCTTCGTAGGCCGGAAACACCTCGATGGTGTCGCCCCGCACCCGGAAGGTGCCGCGATGAAAGTCGTAGTCATTGCGCTGGTAGTGGATATCGACCAGCTTGCGCAACACCCGGTCACGCTCGATGGTCTGGCCCTCCTCCACGAATACCAGCATCTCGAAATAAACTTCCGGTTCGCCCAGGCCATAGATGCACGACACCGATGCGACGATCAGCACATCGTTGCGCTCAAGCAGCGCCTTGGTCGCCGAGTGTCGCAGCTTGTCGATCTCATCATTGATGCTGGCATCCTTCTCGATGAAGGTGTCGGTCGACGGCACGTAGGCTTCGGGCTGATAGTAGTCGTAGTAGGAAACGAAGTAGCGGACCGCGTTGTCCGGGAATAGGCTCTTGAACTCGTTGTAGAGCTGGGCCGCCAGCGTCTTGTTGGGGGCGATAACCAGGGTGGGACGGTTCACCCGTTCGATCACGTTCGCCATCGTGAAGGTCTTGCCGGA
The DNA here is from genome assembly GCA_019237115.1 of Deltaproteobacteria bacterium. Lineage (GTDB taxonomy): Bacteria > Desulfobacterota > Binatia > Binatales > Binataceae > JAFAHS01. The sequence continues at coordinate 2,670 of JAFAHS010000165.1, forward strand.
TCCGGTCACCCCCAGCAGCACCTGGTGGTTTACCGCCTGCCGGACATTGCTCACGATTGAGTCGATGGCGGTCGGCTGATCGCCCTGCGGCCGATAGCTCGACACCAGCTTGAAAACACCTTCTTTTCCGCGCGCCAAAGGCAGCATAGGAAAGTCACCAGTCTAGCACCGCCATCCTCATCATCCGAACCCCAGGTGACGGTTGGCGGGCGCCGACATCGGAAAAAATCGCGCAAGCCCTGCCCCGTAGACTACAGTTTGAGTGTCGAATTCGGTAACTGCCAGCGCCGAGCTGGCTGCATTTTTTTCAGCGAAAGGGGACAATGCCCCAGGAGGGTACGAACTGATGAAACGTCTTATGAGCCCGCTGCTCGCGCCGATACTCGGCGTGTTTTTCTATGTGGTGCCGGCGCACGCACAGTATACCAATCTTCCCAACCAGGCCGCATGGAATCAGTACCTCGCCAATCATCCTCAGACTGCGTCCGAGCTGCGCTCCAATCCCAGCCTGGTATACAACGCCAATTGGCGCTCGCAGCACCCGCATTTCGAGACGTGGGCGAACAGTCATCCGGAGGATTGGAAAGCGATGCGTACGCCCTCTGCTTGGCAAAATCACTACGGAGCTTTCGACAAAAACAACAACGAGTGGCACGACCAGGATTGGTGGTATCACCATAAGCCCCAGGAGGCGTATCAGAACCATCCGGACTGGTGGCAGGAACATCACGACTGGAAACCATATAAGGGTGAAGAGCATGCTGAAAAAAAGGCGGAGCATGCCGAAGAGAAATACGAACACGGTCATGGATACGAGCAGGGCAACCAGGGAGACCACGGCCACCATGGTGATCACGGCCACCACGGCGATCATGGCAACCAGTAGAATTGCTGGGTAAGCGCTCGAGTTTACCTACTCATGCGACTCCCACTGGACGATCCGGCGCAGGTCAGCGAGGCACCCTTTTGCGTTGGAAAGAAGGGTTTTTGGCCGAAACTGGCTCGAAACAGCCGGTTAACCTGTTGGGAAAAAAGATTGTGAGGTAGTTGCATTCGGTATGGGAATATAACTATATTTGCCCCCGATTACGGGCCGCTATGACGCGTTGCAGGAGCGTGGGGTGAAGCTCCTGTGCCAAAACGCACTTGGGTGAGGGAGGAGTCCATGGGACTAAAGTCAGGGCTGATCAAGTCGGTGGTCGCATTGGCCGGTACCGCGTTCGTGGCTGGTGGCCTCGGGGGGTGCGAGTATCTGCGGCAGCCCCGGCAATGGGGGGCCTGCGCTGTCATAGGAGGAATGCTCGGTGCAGGCGCCGGCGCCGCGTCGGGAATTGTCATTGTCAACCACACTCAGGAAAGTAATGAGTCTGCTTCGAATTCGGCCAAGGCTTGGGCAGGCGCCGGGGGCGCAGTAGTAGGAGCGACGCTAGGCACCTTGGCTGGTCACTACCTGTGCGATCCGATAATCCAACCACCGCCACCTCCACCACCGCCGCCTCCTCCGCCACCGCCACCTCCGCCGCCACCGCCGGTTAAGGAGAAGCTCGTACTGCGTGGCGTGCACTTTGACTTCGACAAGTACAACATCCGCCCCGGCGATGCGGCGGTCTTGGATGAAGCTGCAGCTACTTTGCAGGCCAATCCGAACGTGACCGTGAACGTCAACGGACACACCGACGCTATCGGCACCGAGGAGTACAATTTGGCGCTGTCGAATCGGCGTGCGGATGCGGTCGTGAACTACCTTACAGAAAAGGGAATCGCATCAAGCCGCCTGATTCCACACGGCTACGGTAAGAGCCAGCCCGTTGCCACCAACGACACGCCGGAGGGTCGTGCAGAGAACCGCCGCGTCGAACTGGTACCGGTGCAATAGGTCGCGCCAGCGTTAGTCACCAGGCGGGCCGGAGTCTCGAACAGGGGCTCCGGCCCTCTGTTTTTATGCCCGCGCAACGAGTCCCGATGGCTGATCTAGAATTGGCGATTTGCTATAAGACCGCATCATGATGGCGTCAAAAAAGCGGGCAATCGGCGTGCTGGCCGCGGCGCTGAGCTTCATCGTCGCGGGCAGTTTGGCGCGCGCGCAGGACCAGGCCACCTCCTCCAACCCAAGCGCATCAGGAGCGACCGTCTCAACTTCGGAGCAGAAACCTTCGGATCTTAAAGCCTTGCACGATCCGGGTCTTCAGCAGCAAACCAAGGATGTTCTGACCACGCTGAGCCCGGAGCGACGGCGTATGGACCGCGAGTATCAGCAGGCGGCCGCCTTGTTTCCCGCCTTCTGCAAGGACTGGGAGCAGAAGCTTCGCGATCGGGAAGCGAACAACATCGAGCACCTGGAATTGAAGCTGGAGAATGGCTTTGAGACCGCCCTCTACACCGGCTACAGCCCGATCGAGAAGTGTGAGACCCATCAGTCCCCGCAGGGTTTTTCCATCGGCAAGCTCAGCTACGAGGAATTTCACTACCTGATAAAGGAAAAGACTCTCGACGAGGCGAAGCACGCCAAGGGAACTCGGGTCGACGACACCCGCACCACCGAGATTTTCCGGTGGGATAAGGGAAAGTGGTTCTATTAGCAGGTGCGCTCTGATGCGTTGTCCCAAACGACTGAGCCGTCGCGAATTTCGCGACGGCTCAGTCGTTTTTTGGAGGGTCCGCTAGTGCTAGTTCAATTCCTTGCTGCCGTACCCGAGGATCCGCCGCGATACGATCAACATGTTGATTTGCTGGGTGCCCTCGAAGATGTCGTTGATCTTCGCGTCGCGCATCCACTTTTCCAGTAGCAGCTTGCGCGAATAACCGAGCGGACCCAGCAGCTCAACCGCCTTCTGCGTGATCTGCGTGACCACCAGCCCCGCTTTCGCCTTGGCCATTGATGCTTCCAGGTTGTTGCGCTGGCCCATGTCCATCATCCAGGCCGCTCGCCAAGTGAGCAGTCGCGCAGCTTGCAGTTGGACCTCCATCTCCATGAAGTCACGCTCTACCACGCTAAGCCGCCGCGGCGAGAGCCCGTAGCGCACCGCCACGTTCTGTTCCTTGAGAAAGTTGCGCACGAAGTCGAGCGCGGCCCGCCCCACCCCGATTGCCATCGCTGCGACTATCGGACGGGTCGCATCGAAGGTGGCCATCACGTCCTTGAACCCACCCTCCGGCTTCACCTCCGCGCTGCCCAGCAGATTGCCGGCCGGCACCCGGCAATTGTCGAAAATTATCGCCGCCGTGTCCGACGCGCGGATGCCCAGCTTCTGCTCCAGTCGCGCCACCTGCATT
>JAFAHS010000243.1 GCA_019237115.1 Deltaproteobacteria bacterium
GGAGCGCCGAAGATCGCGTTTCCCGCCAGGGCGCACGCATTCGGGACGGTTATGCTCCGGTTTGGAGTCTTTGTCGATGGGGACGAGACCACATCCCACCACAGGACGAGGAACCTGTGAGAGTACGGGTTGAGGAAGGACTCAACCCGGTTATGGCTTCCGAGCAACGTCTTGAACTCAGCGATAAAAGCCTTCTCATCCTTGCAAACAATTTGGCTGTTCTTGCCCGATTTCAACGTCGTGGCCCACGGGCGCGGCACCACATCTACCGTGACCGAGGTGACGACTCCCAGAGCGCCGACAGAGACGCGTGCGAACTGTAAGGGCGACCAACCATCCACTGCCGGGGTCTGTGTGTCGATGGTCTTCACCTGGCCATCCGGACCAACGATGCTGAACGCCGAAACCGTTTCCGCGAAGATCGGCGCGTCAATTGTCGCGCCATGCACGTCGATCGCCGTCATCCCGCCAAGGCTGAAGAAACCGCCGGCGGTAACAGTCTTGAGCATCCAGTTATTCGCGGTCAGGAACGCGTCCAACTCGTCCTCGCGGACGCCTGTATTGACCGTGACAGTACCTTCCGATGGATGCAGCTCGATGGACTGATTACCGCCAGGACCGAGGTCCTTATAACAGGAGAGGTCGATGAGCCAGCGGTTGGGACTCAGGGTGGTGCGATTGTCGGCGGCGACCAACGGCGGCTGCGCATGCCGCTGACCGGAAACGCGCACCGTCGCACCCGCCTGCACGGCTTGGCGGATGATGTCTTGGAGTGCAGCGAGGCTCGTCGGAGAGAAGTAGTATTCACCATCGATCGTCATCGTATGAACGATGTTCTGGGACCAGTTCTTCCAAGGCAGAGGGCCAACACTGAAGTCCAAGGTCGTCCCCCGGACCTCGTAAGCAGCCACCCTGCCATTGTTAGCCGACTGCACCAAGGGTGCCCCGCGATTACTTGTTCCTAGAACCGCGGAAACGTAGGGCGCCACCCCGCTCGCATCCGCCGGGACTCCGATCGATGAAAGGGGAGGACTCACCTTGTACAGGCCGTTGTCGAAGTTACCGCTATTCCAAGCGGAAGTATGCCAACTTCCCTTCGAATCAGACCATTGAACCGCAAAGCTCATAACAAAAATGCCATTGTTAAGGCAACCAATCCGCTCGACTTGTCTCATGGGAATCTCTCCGGCGATGAAGGTAGGTTATGAAATGGAAACGTCCCCGCTGCGTCGTTATAATTTTGATGTGCTAGGGTTGCTAATATTAGACTGTGAATCTGCAGTGATTCAACATCAATTGGAAAAGCTAGGGTAGATATTTATTTGTTAGGTTTTAGTTAGAGCCAGTGGCGAAATGGGTCGTTCGTGCAATTTGCCGGGCCGGGATTTTCGAATTTGCGAAAATTTACCGCGCAGCGGTTACAGATGTTAGCCCAGGGCTTCAGCCCTGGGTCATGCAGCAGACGAAATTCGCCCTCGTAAGGCAGTCATTCCGGAATGCGTATGGAGAAAGGTACCCGCGCGCGGGTTGGAGGGGCTGAAAGGGCGACCGAATCAAAGTGGGGCACCACCATTTGGAATGCGCGTGGATGAGCCGACTATCGCGCTGGCTAGCTATCAAGGCGAATCGACGGTTCAACGCGATCTGCATCGGTCGCCCTTTCAGGGCGGACGCGTTGGGCGAACGTACCTAGGGCTGAAGCCCTAGGCTAAGATCTATAACCGCTGGGCGGTAAAAATGCGACAGACAACTAGGCTATCCTCGGTCTCGGCTTCGCTGTTTGCCGGCTAACAAGAGATCTTCTTTAGGGCCGGCTGGAAGACGCCCGAGCGTTTCTGCGCCAAACGCCCGAGCGTTTCTCGACCCCCCAGACACTGAGACGGAATTGCTTCCGATGTTACCAACTTGGACTTAATTACGTCAGGCAATCGATGACATATTGGTGTCCATATTTACAAGATTTTTTAGAAATTTTCGCTGTTGTCCAGGCGCCTTCGATCCAGATCAAGACGCAGGATGAAGTCGAGGCAATAGGGCTGCGCGACGGGCCGAAACCGGCCCCGCGCTTGTCCTAGGCTATTTTGTTATCGCGCCTTCGGCGCTGGATCTCAAAGACGAAGCTGTGAGTTCTGCTGCCTGAGCGATGCAGATTATGAGGGCGGAATAACCGCGATCTTGATCCCTTTTCGCGACCAGGCGTGTTCCAAAACTTTGCCCCAATCCTTAAGCTCAAATTCGTCGCTGACAATTTCGTTGACCTTGATCTTGCCACTCTCGAGATAGGCCAAGGCGCGCGGAAAGGCGTCAATCTGTGCAAAGGAACCCTTGATCGTGATTTCACGGCGAAACAGATCGAAGGGGTTGAATCGCACCGAGTCGGCCTCCGGATAAACGCCATAGACGAGGAGCGTCCCGCCGCGGCGCGCGAACTGGAGTGCATCCTCACA
>JAFAHS010000359.1 GCA_019237115.1 Deltaproteobacteria bacterium
AAAGCGCTATATCGAAGCGATGGGGGGCGTGGATGCGGTGATGTCCCGTGCCCGGGAAGCCGCCGATTCAGGCGACCACCGCCGGGCCGCGATGCTTCTGAACCACGTGGTGTTCGCGGAGCCCGACAACCGGGCAGCCCGGGAGCAGCTCGCCGCGAGCTACACTCGACTCGGCCTGGAGTCGGAAGCCGGCACCTGGCGCAACATTTACCTTACCGGCGCGCAGGAGCTGCGCGATGGAGTACTCAGACTACCGACCTCGATTACGAGTTCCGACGCGCTGTTCGAGACGCCCACTCGGATGCTGTTGGACGTGGCGGCGGTGCGGCTCAATCCGGACAAGGCCGCGGCGCAGCCCCTCAAGTTCAACCTTGCCGTGACCGATCGCGATGAACAGCACCTGGTTTCGGTAAGGAACGGCGTCCTGATTTACGAGCAAGGCGTGAGCGATCCGCTCGCCTCCGCAACCATCCGGCTTAAGCACGGCGAGCTCGTGATGACGCTGCTCGGCGGCGCACCGGTCGCGGCACGGATCGCATCGGGTGACATCGTGGCGGAGGGCGACTGGCATCTCTACGAGGCGCTGGTCGCCATGATCGAGCCGCCCGACGCGAACTTCGCCATCGTGACGCCGTGAGCTTTGCCGAGAACGGGTTGCCTAGCCGCGCTCTCAACCCTACTCGAGCATCAACACGGTGCGCGCCACTTCGCCCGCCTTCATGGCGCGGAAGGCCTCGTTGACATCTTCCAGTTTGCCGCGGCGTGTGATCATGCCGTCCAGGTCAATCCGTCCCTGCCGATAGAGGTCGATGATTCGCGGCATGTCGATGCGAAATCGGTTGGACCCCATGAAGCAGCCCTGAATCCGCTTCTCGAACAGCAAGGAGAATCCATCGACCTCGACCTTCTGCCCGAGCGGAACCATCCCGACGATGGTGGCAATGCCACCTGGACGGATCGATTCATAGGCTTGCTCGGCCGCCACCTTGAGGCCGATGGCCTCGAATGAGTAGTCCGCGCCATCGCCGGTAAGCTCGCGGATCTTGTTGACCGCGTCGTCTTTCGATGCATCCACGGCGTGCGTCGCGCCGAGCTTCAGCGCGAGGTCCAGCTTGCTCTTGAATTTGTCGACCACGATTATCATCCGTGCTCCCGCCACCCGTGCGCCCTGGATGATCGCCAGTCCCACGCCGCCCGCGCCGAACACCGCGACCTGAGACCCGGGCGAGACCTTGGCGGTATGCAGCGCCGCGCCGACCCCGGTCATGACACCGCATCCGATGAGGGCCGCGCGATCGAGCGGCATATCGTTGTCGATCTTCACCAGCGCATTCTCGTGCACCAGCATCTTCTCGGCATACCCGGACAGGTCCGCGAACTGGTTGACGAGCGCCCCCTTCTGCGAAAGCCGCGGTTTGTCGCCGGGCGTTCGCTGGGTGGCCGCCTTGTTGGAGCACAGGTTGGGATGTCCCGACATGCATTCCTCGCAGTACCCGCAAAACACGCTGAGACACGCGATCACGTGATCTCCCGGCTTCAGATAGCTGACCTGCGAGCCGACCTTTTCCACCACCCCCGCCGCTTCATGGCCCAGAATCGCCGGGGTCGGCCACATGTAGAGTCCATCCACGAAATGCAGATCGCTGTGACATACCCCGCTGGCGACCGTGCGCACCAGTACCTCGCGTTCTTTCGGTTCGTCTATTTCGACCTGCTCGATGGTGAGCGGCTGATTTGGTCCGTGATAGATTGCTGCCTTCATGGTCATTCTCCTTGCGCGCTACTGGAACATCAGGACGGTCCGGGCAACCTCACCGGCTTTCATCGCGCGGAACGCCTCGTTCACGTCTTCCAGTTTGCCGCGCCGGCTGATCATCTCGTCGAGCTTGAGCCGCCCCTGCAGATAGAAATCCAGGTAGCGGGGCATGTCGATCCGGAAACGATTCGATCCCATGTTGCTGCCCTGCAGCTTGCGCTCGGTCAGGAACATGAAGCCATCGACTTCGACCTTCTGCCCAACCGGGATCATCCCGATAACCGTCGCGGTACCGCCCGGCTTGAGCGAATTGAAGGCCTGCTCGGCAGCTTTCTTGAGGCCGATCGCTTCGAAGGCATAGTCGACGCCCCCGCCGGTGAGCTTTTGGATTTCCTCGATCGGGTCGCTCGCCGATGCGTCCACGGCGTCGGTCGCGCCGAGCCGTTTCGCCATCGCCAGCTTTCCTTCGAACATGTCCACCGCGATTATCTTGCGCGCGCCCGCGATGCGCGCGCCCTGGATGGCCGCGAGTCCCACCCCGCCGCAGCCGAACACCGCGACCGTCGAGCCCGGCTCGACCTTTGCGGTGTTGAGGACCGCACCGACTCCGGTGGTGACGCCGCATCCGACCAGCGCCGCACGGTCGAGCGGAATGTCTTCATTGATCTTCACGAGCGCGTTTTCGTGCACGAGCATCCGCTCGCAGTACGACGAGAGGTCGAGGAACTGATTTATGGGCTTGCCCTTCTGCGAAATGCGCGGCTTGTCCTTGGGATCGCGCTGGGTGGCAGCCTTGTTGGAGCAGCGGTTCGGATGTCCCGCCATGCATTGATCGCAATAGCCGCAAAACACGCTGAGGCAGGCGATCACGTGATCGCCCGGCTTCAAATAGGTCACCTGCCTGCCGACTTCCTCGACAACCCCGGCAGCCTCATGACCCAGCACTGCTGGCGCGGCGTACGGATAGAACCCATCGACGAAGTGGAGATCGCTGTGGCAAACACCGCTGGCTACGGTGCGAACTCGCACTTCGCGGTCCTGCGGGTGATCGATTTCCACATCCTCGATGCTGAGGGGCAGCTTGGGCCCATGAAACACGGCGGCTTTCATTCCAAATGCTCCTTGTCCGGCAATATCAAGCGGGTGCATTCCGCGCGACGGCGCGGGCTGGCACATGCGCTCCTTTACTACCACATTGGCTCCTCATTTCCACAGTCAAAAGATGCCGCGCCGCGTCACTGCGGTTTACATCGTGGCTGGGGTTCTGGCGCAGCGTGCTAAGCAATTTTCTTCAGAAATCGACCGCTCTGGTTTCCGTGCTGCTGCTTCGGCGCGCGGACCGAGCGCGTGAACAGCAAGGTGCGCGAAGGACGCATCGCGATCCGGATGGTCCGGATGCGAATCGCAACGTCAAACTCGAGGCGGACTCCACGCCCCAGAAGCAGGGAGTCTCGTCACCAAAGGTCGGGCAGGCAGGTTCGGCCCGGAGGCAGAACCTTGGTGTCGTGGCGCCTGGTTATCGCGCGAGGCGATTCAAGCACGAGCCGAAAAACAGATGGTCTCGTTGGGCAGGCGGACGCGGCCGTCGCCGCCCAGGAATTTACCCACGGCTTCGGCCAGTGCGGCTTTGACGCGCGCACGCTGGTCAGGGGTGAGCTTCGCCATCATCGCCTGCGCACGGCCCAGCTCGCTGCGGAACTCAACGAATTGTTCCGCGGAGGCGAACTCGAAGGTAACCATCATGGGCTCGATGGTTATCTCCGCGAAACCAGCTGCTTCCAGGGCGGACTTTAGAATCGAAGTATCCGCAAGCCGGGTCGGCTCCAGGGCGTCGGGCGGCGGAGGTTTCAGACCGGCGATTTGCCGCACCGCATCGGCGGCCAGGAAGATCATCGGGACCTTGTCACCAGTGTTCCACACGGCGGTCGCGAAGCGGGCTCCGGGTTTGAGCGCGCCATGAATCCTGCGCACGGTGGCCGTCAAATCGGGCATGAACATCAGGCCCCAGCGGCACACCGCGGCGTCGAAACTGTGCGCCTCGAGCACCACTGTCTCGGCGTCCGCTTCAACGAAGTTGATATTGCCAAGGCCCAGAGCGCTGGCGCGTTCGCGGCCAATCGCCAGCATGCCGGGCGACTGATCGACCGCGACCACCAGGCCTTTCGCACCCGCGATGCGGGCGGCGGTCACCGCCGGTTCGCCGTTGCCGGTAGCGATATCGAGAACCCGGTCGCCCGTCTTGATGCGCGCCAACTCCACCAGCCGTGAGTTCACTCCCTGCGCGGCGCTCTCGAAATTGGGCCACCACTTCTTCCATCCCGCGGCAGATTCGTCCCAACTGGCGCGTTGGTCCTGTTTGAGACTGGCTGCATCCGGCATAAGGCGCCTCCTTTCATGAACCCAGTTGCACGTCAACCTTACTCCGCTCTTCGCAGCTGGGAAGCCGGCCCAGAAGCCCATTCTTGACCGTGGTTGAACAAGCGATACGCGCGAAGCGTCGGCCATTGCGTTTCCGACGGGTCGCGTGCGCGTCAGAATGGTTTCCACGCCAAAGCCGGGAAGAGCCCATCGTAGAAGACTTCTATCAATCCGATGACGGCGACCCGATCGCCGGGCTGTGCTGCGCCGTTGAGCGCGACCTGCGCGCCCATGCTCACTTCGCAGTAATCTCCGAGGTAGGCCAGGCCGGGAGTAAGTCGAAAGTCTGGAAGGGTGGTCAAGCGGGATGCGATGAGCGCCTGCGAGTAGTCTAGTTCTGTGTACGGCACTAAATCGCGCCACGGCCGATCGGTGCCGATGGGCTCCACGAAGCGCTCGAGATAACTGAGCGAGTATTCGACCTCGAAGTTGGCGAAGACGTCGCTATTGGCAGGTCCCTGGAGTCTGCCTGCGTAACCAGCCTCGACCTGGATTGCCAGGGGGCGAAGGATGTTAAGGGCTCCCTCGTCGGGGAGGTCTCCCAGCCCTTTGCCAACCAGCAGTTCACCGCCCAGGTGGGTGTAGCCCTCGTCGGCGATCTCTCGAGTCCCGGTCGGAACGACAAGGAAGGGACTGACGGTAAACTCGAATTCGTGTGCAGGTGATACGTAGGCCGACTGTCGAAAGTATATCGATAAATCTCTGGGCCCCGAGGTGTCCGGACCGGCCTCTGGTTCAAGTTTGTCCCAGCCCCCCGTGAGTAGCAGGCTTGAGCTGTCACCCAGTTGCTTCTCGAGCGCCGGCAGGAGCGAAAACGCGTAATCGCTTCGCCGCGAGGTTAGACTCGCCGCGTTGTCCGGGAAGGCATCGTTGCCGACGATTGGACTGAGAAAGGTACGATCGCCTACGACGCCATGGCCATAAGCGAGGTCCGGGCTCAACCCAATCAGCATAACCCACAGGATCATTACGGACCCGAAGCGCAAACCCGGTGCGCGACGAAATGGTACTGCAGGGTTTCTTTGCATCTCGCCAATCCCTCAAGTCGGTCCGCGTTTTCAGCGGTGCGCCGAAAGCAGGACACGTAGAACCGAGGTCTGTGCTGGCAGACCTTCTCCGACGCGGCGGCATCCAGATGGCCGCGCATCTCGATTGGGGGCGAGTCAGATCAACAACGAAGGACGGTGTGAGGTGGCGATTGGCAAGGATGCCCGAGCCACGAAATCCTGAGATGCGTTCGCGAAAAAACTGAGGTGGTGTCTGGCGCCGCGGAAATTCTCATGAACAGGGCGCCGGACGCCAGTAGCGAACTGCGGTCGCTGCGGTGAGTATCGACACTCAGCCGAAAGTCTTTACTGCCCCTGGGACACCCATCTGGTAGTTGTTTCGTAGAGAATCCGAGAGTCTGGACCTGATCATTGCAACTGAAACCCAGAATGGTTTCGAGATGGCAGTGGTGGCCAGGTCCCATGCACAAGACCGTGTCCCGCGTTGTTGTCACGGCGCTGATGAGCAAGGCGGCTGCCAGCAGGGCTGACAGCAGTTTGTCGGGAGCTCGACTCACGTGATCTGTTGTACTGGAACGACCCCGGATCTCAAAGCGAAGGACCCGAGCTTCCTAACGAATCACCTTCGCAGGACGATGACTCCGCGCAATTTCGCCAGCTCCACGGGATAGTCCCGATGGATCGCCGCCGCAACCGCCGGCGTGACCCCGTGGTCTCGAAGCAGTACTACCGATGCATCACAGTGGGCGCGCACAAAATCAATTGTACGCCCACGCTCGGCAGGCGGTAGGTAGTAGCGCACCACCGAGATTGAATAGGCCGGCACCGCGGTCATCGTCTCTCCCCCGCGAAGGCTCGCCGCGCCCAGAGCTGCCGCTTCCCGCCATTGCGCGTCATGCAATTTGCGATCGAACACCGCGACATGGCCCAGGGACACCGCGAGCACGATAAGCAGCGCGGCCGCGCGCCATCGTTGGTCGCGCAGTTCCCAAATCCCGATTCCCACCAGGATAAAGAACGGGACGAAGCAGGAGAGCGCGTAGCGCTCCACGAACAGCGGC
>JAFAHS010000050.1 GCA_019237115.1 Deltaproteobacteria bacterium
CACGATTCAACCAAGCTCGGCTAGCCTGGCGAAGGCAACTTACGGCGAAAAGCTCATCCGCAGTGTTGCGGTTGGCGACCGTCCAGGCCATTCTCGAGTCGCTTTTGATGACGTCTCCTCGCGGCACGATGGCTCCGGTCGACCAGCCGGCGCGTGAACTCTTCCACGAGATCGCCGGCTGGCCAATCTACGATCCCCACTCCCACATCGACCCGCGCCATCCCGCGGCCCGCAACCTCGATGAGATTCTTAACTATCATTACTATACCGAGCTGGCGCACGCCACCGGGATGCCCGTCCGTTTTGTCGACAGTCAGCTCGACGCACGGACCCGCGTGGAGAATTTGGCCGGCTTTCTTGAGCGCATCGACAATACGGTTCCGTACGCGTGGCTACTAGAGCTTGCCCGTTTTTTTCACGGGTTTGCTGCCGACCGGTTGAGTCCGCAGAACATTGGCGAGCTCCACGACCGGGCGGATCATGCGCACGATGGCGAGGTCTGGGATCGGCATGTCTGGAAAACCTCGCGGCTGGAAGCCGTCTTTTTGACGAACGAATTTGATGATCCGCTGGAAGGCTGGGACACTGGCCAATTTGTGCCTTGCCTGAGGACCGACGACCTGGTGCTGCGACTTCACGAGCCCCAGACCGTCGATCGCCTCCGGCGCACAAGCGGGGTCGATGTTCAGGACTCTGCCGGCCTTAGGGAAGCGGTGGGACGGATCTTCCAGCGGTTTGTGAGACGGGGCGCGCGAGCGTGCGCGATCAGCCTCCCGCCGGATTTCGTTCCGCGTCGGGCGACACCGCGTCGCGCTGTCACACCGATTCGCCGCGCCCTCCACGGACTGGATCTGCGTCCCGATGAGCATGAGGAGATCCGCGCGTGCGTGTTCTGGATGCTGGCTGAGTTTTGCGCAGAGTTCCAACTCCCTTTTGACCTCATGATCGGCACTGTGCGAAACGTTTACGCGGCAGGGGTCAGTGGGGGCCGGGACCTGCTCGACCGCCGCGCGAGCCTGTACGACTATCGCGAGCTGTTCAACCATTTTGCCTCGGTCACCTTCCCCGTCTCGACACTCGCGCCAGACGCCGGCGCCGAGTTGGTGGCCTATTCATGGGTTTTCCCTAACGTCCTGCCTATGGGACACTGGTGGTACTCGAATGTCCCGACGTACATCGCGGCGGACTTACGGGCAAGGCTCCAGGCCGTGCCGAAAGCGAAGCTCGTGGGTTATTACTCTGACGCGTACAAGCTGGAGTTCATCCTGCCCAAGTTCAATATGTACCGTCGAATTTTGGCTGAAACCCTGGCCGAGGAATGCGTACGGGGCAGGGGATGGCCGCTCGAGCGCGCCCTTGAGCTTGGCAAAGTCGTTCTCCTTGACAATCCCCGAAGGATATTTGGCCGAAATGAGCAAAGTGCGGAGCCACCGATTTGACCGTGACGCACTCAAAGGGCATCCTTACAGGTAAGAGACGTGGCCTTATCGCGTCCAAACTCCGTGAGCGACTTCCCTTTGACTGATAACCAGGCCTCCCACGGTTTTCTCGACCGAGTGAGCTCAAGGATACAACAACCATGTGGCGCGCACTTTTGTTGTCAAGGCATCCGGGCGTTCTGATCGCTTCGCTCGCCGTTTTGACTCCCGCGATGCTGCAGAGCCAGGAAAGTCCGGGACTTTCCTCGGGGAGCGGCCAGGGGACAGGAAGCGGGCGTTCCGCTGGCGTCCAGCGGAACAGGACCGGTTCAGCTTCCGGGGCAGGACCCGAGCGCTATCGGCCCGGTGTCGGCTTCGATGAGGAGATCACCCCGCGCCCGGTCCCGGGGCTCGAGGCCATTCCTCGCGGGCCGGGGGTCAACGTCCGTTTTCCCGATGATCCCGCGCTTGGCCCGCTGCTCTCGGGCGGCGAGCCGCCCTCGCCCCTCGACGCCGATACCGTGGCTCGCATCACTCCCAAGGTGATCGAGAAGACGAAGTTGATCACCGATAGCTACGATCGCAGCCGGGCACTCCAGGAGCTGGCCCGCGAGGCGATTTTTAGCAATCAACTGCTGCTTGCGCATCGGGCGCTGCAGCGGGCTGCGGATGCCGCGATCGAAGTGCCCAACTTGTTGCGCCATGATCAGTTGGTCATCGAGATCATCAGGATG
>JAFAHS010000570.1 GCA_019237115.1 Deltaproteobacteria bacterium
TTCCGTTTATCCTCAATCGGCCCCATAGTCGGTCGAACGTTTGGCTATGGTGCTCGAGCTTTCCGGTACCTCCGGATGACCATCGTCTTGCGGCCTACGCGATGAGGCAGGCCCGCGGTCGGCCAATAGGGAGTCTACCGCGTCATAGAATTGCGTCCGTTGACTCGACCAGCTCATGCGGCGCGCCACGGCCTGACCTCTCATGGTCAGACAGTGGCGCAGCTCGCAATCATGGAATAGGTCGGCGATAGCATTGGCGAGGCTTATTTCATTGCCGGGCTCGAAGTAGCGTACTGAGTCGCAGTCAAAATAGCGCTGTATGGTGCGCAAGCGTGGCGCGATCGATGGAATGCCCAGGGCGGTATATTCGAGCAGTTTCACTGGAAGCATCAGGTGGGTCGCGCTGCTGGGCCGGTTGGGTACCAAACCCACCGAGGCTTCCTGGAGAAGCTGCGGCAGCTTCTCGATCGGGACCGGATCCGTGAACGAGATGCGCTCTGCCAACCCGAGCGCGCTGACCAGTTCGAGGGCTTCCGAGCGATAGTCTCCGTCACCCACTATCCGCAGCCGTAGCTCGGGTATCCGGTCCTTCAGGAGCGCGATCGCCTTGATAGCCACATCCAGGCCCAGCCGCCGGGTCAGGGTGCCGTGACAAATCACGGTGAAATGCGGGTCACGGCCGGCTTGGATTGCCTCCGGCCGAAAGATCTTCGAATCCGGGGAATTCATCACCACGTGAATCTTGTTGGCTTCTATTCCGGATTGGACCAGGCGTTGCCGATGTGGTTCGTGCACCGCCAGCACTCGATCGGCGCACGCCGCACTGAGCCGCTCCTCGATCATCAGCATGCGCGCGCCGAACGCCCCACGGCGTCCGCCGAATTTGTCGCGATATAGTTCGGGCATGGTGTCATGCACGTCGAGGATAACCTTGGTGCCCAGGAGGCGCAGAGGCACCGTGCACAGTACGGCGGCGTCCGGCATCGTACACGCTATCGCCAGGTCGTAACGGTTACTCACGCTCATGCGCAAAGCCACGGCGGATGCGCGTGCAAAAAAGCGGACATAGTTACCGACATAGCTGGTGCGACTCGCGCCCCTGTATCGGCGGATGCCCAAACCGACTATGTTGACGCGATTAAAAACGCCGGCCTGGTCCAGGGAAATGACGTCGACATGGTCACCGCGTTCGGCCAGTGCTTCGGCGTGGCGCTTGACTCGACCGTCGTGAATATAGGTCGTATAGGCAATTATCAACGCGCGTGCCACTTGCTCGCTCCTCACTTCGCCAGTGCTTCTTCGCTCAGTCGACGGATGGCTGCACGGTCACCCCCAGGTCCGGTCAGAAGCGGGACGCCGTCCTTGATAGTAAGATGAGTCTGGGAACGCTGACGCCACCACAGCGCCACTTCGGAGGGAAGCGCGCGCCAGGCACATTCCAAGTCGTTCAGTCGTTTAAGTAATTCACCGTACGTCGATAGATGGGGCTGTGTCCCTGAATAGTCAGGATGGGTTAGGGTGAGAATCATGCCGCCCATCGACGCTATCCACTGAGATTTTGTGGTCCAGACCGGAAGAGGATCACGGCGCAACAGATGAATTAGCGTGTGGTCCTGAGGAACAGTGTATGGCAACTCGACTATATTACCAAGGAAAAAGGGAAACACGCTGCATGAGCCGCCCGGCTGAGGTTCGTAAGGATCGGTGTCGGCAAAGCTGCAGTCGTAGTCGAAGCTCAGCCGCTTGATCCATTCGACATTGCGCAGAGTCGATGGCGATCGAAAGCCGACCAGGCCCTGCTCGTTGGCAAACCGCTCCAGGAGCGGGGCCAGCGCGCTGAAGTCATGCTCGCTGCGGAACAAGCGACCGTCGTGCGCGAGCCCATGGGCCCCAAACTCGAAGCCGCGTGCCTTTAGATCATCGAGTTTTCGCCAGTCGATGCGGTATTGATTGAGCGGAAAATTCAGCGCCGAACGGAATCCATACTGCTCCTCGAGATCCGTCATGCGTTGTATCTGCTCGAAGCCGAACGGGCTTTCGACGTCGTGTGTCAGGACGATGGAGCAACGGTGGCCGTGGGGCCAGAAGCCGATGTGTAGAGTGTCCGCGATACCGAGGCGCTGAAGACTCTGACGAAGCCAGTCGCGCCAGAAGTCGACCAGCGCAGTCTCGCAGGGCCAGCGCGGAAAATCGAGTCGCTTACGGGCTCGGATCGCAAGCGCGTTAATATGATGGCGAAGCCCGATCGGGATCAGGCCTTTGATAAGGTAGTAACAGGACAGGGCCAGAGAAGGCTGGCGTTCGCGGGGCGACAGGTATTCCTCAAACAGATACCGGCTTATAACGCGTTCCGAAGCCGCGAGCGAAGCGGCCAGCGGCGCGCGGCATTCAACCGGCAGTTTCCAGAACGCAAATGCGTCGTTGGAACAGTCCACTTGCCTGGAGGGGGGCAAGGGAGGTGTGGAGAGATTCAGCTCCGAAGAGATACCAACGCTTAGCGCCATTGCGATTCCATCCTGAAGAGCCTGCGCATCTGCTGTCTGCGCACGAAACGAACCAGCTCGGGAGACGAGATCCGTTTTGTCTTCCAGTAACCCTGCAGATATCCACACAGCATCAGCGCCCCTCCCACCAGATACGGCCGCTCAAAAGTGCGCCAAACTGCGCGAGCGATCATAAAAAGCGGCGAGTAACCAATTCGGTATGCTACTCGTCCGGTCGCGAAGCGGCTCCTGCACAGTCCGGCGGCGCCGCCCTGCGGACGATGGTGGAACGCGCGAAGATGCCGGAAGCTTCTGCTGGTGAAGTTAAGCATCATGGCGCGAACTTCGTCGATGGTGTCCCAGCCCGGTCCGCTTTCCAGCCCTCCGATCGCGGCGAAGCAGGCGCGAGAATAGAGTTTGGCAGCACCTCGGGTGTGAAAGCCGGGTGCGAGAACCTCGTGCCACTCCTCGCCCTCCGGCTCGTACAGGGTAGGGCCCGCAATGCCAAGCGACGGACGCCGGACAAATTCCGCCATCAACCCCTCCAGCAACTCAGGGCCAAAAGAGAGGTCGGCGTCGAGGCGGAAAATGTAGTCGTACTGCTCCCAGGTCTGGCGCCGCAGAAACTGCATGATCACGGACTCGCCGCCTTCCTCGCGGCGCACCCGTGGTGCCAAATGGTGTGGTTCGATCCAGGTGTGAAGCCGTGCCGCTTGGTCGATGATCGAAGCGGTGGCGTCGGTCGAGCCGTCGTCAATGATGATCCAGCGGGCCGGCCTCAGATTCTGCTTGACCACTGATTCAATCAAGGACGGTAGATGCTTCTCCTCGTCCTTGGCCGGAGTAATCGCCAGGTATCTGTTCATACCAGAAATCCGTATACGACCGTGCCGAGAACACGGGTTGTCCACAGCGGCAGTCGTCGCCATGCTTGCGACAAGATCTGGGCTGGACCGCTAAGGACCTCCGAGCTGATATTGCGCGGTGCGCGTGGAAAATAGGCATAGGGTAGCGGCGTGGAGGTGGCGCCGAGCCGTTTCTTGAAATCCCGCAGGCCGCGATTGCGGACGTCGACCCTGCCCAGGTCCCAGTGACGAACGCGGCCGGCGAATTCGTCCATCGCGCTGACAAACATCAGATGGTTCGCGCCATTCGGACAGTCTAGCGAGCGTGCATTCATCTTCGCGTACAGCGTGTCATCGTCCTGCAGCATCACCAGGCCGGCGAGATCGGAATCGCGCAGACGAGCAATCCAGACGCTCAGGTCGCCAGTGCGCGAGAAGATCTGATGCAGCAACTTGAAATAGCGAAACGGCCGCGGCGGTACTCCAAGCCGTCGTCTCGTGTCGAGGTGCAGTCGGTAGAAACGTCGGAGGTATTCAAGGGAATGTCCCCACTCGACCGTAATCCCGGCCTCGGCGGCATGGCGCATATTGCGGCGTACGTCTCGGTCCAGAGCCTGGTGCAACTTGTCCAGCGGTCGCTCCATTTCCACGGTCCATCGCGCGAACGTGTCGACGGTTTCCCAGGGTGCGGGAGGACCGGCTGCACCGTGGATCTCAAGGCCAGCCCGCGCTCGCGGATGCGAGGCCAGCGCGCTCAGGAACGCGTCGCGAGACTCTTCATCCTTGGCCAGTGGACCGCAGTGCTCGGAGTCCGGAAGCGATATCCAGCGCCGTGCGAACGGGCGCGCCGGATGCGCGAACAGGCAACCGGCCACCGGCTCGGAACCGTATTCAAGAGTAACAACCTGAATCTTGATCCCATGTGCCGCGCGCAGCAGCTCTACCCACGAGCGGCGATGGTAAAGCGTCGCGCCCGGGGCTCGCTCGGCGAACTTGATCCATTGCTCGCCATTTTCGGCGAAGGGTGCAAAGCGCAACTCGCCGCCATCCGGGGTTGTGCGGGTTTGAAGCCTCGGTGTTTCGCCCATCTTCAGGGGTGCTCCTCGGACAACTCGACGCGGGCGGTTCTGGTTGAGCTGAAGGCTCTGCCCGCCATGGTGCGGAAGACCGCTGCTTCGCGCCAGGCAAACACCAGCAGGGCGGGAACGATGGCGAACGCGGCGACAGTCACCCCGTGCAGGTCAAATGCGATCGCCAGACTCTTGCCTGCGATGGTTGCTGATGCGCACAGTACCGTTACCACCAGAGCGGGCAGGGCTTCTTCGGCCAACGTTACGAGAGGGAGATCGATCAGCATGCAGGCCAGCCACACGCCTCCTATAGTCACAACACTCTCGACCACGCTCATTCCGATGCTCACCGCATCCAGACCGATGACTGAAGTGGGTATTACAACGGCGACAATCAGTAGTGTACGTACGCCATTCTGATACGTATCGAATGAGGGATGGTCCTTGGTAAAGTAGATCGAACCGATACCGCAGCGCAGGCCAAGGAGTATTAGTCCCGGCGCGAGTAACCTCATCGGCCGTGCCGCGGGAACCCATTGTGACCCGTAGATTGCACCAATCAGTTCCGGGGCCACGATCACCGCGCAGGTGACCAAGGGAATCACTATTCGAGCCAGGTACCGGAAGAACGCCCGGTAGGCGCGCGCCAGGCGCACGTTGTCATCCTGAAGCCGGCAGAACGCCGGGAGGGTTACGCGGCCAGCTACCCGGTACAAGCGATCGGGTATGAAGCGCAGCAGGTCCCAGGCCATGGAATAGAACCCGAGCGCGGAGCTCCCCAGCAACCGACCCACCAACAGGAAGTCGGCATTGGAGGACAGGGTGGAGATGAGCTTGGCACCCGTGGCGCTGGACGAAAACCGCACCAGGTCGCGACCTGCCCAAACCCGCGGGCGTTCCCTCGGGAAGTACGGGTCGGCGATCCATACCACGACGGCGTGGAGCGCAAAGCGTGCTCCCAGGCCGGCCGGCAGGCTCGCACGCGGATATCCGTTCCATAGGACCACTAGGGCGACAACCAGAAAGCCGGCTTCCCCGGCAACGTCGGCTGCCGCGAGGGCTCCGAAACGCAGCGCGCGTCGCAAGCGAGCGTTCGCGGTTACCGCGGTTCCCTCGAGCAGGATAGGAACGCACAGCAGTTGGATGCCGACGATGAGACGGGGCATGCGCATGAGGTGCGCGAGCAAAGG
>JAFAHS010000576.1 GCA_019237115.1 Deltaproteobacteria bacterium
TTCGCGTGGGATTGCCCATACCGCGACCGTGTCCAACGTCTTGCGGGACACTGGAGCAACGAGTTCAAGACGCGATAACGCAGATACCAACCCAGAAGGGTTCTGGTGCAAACGGTCGAAACGCGCGGTGTCTGGCGATAACGGCTGAGAGGGAATCGGTGAAACGGCAAAGTCATGCCGCGGCGCTGCTTCTCCGGCGCGGGATCGGCCGCGTCCTAATCGAGGAGGCGGTTGAATGGGCCAGGAGTAAAGCGTTCGTCCAGGTGAGCAATAAACTGGTTACAACCAGGGCTGTTATGCTGGAGGAAGAAGGGATGATCGAAGGGGCGCGAGCCGGCCAAGGCAAGCATGAGGCAATCGGGCGCGGCGGCACTTGGGAAATGACGGCAGAGCTCACTGACGAACAAAAAAAGGCTATCACCCACATTCTCGCTTCTCGGGACCTGGTAACCGCAATCACTGGTCGGGCTGGTACCGGCAAAACCACCATGGCGAAGGAGGCGGTTAAAGCCGTCCAAACTCTCTCTGGCCGCTCGGTGATCGTTCTCGCGCCCTCAAGCGCTGCCGTCCAAACCCTCAAGGACTCGAGCTTCCGCGGAGCCGACACGCTGGCGAACTTTCAAGACAAGGACTACTTGCAGGACCGCGCACGAGGTCAAATCCTCTGGATCGATGAGGCTGGCCTTTTGTCGGCCACGCAAATGCATTGGGCGATCGATTTCGCGAGCCGCAACGCTTGCCGGGTGATTCTCTCAGGCGACACTCGACAGCATCACTCAGTCGAACGTGGCGATGCGCTGCGGATATTGGAACGCGTGGGCGCCGTAAGTCAGGTTGTCTTGACGAAGATATTCCGGCAACTGGACCCCGCGCAAAGGGCGGCGATTTATGATTTGAGTGAAGGAGAAACCGCCCACGGCTTTGATAAACTAAAGGATCTGGGAGCCATCGTGGAGATTTCAGATCCGTCCGAACGGCTGCAAAAGCTGAGCGAGGAATATCTTCAAGCGTTAAAGGACGGAGTAACCTCATTGATCGTCACGCCCACGCACGAAGAAGGCCGAACGGTTACAACAGTCGTTAGAGATCAAATGAAGCAGGAAGGGCTAATCACCGGCCAGGAGCATGTTGTTGGCCGGTTTGCAAAAGTTGAGTCTCTCCGAAAAGTCAGCAACGGGATTCCATGAATTACGAGCATGGACGCGTCGTCCTATTTCACAAGCGATCACGCGATGGGTTCAGGCCTGGCGAACAATGGGAAGTTTCCCGACGTGATCATGACGGAACCGTGATCGTTCAGCGTCACGGAAAAGAGAAACCGCTGGATCTGGACACCGCCCATAATTTTGAAGTCTACGCCGCGGCCACTACTCCAGTTGCGCCAGGCGACCAATTACGGATCACTTCCAACTTTCGATCAAATGGAGACCGGTTCATCAACAACGAGCTCGTGAAAGTCCTATCGCTCGACGAAGAGAAGATGGGTGTCGCCCGCGGCAACGGCAAAGAAGCCGTGATTAGTCGCCGGGACCTGGTGCACGTGGATCGAGGCGTAACGGTAACCAGTTATTCGTCGCAATCCAAAGGCCCGGACCAAATGCTGTGCTCTGCGCCCGTCCGATCATTTGGCGCGGTCGATCGGAAACAATTTTACGTAACCATGTCGCGTGCCCGACGCTCGATGCATCTTTACACCGATAGCATAGACGGACTCCGACAAGCGGTCTGTCGAACGGGAGAGCGGTTGTCGGCGGTGGAGCTCGCGCAGAATTCAGAAGCTTCTCTGCAACGGAGGCAAGAGCTCGCCCCCAACATCTTCCAGGCGAAACGAACGGCCAACCTTCAGCGCGATATTGAGCCACCGCTCGGGCCACCGAGACGTAGACCTGGTGGATCGCCTCACTGTCGTGCCCGATCAGGGCCTGGCGCCCGTCTTGCCCTGGGCCTCCAGAACAGCAGAGGCCCGCGGGTGCAGGGGCGCTGAGGTGTCATCGCTCGTGACCGGCAAACTCATGACGTGACGCGCCCTGCAATCCAGCGCCTGCACTTGGCTCTTCTCATCACAACACAGCACGATCGCGTGCTCGGGCGTGTTCAAGTAAAGGCCAACCACACCCTCCAGCTTTTCGACAAAGTGCGGATCCTTGGAGACTTTGAAGGTGCGGACCAAGTGCGGCTTCAAGCCGTGCGCGCGCCGGACTCGGCCAATGATGCTGTCGCTGACCTCCAGGGCCTTGGCCAGTGAGCGCTGGCTCCAGTGGGTGGCGTTGGGCGGTAGAGTTTGCGTCGTTTGCTCGATGATGAGCGCAGTGATTTCCGGCCCATAGAGCGGTTTGCGCCCTCGGCCCGGTGCATCGTGCTCCAGGCCGGCGCGACCGAACTCGCGGAAGCGGGCCCGCCAGCGCGCGACCTTTTGCCGCGTAATTTTTAACTGCGCGGCAATCTGCTCGTTGGTGCGTCCCTCTGCCGCCCGCAAGATGATCCGGCAGCGCTCGCCCAGACGCTTGGAGACCACCGCGCTCGCCGCTCCTGCCGCTCCAGAGAAGAAAATGTTACATCAATTGTGAAGCACTACGCTAGCCACCGTCTACGGCTTAAACGGCCAAAGAGCGAATTTCTTAATCGCTTTATCTCTAGTAACTTATGAATATGCTA
>JAFAHS010000029.1 GCA_019237115.1 Deltaproteobacteria bacterium
AACGCCGGCAACACGATCGCCATGCGCAACTTGGGCTTGCTGTACGAGCACGGCAACGGCGTTGACCAGGATTACGGGAAGGCCCGCGAGTGGTTTCAAAAGGCCGCCGACGCCGGCAACGCAGACGCGAAGCGAGAGCTCGAGCGCTTGCGCAGAAAATGACATCGGCCCAGCAAGCGCGAATCCGGCAATGAAGCTGATGCCGCGACACAGTAAAGAAGCATACGCGTCTCGCGTGTAAGCCTTCCGAACCAGGGGCTTGGCTAGCTCGAGCGGGAAGACAGCCAACTTCATTCCGCCGATGCTCGAGCAGAGCTCAACTGCTCGAACCTACACGCGGGACGCGTATGCTCCCCGTACGCCGAGACGCTCATGCCAAGGTGGAAAAATTAACGGCTGGCTCCATACAGTGCCTTTCGATTTTTCTAATTCCGAAGAATCTGTCTTGGACAGGAGTGGGCTGGCGCAGAAGGCTGCCATAGCGCCCGCCCCGCATAGCCCAAAAGGACCATAGGCTTACTGGCCGCAAGCATCGTACGCTCAGACTGGCACTTGGATTAGAAGAGGTGGTGGTACAAGGGCCGGCAATACGGCCCTTGTATAGCCGCAATATCCTCTTCCCGGGCTGGCTTTCACGATCCTAACTCTTCCCGGAGATTTAGGCCATATCGCCATGCAATGACTGATTGACCATCGCTCTGCTCTTCATGAAACGCGTTGTCCGGTAGTTGGCGAAGCGTTCGGCGGCAAGCCTGACGCCTCCAAGCAGGAACATCCAAGCGATGTTGTATGCCAAAACTACTGCGATCAGTCTCCACGAGATCGGCTCAACGAGATAACCGAACTTACACATAAGGACAGCGAGAACCTCCGTGCCTATGATCGACCAAAACAGCACTGGTGCCGGATAGGGCGGCTGCAAGAACCAGCGCTCGGTGCGGGTGACGAAAACCAGCAGGTGGCCACCCACGACTAGTTGCAGGAAGACCGCGGTCTTAAGCTGCGCGACCGCCGAGTAGCCCAGAATCTGCATGACTTGCGGGTCCTTGAGCCCCTCAAAGCCGACCATCACCAGTCCGAAGGATTGCGCTACAGAAAATAGACCCAGCACGATCGACATGCCGAGCACGCGTGGCATGTTCCACCGGATTGGGCGCTCCGCGACCGGCGTGCTGTCATAGGCAATAGTCATGATCGGTACATCGTCGAGCAAAGACAAGACGACGATCCCGACCGCGGTCAGGGGCACGAACTTGAAGCACAGAACGCTGAGGGTTACCAGGAACATGATGTCGAGCGTCAACGCCACACGGTAAATCGTATAACTGGTCAGCCGTGCAAATATGCGTCGGGCTTCGTCGATGGCATTGTTAATGACGGAGAGCCCAGGCGCAGTGAGGACCAATGCCGCCGCACTGCGGGCGGCGTCGGTCGCGCCCGAAACAGCCGTGCCGCAGTCGGCTTGTTTCAATGCCGGCGCGTCATTGACGCCGTCCCCGGTCATCGCTACCAGATGACCGCGACCCTGCAGCGCCTTGACGATGGCATACTTATGTTCTGGGAACACGCGGGCAAAGCCGTCCGCCCGCTCGATCGCATCGGCGGTCGTAGCGGGAACATTGTTAGGATCCATGTCCTTAGGGAAGGCGTCTATCGCGGGAATGATGTTGGTGCCAAGTCCAAGCTGACGAGCGGTTTCGATAGCAATTGCGGTGTCATCTCCGGTGACCATCTTCACACGCACCCCTTTCTCGTTTGCTTTGGCGATCGTCGGTTTGGAATCGTCGCGAGGCGGATCGAACATGGGCAAAATTCCGAACAGTGACCAAGTCGCCCCGCCATCCTCTGATCGCGCGACCCCAAGGGAGCGTGAGCCCTTGGCAGCAAGCTCGTCAACCGTCTGTTTGGCACGTTCCACCACATCAGCCGCCGGCTTGGCGAGTTCAACAATCACCTGTGGCGCACCCTTCGTGACGATGAGCGTTTGACCCGACGAATTGACAACGGTTGCCTGGGTCCGCTTGGTAACCGGATCGAACGGAACAAATTTTTGTTGTTTGAATGACTCCAATACGCTTGGCTCGCGCAACGCGTCGATCACCGCAGTATCGATGGCGTCACGGTCTTCAAGTTTTGAAGCCAGGGCAGCCGCGAGAATGCAATCCTCCGGTTCTTTGGCCGCGAACAGAATCGGGGGCCCGAGCGTCAGCTGATTCTTGGTGAGCGTGCCCGTCTTGTCCGAGCAGAGGATGTCGACGCCCGCCATTTCCTCGATGGCCGAGAGCCTGGTGACAATGGCTTTCTCCTTTGATAGCGCGAGCGCACCCAGTGCCATCGTTATCGTGAAGACCGCCGGTGTCGTCACCGGGACCGCCGCGACCAGCAGCACCAGCACGAATTGCAGGATGTTGAGGGCCTGGCTTACGCCCCAGTTGTGAGCAGCGACGATGTCGTGATAGACCGCCACCACCGCCAACGCGACCGACAGCACCACGGCAACCGCAACCAGGAAGTTGGTGACCTCGAACACTGCCTCCTGGGCGTGGCTTAAAGCGCCGGCGCCCGCCACAAGTTTGGCGGTGCGGCCGAAGAAGGTGTTGGCACCCGTCGCAATCACCGCGCCTTCCATCTCGCCCTGTCGAACCACACTGCCCGAGTAGGCCTCATCGCCGACATTCTTGGAGGCCGGCAACGATTCGCCGGTGAGCGCTGCCTGGTCGATCGAGGCGAAGTCACCGGCGATTAACCGAAGATCCGCCGGTACGATCACCCCGAGCCGGATCTTAACGATGTCGCCGGGCACCAGAGTCGCCGCCTGGATCAACTGCCACTTGCCGTCGCGTAGCGCCGTCGCCTCAGGCGCGAGGCCTTTCTTCAGATCGGCGAGTGCGTTAGAGGCCTTCCGGTCCTGCCAGAATTCGAGTCCTGCGTTGAGCAGCAGCACGCTGAGGATGATCGTGAAATCGTCCCAGCGACCGAGCACAGCCGATACCAGCGCCGCCGCCTCGATAATGTAGGCCATTGATCCGGTGAAGTAGCCGAGGATTTGCGACGAGAGGTTTGTTTTCTTTTCGACCAGCGCGTTTGGACCATATTGGTCCAGACGTCGTTGCGCTTCGGCGCTGCTCAGCCCGCGTGCCGGCACGACATCTAGATCAGCGAGTAACCGTTCAATCGGGATCTTTGCTAAATCATCGCGGCTGTCGGCTGCCGATGTGGAAGGTTCTGAAACCTTCTTGGCTACATTCATAGAATTGCTCCTTTAGTATGCCGTCTTCGTGGAGGTTCAGGCGAAATAGTTACTGGTTAGTTTAGTACTGGTTAGTTTATGCCATCGCGCGGTGAACTGTATATGGCACCTTGGTACTATGCTGGGCTGCCGCCTATGAACTTCATTTTGCGGTAGCGATTGATCAGATTATTCGTTGAACTGTCGTGGTTGAGCTGAGGTGTTGTCTTGCTTTCAAGTTCTGGAATGATGCGCTGGGCAAGGACCTTGCCCAACTCGACGCCCCATTGATCAAAGCAATCGATGTGCCAAATTGCGCCTTGAGTAAAGACACTGTGCTCATAAAGAGCCACGAGCTTGCCAAGCGTTTGCGGCGTGAGCCGTTCCGCCAGGATCGTGTTCGAAGGGCGGTTGCCTTCGAAGACGCGATGGGGCACCAACCAATCCGGTGTGCCCTCGGCTTTTACCTGCTCCGCGGTCTTGCCAAAAGCCAATGCTTCCGCCTGGGCGAACACGTTCGCCAACAGTATGTCGTGGTGACGCCCCAGTGGGGTCAGCGCGTGGCCGAACGCGATGAAGTCACAAGGGATCAGCCGAGTGCCCTGGTGGATCAATTGATAAAAGGAATGCTGACCATTGGTACCCGGTTCGCCCCAGTAGATGGGGCTGGTATCGTAGTCGACCTCCTTTCCGTCGACCGTGACGTGCTTGCCATTGCTCTCCATTGTCAACTGCTGCAGGTAGGCTGGGAAACGCTTCAAGTACTGTTCATACGGCAACACTGCAACAGTTTGCGAACCGAAGAAGTTGTTGTACCAAACAGCCAACAGGCCCATAAGCACCGGCAGATTGCTCTCAAACGGCACCGCGCGAAAGTGTTCGTCCATCTGGTGGAAGCCATTCAACATCGCGTGAAAGTTGTCCGGGCCAATGGCCAGCATCGTCGAAAGGCCGATTGCGGAGTCCATCGAGTAGCGGCCACCCACCCAGTCCCAAAAGCCGAACATGTTGGCGGTATCGATGCCGAATTCGGAAACCTTCTCCGCATTCGTCGAGACCGCGACGAAATGCCTGGCCACAGATCTGGGGTCGCTACCGAGTCCCACGAGCAACCATTCGCGCGCGGTGTGAGCGTTGGTCATCGTTTCCAGAGTCGTAAACGTTTTTGAGGAGACGATGAACAGTGTTTCCGACGGATCGAGATCGCGGGTCGCCTCGAAGAAATCGGCGCCGTCTACATTCGAGACGAAACGGAATGTCATGCTTCGTTCGCTGTAATTTTTAAGCGCCTCGTAGGCCATTACCGGGCCGAGATCAGAGCCTCCAATCCCGATATTAATAACATTGCGGACGCGTTTGCCTGTGTGACCCTTCCACACGCCGCTGCGGACGCGGTTGCAGAAATCCTCCATTTTATCGAGCACGGCGTGAACCTCCGGCACCACATTTTGCCCGTCCACGATGATGGATGCCGCTTTGGGTGCGCGCAGAGCGACGTGCAGGACAGCGCGGTTTTCAGTAATGTTAATTTTCTCACCGCGGAACATAGCGTCAATCCGTCCCCGGAGGCCCGACTCCTCCGCCAGTTGAACGAGCAGTTTAAGGGTCTCGTCGGTCACTCGATTCTTCGAGTAATCCA
>JAFAHS010000322.1 GCA_019237115.1 Deltaproteobacteria bacterium
GTCCCTTGCAGCAATCCAGCTCACGCATCCTGTCACTAGACGCTCCCGCCGGCGGCACAGCGACAGCGCGATTGCCTCCGGCGTCGTGTAAGCAATCCGTTCCGGGAACAGCGGCGCGCGCTTGAACAGGCTCGAATTGAGCAGAAATCTAAAAAATCGCGCCTTGGAAAAAAATAAATCCACAGAAAAAATCTCTTTTTGCCATGATGCCTGGATGTACTTTTTTTGCAGGGTAGCCAGGTATGGCCACGATGCTACCAAAAGTGCTTGAGATGGAGCGATGCCAACTGGCTGATTACGCCCGCGTTGATTACGCGATCACGAAGGGCGAAGACGAAATTGCCGCACTGGAAGAGCTGAGGCTTGGGCCAGACGAGTTGCGGAGGGAAACCTCGGTCGTTCGTGACCGGACTGTTCTCGCTGTCCGCGAGGTTCGCAAGAACATGGCGAAGCGCGCCATCACGGCCAAGAACATGCAGGGGCCATTGGTCGAATCTCTGCGTCAGCATTCACGTTTTGCTGCGGTGGACACTGTCGACGCGAGTTTACGCGCACGCTGCTTCGCGAGTTTGGAGTGCGTACCGACCCTTGCGCTCATTTGTCACTTCATCGACGCGATCAAGGCTGGCGACTTGGCTCGCGCCGAGTGTATTCGCTTTGAGTTTCACACCCGCGAAGATCGGCACGAATATGTTGTCACCTCCAGGGCTATATTTGCACGGTTCGCGCCTTGTGAACCCGCGGACATTCTGAAACGCATTGCTAAAATCTGTCGCGCGGCTGAAATGGCGGACGCGAGGGTCGTTGACTTGTTTCGCCGTTGCGATCCGATTCATCGAGTTGAGCCGACGGATCATGGACAAGCTAGATCTCGCGCCTTTCACGCTTCGCTTCTTGGCGCGCGTCCAGCTCCTGCGCGAGAGCACGCAATTGTTTCGGTCCGCTCCGCATTTGCCGCATGACACGAGTTACTTTTGCGGCGAGTTGTTCTTCCAACGACTTCGACGTATTCACCAAGGACGTCGTGGTCGGGCGCATCATGAACGTCAGTGCGGTACCGGAAGACGCCCCGCGGGTGTAGGATGGTCAGGTCTCACGCAGCCCTGCCGCCGATCCGCCGATGTTGGTCCAGGCCATGCTCTCAGTAGTGCACGACGAGTTCGGCCGAGCGACCGAAGCGCTATAGCTTCTTTCTAACCAGGTTCAGGTCGATTTTTTTACGCGACTTTCAGTGGCCTTCGGCAGATTTGTCGTGAGAATTTGAGCAGTTCGCGCTGGCGCCGCGCCTGGATGCGGGCGACGGGGTGAGGCCCATGCTTAGTGAGCGCCCCGACCCGCCGCGGCTCCCTCGCGGTCGGGTCGAGACTTGCCACAACACCGCCGCCGCAGAGGGCACCGTTGCCAACTGACCAACTCCACACTTGCCGCCTGGTTCGGTACCCGCCGATACACAAGAGTAAAAGAAAGCCCCGGGCGTGCCGGGGCTTCAGGTAGTCTCTAAACAAAGGAGAATGGCCTAGAGGGAATGAGCCTCTAGACGCCCCGATATTATCCCAAGGCACAACTTAGGCAAGCGATGAACACGGCCCAATGGTGAAGCCGTGACGCTGAAGCGCTGACATTGCAAAAGGACGGCGGCACAGGAATGGGTTGACCTCGGTGCTTTTGGTGGCTCTGGCGGGGTTACGGGGGAGCTTTCGTCCCCTAGCGGCGCCGTGGTCGGTCCAGCAAGCAGGTACTACCACTGCGCCGTCCACAACGTGCCCAATGGCTGGGCGGCTTTCTGTTCGCCGTAGGCGCCGCCTTTCGGGCCGACGGGGTTCGGGCCGAAGTAGCGCGTGTCATCGGCCGGATCGGTCGCCGGCTGATAGCGCACGTCAACCGACAGGCGCACGCGTCCGGCCGGCGAGTGGTTGTCAAGCGATCCATGCATGGTAAACCCGCTGAAGACGATCACATCGCCCGGCTGAAAGTGGGCCGTCAACAGGCGCGCTCCCCGTGCCGTCGACTGGTAGGCGGCATCTCGCGTGGCCGCGAAAGTGCGGGGATCGCCCGTCAATCGCATCAATTCGATAGCGCCGATGAGGCGATGCGAGCCCTCGACGACCACAAGTGGGCCGTCGCTGATGGGGATTTCACCGAGCGGGACCCAGCAAGTCACAATCTGGGACGCCCGGCCCGCAAAGAACGGGTAGTCGTAGTGCAGGTCAGTGCCGTTGCCAACCGGCGCAGGGCGGACAAACAGATAGTCATGCGGCCGCGCAGACGCATCGAACACCAGCGATACCAGCTCGCGCAATCTCCAGCCGTGCGTGACGCGACGTAGCAGTGGCCCTTCACTGACTGATTTCCAGAACGCGCCCAGATCGCCCACCAGCTCCCGGCGGCGGCTGGCGCCGGTGGCGATGCCCTCTGCAGCCGGCGCCTGGATCTCGCCCACCTGGGCCAGTCGCTCGAACACTTCGATTCGCGCCGAGAACACCTCCGCACGATCCAGCACTTCTCGAAGGAAGACGTAACCGCTTTCGGCGAACGACTGTCTTAGCCGTAACGCGTCGGAGAGGCACGCCGTTGAATCGACCAGCGACCCGAGGAGCTCGGCGGGAATCGGTTGTTGCGGACTGAAGACATCAGTCATCTTGGAGCCCGCAATCGAGCGGTCGGTCGATCAACCTGGAGTGTCAGTTGGACGCCAAGCTAACCGGCGCAACCGCTCCCATTCGTGCATCTCTCGCTCGGAAAGCGGCGGGGCTACTGCGTCGCTCCAAATCTTCGGGTCAAGCAGGGACGAATGCGCGTGTTGTAGCAATTCGCGAATGTCTAGCTCGCCAAGTTCGTGTTCTGCCACCGCGCGCCCCAACATGTCGCCGGCTACGCGACCTGCGCCCCGAAGGGTCAGCGCGCTCTCGCCGCGCTCGACCTGACGGAGCACCTCGCGCTGTTGCATGACGAGCGCGCCTGAACACTGGCGCGCAACCACGTCCCACACATTTCCAGGTCTCAGCCGCGTTCCTTGCAGGCGAACGTGGCAGAGGCTGCCATAGCCGTACACGCCGTCCCTGAGATCGTTGTGCCAGACACACGCCCGCTTCCATCGTGCGAACGTGAATCCGTTCTCTGGCATTGGGATGCCTGGCACTTCGTGATCGTAGCACAGGTTGACGGTCTTGCCGTGGTTGGCGACCAGCCACGGACATTGGCCGTTGCAGGGCCGGGGCTGCGGAGAACACATGGTTACGCGGTGAACGGGCGACGGCTGTTCCTCATTCTCCACGCACCAACTGCTCTTGATGTCGTTAGATTCGCCCAACGCCGATCTCCTTGTTCCGACGAACGTTGGCTGGGTTGTGACGAACGTTGGCTGGCCGAAAATATGTTACCTTCTGCCGGCAGCCCGTTCCAGTTGTCGCGTCGTCGCTATTGCTGACAAGTTGACGGACTGGGTCGAGAGTTGGAACATGTTGAAGTTCGCCGCGGATGCGGCCGGCCCAAGGCGGTCCGACTGATTGTTATCCACGATCGCCAAGGAGTAGCGTCATGAAGGAGAAGGAGAGTGTCAAAGTCATCGCGGCTCGGTGCCTGAAAGATCCCGCGTTCGCCCGACGGGTCCTCGCGGGTGATGATCATCCTGCGGTGCGCAGCGCCATTATCGCGGACCTGGAAGAGGCCCGCGGCGTCGCGGGCGCTCTGAATCCTCAACCGATGCCGCCAGGAGACAAAGGCTTTGCTCTGTCGCTGTGGGTGCAGCAGGAGAAAATTTGGAGCCAGTGGTCGACACTCGAGCGCTCAAACCTCAAGGGCCTTCTGACCCGCTGAGCCGCGCCCGAATCACGAACGCAATGGCGGCGCATTCTCCCGCGCCGGCGGCATGCGCGCGTCCACGCGTGGCCTTGGTCAACATGCCGTTCGCTTCGTCGCGTTACCCCTCGATCCAGCTCGGTTTGCTGCAGGCGATCCTCGCGCGGCACAACATTGCGGCCACAACACACTACTTCAACCTGCGCTTCGGGGCGCGCCTCGGCTGGGAAGTCTTCGAGATCTTCTGCCGGCAGACGCCTCGTCTGCTCGGAGATTGGCTCTTCGCTCGCGCTGCGTTCGGTGAGTCGGCGCCCGACCCACGGCTCTATCTCGACAGCTATCGTTTCGAACTGGAGGTTTTCGCGGCGAGGTTTGGCCGCGGGCTGAACTATCTCGAGCGGCTTCGCGAGCGCGATGCGCTGTCGTTCGTCGAAGAGTGTCTCGACGCGGTCGCGTGGGACGAGTACGACGTCGTCGGCTTCAGCTCGATCTTCGCGCAAAACACGGCGGCGCTCGCTCTAGCCAGACTGTTGAAGTCGCGCTACCCGCGACTGATCACGATCTTCGGTGGCGCTAACTTCGAAGACGAGATGGGTATCGAATACCTGCGGGCGCTTCCCTGGATCGACTACGCCGTCACCGGCGAGGGTGACGTCGCGCTCCCGGCTCTGCTCGAGCGCATCGCGTCGCGAGACGCGACACCGGAGGTGCCGGGCGTCGCGCGGCGAACCGGCGACCGCGTGTCATTCGGCGGGCGCGCGCCGACCGTGCCAGACCTGGATCAGCTGCCTGATCCCGACTACGCCGATTACTTCGCGAGTGCAGACGCTATACATCTGCCCGCCCGCGTGCTGCGCCACCCAGTGAAGCTGCCTTATGAGTCAGCACGCGGCTGCTGGTGGGGCGCCAAGCACCACTGCACCTTCTGCGGCTTGAATGGTATGGGCATGGCCTATCGCAGTAAGTCGCCCGCGAGGGTTCTCGCTGGCTTCGCGGAGCTGGCTGCCCGCTACGGCATTCGCGATTTCGTGGCGGTGGATAATATCCTCGACATGCATTACGTGCGCGAGGTGTTCGGAGTCCTCGCCGATCGGCCACGGGAGTATTCGTTCTTCCATGAGGTGAAAGCGAATCTGACAAGAGAGCAACTGGAGCTGCTCGCGCGGGGCGGCGTTACAAGCATCCAGCCGGGAATTGAGAGCCTGAACACCCGACTCCTAAGACTCATGCGCAAGGGCGCGACGGCCATCCAGAACGTGTGCTTACTTAAGTGGGCGCACTACTTTGGTATGGAGGTACTATGGAATCTCCTCGTCGGCTTTCCGGGTGAATGCGCGGAGGACTACGAACGCCAAATGGCGGTCCTCCGGCTGATCCCGCATCTGCCGCCGGCACACGGCGGCGCGATCGAGCTGCACCGGTTTAGCCCCTACTACTCCGATGCGGAGGCCCTCGGCATCCGGAACGTGCGGCCGGACACCGCCTACGGGCACGTCTACCCATCTGTGCTCGACTTCGACCAGATCGCCTATTTCTTCGAGTTCGAAGCGCCGGACACGCTGCCGCACGATGCACACCAGTCGCTTTACCAGCACATTCTATGGTGGCGTCGGGTATGGGGACGGCCACGAGGACCGTTCCTGACGTACAGGCGCCAGGGCGGACAGCTCACCGTCTCCGACGGCCGCCAACCGGGCGCGCTTCCGATGGTGCACACTTTCGACGGTCCTGAAGCCCTAGTACATGAGTTCTGCGGGCCTACCCATCGTGGGGTAAAACACGTGGTCGAGGATTTAGTGAAGCACGGCGTTGGGGCGGATCAGGCGTCCGCGCAGAGCGCCCTCGATCGATTCACGACGCTCGGCTTGATGCTTGAGGAGGATGGTCGCTATCTCAGTCTCGCGTTGCCGGAGCAGACGGCGTTCGCAACCGTTGGCGGGAACTGCTAGCACCGATAGGACACATTTATGGAACGAATCATCTGGTCTCACCAGTCAGCGCAACCCTTTTATGTTTTTGACGAGAAGCACGTCGTGCATTTCTGGGATGATGGCGTGAGCATCCACCACACCAGCAAGTGGTACAAAGACGTAGATACCAGGCTTTCGCCGTTTGACGGTCCGCATATTTACCCGAAGGCTCTTCCACTCGAGTTTTACAAGAACATAGTTCTTAATGAACGCTTGCCAATCTCGATCACGATGGGAGGTGACAATCTGGGGACGGTCAAACGCACATCCGGCTATGTGTATGGTGAGGCAGAAATTGGAGCCTGTAAGAGAAGAATCATCAAACAAGAGATAAAGTTGTGGCTGGATGATGAATCGCTCGTATTCAGCATAAAGGTTGATTCAACGCCTGTTGATCCGAAGACGGTTTATGGCCGCCTGCGAAAAGAGGACAGATTGCCACAGGCCTATGAGTTCGAATTTCCATTCCCCTTGGACATTGTTCCAGAACTGCTTAACCTCACTGAGAGTGAGCGCAGAATCTTTCAGCGAAACAGGAATCGGTCAAAGACGTAATATGAGGCGACCAATGCTGGCTACCGAGTGCTGACCGATGGGGAAGCGGATATGAGGGGGCGGTCGCGAAAGCTCCACGCGTTGAATGCCGCGCTCTGCCGTTATGCGTCACGGCCCCCTCCGTTAGCGTAACGGGGCCCCCCGTAAGCGCGACGTAGCTTGCCATGCGACCCTCCCGTTGGGGGTCATTCATGCGATGGGGGATGATACCACGCAAGATGAAGGAGCCGATGGCGCTCGCCGCGGGCCCGCCGACGATCTTTCAGGATCGGGAGGACGCGTGGCCGGAGGGGTTGCGAGCTACCGGCTCTACCAACGCGAGACCTCGTTGGAGATGAGGCCGGTCTTCATGGTTGGACCGGACGACGAGTAGGTAGGCGACCACTTGGTTACGGGGGCAGCCGCGAAGCGTGCGCCGGGAGCCAATCGAAGACCGCAAGGCGGCACTAGCAAAACACCAAAACCCGACCGCTCGACCAGTCACAGCCTGTCAGATCGAGTTCTGGCTGATACATCTTCATTTAATCCGACAGCCCGTCGCCTTGCTCTTTCTGTCCGCCCTCTCCAAAAGCCTTTTGCTTGTCGCGATCAATTCACGGCAACTCACCAATTCGATGTTGGTGTTTACCCCCGGCGGGATACTGAGCGAGTACGAATTTCGG
>JAFAHS010000452.1 GCA_019237115.1 Deltaproteobacteria bacterium
GCGGTGGCGGTGCCTGCGATCGTGGCGGAGTTGTTCGCCCAGTTCCTGCGCTACTGGGTGATTTTCACGCTGGGATCGCGGTGGAACACGCGGATAATTGTTTGGCCCGATGCCCAGCCGGTTACCAGCGGACCCTTTCGCTTCGCGCGACATCCAAACTACCTTGCGGTCGCGATAGAGATCGTCGCCGTGCCCCTTATCGGCGGGGCATGGATCACCGCGATCGTCTTTTCCCTGGGCAACGCGATTTTGCTGATGGTCCGGATTCCCGCCGAAGAGCGCGCCCTCGGACAGCCATATGCCGGTGCGTTCGCCGAGCTGCCCCGATTTCTGCCGCGTATTCGCCAGAGCTGAAGGCGGTTCGATTCCGCAGAAACAACATTTGCGGACGGGCGCCGGCGTCCGTAAATGCGCTGGAGGCTAGTCCCGCATGCCGGCACGCGCACGCGACCACGACGAGCCAGCGACCGGGGTCAGGTAATTGCCGGGATTGGCCGTGATATCTTCACGGGCGTTCGGAAACTTCTCGAAGTATTGCTGGAGTGCAGGATGCCTGCTCACGAACCCTTCGTCGTTTACCAGCGAAGGATTCCTTGCAAGCTTGTTCGCCAGCGCCGGATCACTCGCGGTCAATTGGCCAAACGCGCTGAGTTGATCGAGGTTCAGGTTAGCATTGCTGCGCTCGAAAATGATCGTGCGGTTGCCATTCTGCACCACGCCCAGGACGTTTCCCGAAGAAGACTCCTGGGCAAAGGCGGGGAAAGCCAAGAGAGGAACCATGGCTGCCGTCGCACATATCGCACAAACGAATGCTTTCATGTGACCTCCTCCGAATGGGCAAAGGATCGGCTGTCTGTCTGGACAGCCAATTTCGTGCCATCCAAGTCATCGATTGGTTTCGAAATAACTTAGCGTTTATGCGGGTCATCGAAGGGGATGCAGACACGGTCCGAAAAAGAGCCTCCCGAATCCAACTATTGCTCGACCAGACTGTGCAAATTTTACTCGAGCGTGGCGCGGTCCTGAGAGCATGGTATCATGGCGCCCGTGTTTTTCGGCCCATTTCTCTTTCTTTATGCCATCTTATTCTTTTTTGGGCTCGCCTTTGTCTTCACACTTATCGAGATCGGAATCATTAACTACGTCTTCCAGGCCTTGGGGCTTTCGCCACATCTGGCCTTCCTGGCCCTGCTGGCCAGCCTGGTGGGTAGCTACTTCAACATCCCCATCGCTCGGGTCGAGTCTAGTGCCGCTCATTCACTCGAGGTAGTGCAACACTTTGGCATTCGCTATCGCCCGCCCGTGCGTTACGCGGGATCCTCGACCACGGTTGCCATCAATGTCGGTGGAGCAATCGTGCCGCTAGCCATCTCGACGTATGTGCTTCTTCATTGGACCACGGTGATAGTTCCCGCCGTCATCGGGACTGCGATCGTGGCGCTAGTGGTTCATCGTTTCGCGCGTCCGGTGCCGGGAATGGGGATCGCCACGCCGATGCTGATTCCGCCAGTGGTGGCGGCTCTGGTCGGCTGGGTGCTAGGTGGGGCTCATCCCGACGGAGTCGCCTACATCAGCGGTGTGCTCGGTACCCTCATCGGCGCGGACATCATGAACCTCGGCAAGTTGCGTGGTCTCGGCGCGCCGGTAGCATCGATAGGCGGCGCGGGGACCTTTGACGGTATCTTTCTGACCGGAATTGTCGCCGTTCTTCTTGCGTAGGGACTGGGCCGATGGATACCGCGGCCGACCCAGCGGGAGTGATCGCGGGCAAATCCTTGCGGGCCGCGCCGCGTGAGCGCGACCGGCATTCTACAGCTTGGGCCGGATTCACCATCGGGGCTCGGTCGTCGGTGCAGGGACCAGCCTTTTGTCGGACTCGCAAACCGTCCCGAGCGCACCGGCACGCGCTGCCGGCACTCAGGGACCTGGTGCTTCAGACGCGGCCATATGCTGCCGAAGCTCCACTGGAGCGGGGGCTCACACGGGCTTGAACTTGACCAGGGTTCGTTCCGGCGTGACGTCGTCGAAATAGACCGTCACGGGCATGT